>JBBQQJ010000228.1:0-4040 GCA_038216165.1 Gemmatimonadales bacterium | reverse complement strand
GTGATCTCGTACGAGGACGCCGTCTACCACGCCACCCATCCGAGCGAATTTGCGCTGCGCGTCTCCGGCGTCAGTGCAGCCTCGGACCGTACCTTCGACGACCTGACGACCAAGGGGTCCACCTGATGTTCCGCAAGGTGTTGGTGGCCAACCGAGGGGAAATCGCGCTGCGCGTCATCCGGGCCTGCCGGGAGCTCGGCATCGGCACGGTGGCGGTCTACAGCGAGGCGGACCGCGAGTCGCTGCACGTGCGCTTTGCCGACGACGATGTCTGCATCGGGCCGCCACCGGGGCGGCTCTCCTACCTCCGCATCCCGGCGCTGATCGCCGCCGCCGAGGTGACCGGGGCGGACGCGATCCATCCCGGCTATGGCTTCCTCGCGGAGAACGCCGAGTTCTCGGACACCTGCCGCGCCTCAAACCTGACCTTCATCGGCCCCTCGGGCGATCAGATCCGCGCGATGGGCGACAAGGCCTCGGCCCGGAAGCTCGCGCACGAGGCTGGGGTGCCGACGGTGCCCGGTTCGCCCGGCATCATGCGCGACCCCGACGAGGCGCTGCACGTCGCGGGGGAGATCGGCTTCCCCGTCATCATCTGGGGGCGGGCGGGGGGGGGGGGAAAGGGGATGCGCATTGCCCGCGACGCCGACGAATTTCATCAGCTCTTCTCGCTGGCGCAGAACGAGGCGCTCTCGGCCTTCGGCAACGGCGACGTGTATGTCGAGAAGTTCCTTGCCCGTCCGCGTCACGTCGAGATCCAGGTACTCGGCGACACCCACGGTCGAGTGATCCATCTCGGCGAGCGCGACTGCTCCGTGCAGCGGCGCCACCAGAAGCTGATCGAGGAGTCACCCTCCCCGGCGCTCACCCCCGAGCTCCGCGCCGCAATGGGTGATGCCGCGGTCCGGCTCTCCGAGGCGATCGCCTACGTGGGGGCGGGCACGGTGGAGTTCCTCCTCGACGAAGACGGCTCGTTCTACTTCATGGAGATGAACACCCGGATCCAGGTCGAGCATCCGGTGACGGAGATGGTCACCGGGTACGACCTGGTCAAGGAGCAGATCCGCGTGGCAGCCGGCGAGCCGCTCTCGATCGGCGAGGTGCACCTTCAAGGGCACTCGATCGAGGTGCGCATCAACGCCGAGGACCCGTATCGCAACTTCCAGCCCTCGCCCGGGGTGATCACCGCCTACCATCCGCCCGGGGGGCCGGGCGTGCGCGTCGACACGCACATCTACGCCGGCTACACCGTGCCGCCGTACTACGACTCGCTGCTGGCCAAGCTGATCGTGCACGGGCGCGATCGCGCCGAGGCGCTCGCGCGCCTCGGTCTTGCCCTCGACACCTTCATTCTTGAGGGCGTCACCACGACGATCCCGTTCCTGGCGCGGGTCATCCGGCATCCGGCGTTCGTGGCCGGCGACATCGACACCAAATTCCTGGAGCGCGAGCCGCAGCTCCTGCGCGCCCCCGACCCCGTCCCCGAATGAGGATCGCCGTCGCCTTCACCCCGCACGACGTCGCCCCGGCGGATGTCGCGGGGCGGGCGGTCGCGGTGGTGGACGTGCTGCGGGCGACCACCACGATCTGCACGGCGCTGCACCACGGCGCCCGGGCCGTGATCGTGGCGGCGGAGATCGATGAGGCCGCCCGACTGGCGCAGGCGCTGGACCGGCGCGACGTGCTGCTGGTGGGCGAGCGGGGCGGCAAGCCGATTCCGGGCTTCGCCCTCGGCAACTCGCCCCGCGAGATGACGACTGATGTGGTCGACGGGAAGACCTTGGTGATGACCACCACCAACGGGACCCGGGCGCTGCTCTGCGCCGGCCGGGCGCGCGCCTTCGGGCTCGACGATGTCTACCTCGCCGGTCGACTGCTGGTGCGGGCGCTCGACGGCTCGCGCTCGCGCAAGGGCATGAATGATGCCGCGATCGCCGCGATCGACCTCGTCCGCCGGTATGCTGACCGCATGGACCGCGCCCTGCGCCTGTCGGACGCGGGGCGGGAGCTCGCCGCGCTGGGCTTCGGCGAGGACGTGCGCGCCGCGGCGGCGGTCGATGCGCATCCGGTCCTCCCGTTCTACCATGACCGGCGCGTGACCCTCGCCAGCACGCCCCCCCCCCTCACGTGAGCGCCACCAGTCGGCGCCGGCTCGGCGCAGTGGCCGCCCTGGTGCTGGGGGCCTTCCTGCTCCTCGCGCTGCTGCCGTTGCCGCTCACGGGTCCGGTCGGGGCGACGCTGGGCCCGGCGCTGTGGCGCGCCCTCGGGGTGGGGGCGCTCGGCCTGCCGCTGCTCGGCCTGACCATCGGCCTCGCCGGGCTCGATCGGCTGCCACGCCTCGACCAGAAGCGCGCCGCGATGCTGGTCGGGGCCGGTGCCGCGCTCGTCCCGTACGTCCTCGGGGTCCTCTTCCGGGTCGAGCAGGCGATCTACCTTCCGGCCACCACGGCCTGGGGCTGGGATGCCCGGCTCACGGGCTGGGTGCCGGGCTTCCTCGCGCGGGCCGCCCTCGACTCGATCGGTGTGGCGGGCGGCGTCCTCGTCGGCTTCATCGCGCTCACCGCCGTGACGCTCGGGACCCTCGCCTGGCACCCGCTCCAGCGGCTCGAGCCGCACCGCGGAACGCCGCCGGACAGTCCCCCCCCCTCTGTCCCGGTGCGGATCCGGCACGCCGAGCCGGAGGAGGAGGTCACGGCGGCGGAGCCCGTCACGGTGCAGGGGAGTCTCGACCTGCCCGCGCGCCGGCGCCGCCGGGCGACACCGGACCCCGAGCTCTTCGACGAGCTGCACCCCGCCCCGCCGCGCGTCACCGACGAGGCCCTGCCCACCGTGGACCTGCTGACTCCCGCGCCGGCCAGCGACGTCTCCGCGGACGAGGCCACGCTGCAGCGCCTGGGTGAGCTGTTGCTCCAGACGCTGCGCACCTTCAAGGTCGAGGGGACGCTCGCCGGCATCACCTCCGGACCCACCGTCAGTCAGTTCGAGGTGGTACCGGCCGCCGGCGTCAAGGCGGGGCGGATCGTGGCGCTGGCCGACGACCTCGCGATCACGATGCGGGCGCAGTCGCTTCGGGTCGCGCCGATGCCGGGACGCGGTGCCGTGGGGGTCGAGATCCCCAATCCCTCGCCCCGGATGGTCGCGTTGCGCGAACTGCTCGCCACCGAGGCGTGGCGCAGCAGCACGGCCGTCCTCCCGGTCGTGCTCGGTCGCGACGTCGAGGGGAAGCCGGTGATCGCCGACCTGGCCAAGATGCCGCACCTGCTCGTCGCCGGTGCCACCGGCAGCGGCAAGTCAGTGGCCATCAACACGATCATCACCTCGCTCATCTACCGCTACACTCCGCGCGAGTTGCGCCTGTTGATGATCGACCCGAAGATGGTCGAGCTGTCGATGTACAACGACCTGCCGCACCTCAAGCACAAGGTCGTCACCGACAACAACGACGCCGCGGCCGTGCTGAAATGGGCGGTCTACGAGATGAACCGGCGCTACAAGCTCCTCAACGTCAACGGCGCGCGGCAGCTGGCGGACTTCAACCGCAAGGTGCGCGACGGCAAGGCGCTCCGCAATCCGCCGGAGGACCGCCCGACGCTGCGCACGGTGGCGGCGGAAGCCTCCGACACGCCGCCGCAGGGAGAGGATGCCTGGCGCGAGACGTACACCGAGGGCGAGTTGCCGATGATCGTGGTGATCGTCGACGAGCTGGCCGACCTGATGATGACGGTGCAGGGGGAGGTCGAGACCCCGCTGGCGATGCTCGCCCAGAAGGCGCGGGCGATCGGCATCCACCTGATCCTCGCCACCCAGCGCCCGAGCGTGAATGTGCTGACGGGCTTGATCAAGGCAAACTTCCCCTCGCGAATTGCTTTCCGCGTGGCGAGCAAGGTCGACTCGCGCACCATCCTTGACCAGAACGGGGCCGAGGCGCTGCTGGGCAATGGGGACATGCTCTTTCTGCCGCCGGGCCGGAACGAGCCGCAGCGCATCCAGGGGGCCTACATCGGCACCGACGACAGCGAGCGCGTCATGGCCTGGTACGC
>JBBQQJ010000227.1:0-4059 GCA_038216165.1 Gemmatimonadales bacterium | reverse complement strand
CGCCGCACTCGATGCAGCGGTGAGGAAGGGGATTCAGTTGGGGACCTTTCCCGGGGCGGTGGTGGTGGTCGGTCGCACCGACACGATCCTGCACGCCGCTGGCTATGGCCACTTCACCTGGAGTCCAGGCACGGCGGTCCCCGACCCGCGTGCCACCCTCTGGGACGTCGCCTCGCTCTCCAAGGTGGTGGCGACCACCAGCGCCGTGATGGTGCTTGTCGATCGGGGACGCCTCGACCTCGACGCACCGGTGGCCAGCTACATCCCGGATTTCCTGGGTCCCGGCAAGGACCGGGTCACGGTGCGAATGCTGCTCGACCATACCAGCGGCCTGCCGGCGTGGTCATCGCTCAGTGCGCCGGGGATCACGCCCCAAATCGCCGTGCGCAAGCTGCTCGCGGTGGGGTTGCAGCGTGAGCCGGGGCGCACCGCGCAGTACAGCGACATCAACGCGATGCTGGCGGCCCTGGTGGTGGAGCGTGCGGCCGGCGAACCGCTTGATGCGTTCGCACGCGAGGCGATCTTCGCGCCCCTCGGGATGCCCCGGACCGCGTTCCGTCCCGCCGTCGTCGACCAGGTGCGCACGGTGCCCACCGAGCGGCGTCGGGATGGCAGCAGTGTCGTTGGTGTGGTGCAGGACGCAAACGCTCGCGCTCTGGGGGGCATTGCCGGGCACGCGGGGGTCTTCTCCACCGGGGCCGACCTCGCCACCTTCGCCCAGCGCTGGCTCCGGACCCTGCGGCGCGGGGACACCACCTGGGTCCGCCCCGCCACGGCATCCACCTTCCTGCTACGCTCACCCGTCTCCGGTACGCGCGCGCTTGGCTGGGACACGCCGTCCTCGCCGACCGATGGCCTCCCCCCCCTCTACGGCGCCTGTGCGACGCCATCCACCATCGGACACACCGGCTGGACCGGCACGCTCCTCTGGCTCGACCCGGAGGCGGACCTCTTCGTCGTGCTGCTTACCAATCGGAGCTATGCCCCGAGGGCGGCCGCCAAGTCCTTCAGTGATATGCGTCTGGTGCGCGCTGCGGTGAGTGATGCGGCGCGCCGTGCGGTGGTGGGGAACTGCTGAGGGCTGCCTAGTGCCCCAGAAACGCCCGCACGCGAGGATCCATCTTCTCCGGCGTCCAGTACGGCTCCCACACCAGCTCGACCTCCACCGCGGTGACACCGTCGAGATCGGCGAGGGTGCGTCGGACGTCTTCCATGATCTCCGCCCCCGCCGGGCAGCCCGGTGAGGTCAGTGTCATCTTCACGTGGGCGGCGCCCTCAACGGAGATCGCGACGTCGTAGACGAGGCCGATGTCCATGATGTTGAGCCCGAGTTCGGGGTCCTTGACGGCGCGGAGGGCCTTGCGGGCCACCTCCACGGTTGGGGCTGGGCGGAGATCGGGTGTGGTCATCCTGTAATCCTAGTCCGTTGGTCCCTTTTGGGGGAGCGTGGCGATCAGGCGATCCCCGAATTCCCGGATCTGCCACTGTCGCATGCCCGGGACCGACTGCAACGCCTCGGCGTCGCGGGGTTGTTCCCTGGCGATACCCTCCAGGATCCCATTCGGACACAGCACACCTGGTTGTAGCTGGTACTCCTCCGCCAGGGCGTTGCGCACCTTCTTGAGCGCCTCCAGTCGCGCCTCGTACTCCAGGTCGGGGGCGCGCCGGGGCGGTCGGATCACTTTCGGCAGCTGGTCGTCCGGCAGGGCGAGGGCGCGCTTGATGGCAGCCACCACCTCGTCCGCCCGGCGGCCCGTCACGTCACGCCCCACCCCGCGGACCCGTCCGAGCTCCTCGACGGTGGTCACCGGTTGCTGGGCGAGCGCGAACAGGACCTCGTTGCCCATCACCCGGAAGGCGGCGCGGTCGAGGCCAGCGGCCGTCGCCTCGCGCCACTCATAGAGCTCCCGCAAGACGGCCATGACGCGGCGATCGAGCGCCTTGGCCCCCTTGAGGCGGAAGAATCCCTCGCCATCCTCCGGGGGGGGCGCCGAGCGGATTCGCTCCGTGATGAGGAACTCCTCCTCGGCCCAGGTGAGGCGTCCCATCTCAGTCAGGTTATTGCGTAGTATCTCTCGCAACTCATGTAGCTGGCTGGTGTCACCCGCCGCGTAATCCAGCATGGGTGGCGTCAGGGGACGGGCCGACCAGTCCGCCCGCTGGAAGCGCTTGTCGGGGCTGAGGCCGAAGTACTTCTGGAGCAGCGCTCCGAGTCCGATCCCCGGTTCGCCGAGGAGCTGAGCGGCCACGCGGGTGTCGAAGAGGGTGCGGGAGGTGAAGCCGTACTCCTTGTGGAACAGCCGCAGGTCATAATCGGCGTCGTGAAAGATCTTCTCGATCTCGGGGTCGGCGAGGAGCGCGCCGATCGGCGCGAGGTCGCCCACGCCGAGGGGGTCGATGACCACGGTCTGCCCGGGGGTGGAGAGCTGGATCAAGTAGATCCGGTCGTGATAGCGATGGAACGACGCCGCCTCGGTGTCGATCGCGAGGCGCTTGGCGCCGGCGATTTCGCCGAGGAGGGTCGTGAAATCCTCGGGCTGGTCGATCAGGCGAACGGACATCTCAATCCTTCCGCTTCAGGCTGCGTTCAATCCCGTCGGCGGCTTGTTCGAGTGCCTTCGCCAGCGCCTTCAGGAACTCGGCGTCGAGGGTCGGCGTCCCTCCCGGGCCGGCGTCTGTGACGGCCTGTCGCGAGAGCCGGGCGGCGTGGCGGATGTAGTCGGTCTGGGTCATGCCGAAGTCTAGCGGGGTGGGGTGAGGGGTGAGGGGTGAGGGGGGGCGCCGCGGCGCGGGGTGAGGGGGAAATCGAGGCCCGCCCGACGAGACGATCGCCCCTGAGCTCAATGTTCCCCCTCACCCCTCACCCCTTAGGCTTCAGGGGTATCCCCGACGAGGAGGCACCATGCCGATCCACCTGACCGTGTACCCGGACGAATGCGATGCCTTTGGCCACCTCAACCAGGCGGCGTATCTCGCCTTGTTCGAACGTGCCCGATGGGAATTGCTGGCCCGGGGCCCGGGGGTGGACGTCTTCACGCGCGCCGGGGTCTGGCCGGCGGTGCGCCGCTGCACGATCGACTACCACGCCAGCGCTTGGCCGGGCGATGTGCTCGCCTTTCGGGTCGAGCTGGCACATCGCGGACGGACGTCGTTCACCTTGCGCCAGCGCGCGGTGCGGACGCGGGATCAACGGCTCGTGGCCACGGCAGAGACCGTCTTCGTCTGCATCAACCCGCAGGAGCAGCCGGTCGCGGTGCCCGACGAGATCGTGGCCGCGCTCTCCGAGGCGCCGCGCCACCTGGCGCTGTCCACCGGGGTCGAGATGGCGTTCGAGGAGGCGGGGCAGGGCGGCGTGCCGGTGTTGTTCGTCCACGGCTACCCGCTCGACCACACGCTGTGGCGGGCCCAGTTGGATGGGATCCATGGCCACCGATTGATCGCCCCGGACCTGCGGGGCTTCGGCGGGTCTGCACTCCCGGGAGGGGATGCCTCCCTTGCCACCCACGCTGACGATCTCGCCGCCCTGCTCGATGCCCTCGAAATCGACCACGTGGTCCTGGTGGGGTTGTCGATGGGCGGGTACGTCGCGTTCGAGTTTCTCCGCCGGCATCGCCAGCGGGTGCGCGGCCTCGTGCTGCTGGACACCAAAGCCGCCGCAGATGATGCCGATGGCCGGGCAGCGCGCGATGCGGCGATCGCCGGCGCCGAGGCCGACGGCGCGGTGTCATTGGCCGCCACGATGGCGGGCAAGCTGTTCGCCGAGGGGACCGAGCCGGTGGTGAGGGAGCGGCTGGAGCGCCAGATGGCGAGTGTGCCGGTGCCGGCGATCACGGCGGCGCTCAGGGCGATGCGCGACCGGAGCGACAGCACCGCCCTGCTTGCCGGGATCGACGTCCCGACGCTGGTGATGGTGGGGAGTGAGGACCGGCTCACCCCGCCGGAGCTGGCGCGCGGGATGGCGGAGGCGATCCCCGGCGCGATCCTGGTGGAGGTCGAGGGCGCCGGACACGTTCCCCCGGTGGAACGTCCCGCCACGGTCAACGAGGCGCTGCAGCGATT
>JBBQQJ010000226.1:0-4070 GCA_038216165.1 Gemmatimonadales bacterium | reverse complement strand
GGTACAATCGCGGCATGGTCGAAGCGGGAATGGCGCTCGACCGCGCCGGACAAACCGACTCAGCACGGGTACTCTACGAGCGCGCGCTCTCGTTGCCGTCAATTTCGGGTGGGCTCTTCTACGAAACGACGTGGTACCCTGAGGTGCTGCGTCGCTTGGGCGAGATGTATGAGACCCGAGGCGATCGTGCCAAGGCACTGGAGTACTACGGCACCCTGCTCGATTTGTGGAAGACGGCCGACCCGGTGATGCAGCCGCAGGTGCGTGCGCTGCGTGCGCGGGTGGCGGCGCTGACGGGCGAGGTGGGGTGAACGGGAACGGCGGTCACCTCCCAGCAGGCGGACAATCCCAGATCCTTCGCTTCGCTCAGGATGACAGGGTAGTGGGTGCCGTCGCCTTCGGTCGGAACGAGGGCCTTGGGCTCAGTCGCCGTTGGCGCGCAGATCCCGCACAGGAATGCATACAGGTAGTCGTAGTCACCAAGACCCGCGGTGCTCCAACGGGTGCGGGCGGCGTCAAGGTCGTTCTGCCAGGTGTTGCTGGGACTGGTGGCGGAACAGGCACCGAGCAGCGTAAGCAACAAGAGGGATCCTCGCGTCATCCCGTAGCGTACTGCGGCGCGCACTGGTATGCTCGGGGTCGCGTATTGAACGGCGAACGGCGAACGGCGAACGGCGATATCCTTCCTCTCGTCTGACATCCCGTTTCCCCACTTCAGTCGGGACCGCCAGATGCCCCATGATTTCAAGCCGACCGGGTACACCAGTCTTGCCCCCTATCTGATGGTCACCGACGCGCCACGCGTCCTCGCGGTTCTGGCCGCCGCCTTTCGTCACCTGGAAGGGTGATCACCCGCCCAGGCATGTCCACGTCTATCGAGACGGCAGGCTGGTCGTGACGTGGAATCTCGAAGACCAGGTGCCGATGCAGGGGACGGCCAACGCCAAGGTGCTCCGCCTGATCGCGGAGCTACAGGACGAGGGGGCACTGTGAAGATCCAGCGAGTGGCAGCCAACAACCGCAAGAAGGCGTTCGAGGTCAAGACGCTCCGCGAGCCAGCTGTATCGGTTGCTCGATCCCACGAACTCGGCAAAATCGGTCGGACAACTGTTGGCGCTGCTGCACTTGCTCGGTCGCGAAGTGGCTGTGGTGGTACGGCCGCTGGCCACTCCCATTCCGCGACGGCGTCGGGTGGCGACCGCTGGACGGTGAACGACGACTGACCCGTCATTCCGATCGCAGCGAGGATCTCCAGGGGTTGCGACGCAGTGATCCCCGGGTCTTTCGTCTGCGGCCTCTGGAGATCCCTCGACTCCGGCGCTGCGCGCCTTCGCGCAGGGTGACGGGTGGCGCGCACTCGATCCGTCGGTGTCATCCGGGCCCGCAGCCCCGCGAACGTGTCAGCCATCAGTCAGGCCCTCGGTGGTGAGGTCGTCGAGATGCTCGTCATGGAGCGTGTCGGCGCGGGGCACGAACTGCACCTATTACCGATCATTCCCGGTCGTGTCTCCGCCGAGCAGCAGGATTGCGGTGCGTCGCGGGTCGAAGGCGTACAGCACGCGATAGGGCCGCCCTCGCGCGGCCGGGTCCGCTGACGTATCGGAGTTTCCCATGTCCTCCCGCCGCATCTTCTTCGGTGCCCTCGCCGGCTCGCTCGCCGCGCTCCCGGCCACCCTGCAGGCCGCACCCCGCCGCACGCCCCGCTCCGAGGAATGGGACCTCCGCTGGCTCGATGATCTCAAGGGCGAACATCGCCAGATCTTCGACGTTGGACCGGTCCACGAAGGCCTGCTGCACGTCCCGATGAACTGGTTGAATGCCCACAACGAGGTCTACGGCCTGCGCGACGACCAACTGAACGCGGTGGTGGGGCTGGCCTCGCGTGGTTTTCCCGCCAACGCCAGCGATGCACTCTGGGAAAAGTTCGGGATCGGGGAGCGCTACGAGATTCGCGACCCGGAGATCGGGGAATGGGCCACGCGGAACATCATGGTCCACGTCCCCGCTGACGCACCGGCGATGGTGCGGGGGATGAGTGTCCCGGCGCTGGTCGATCGCGGCGTGATCTTCTGGCAGTGCGACAACTCGCTGCGTGGCATCGCCGAGAGAGCCGCCCGCACCATGGACCAGGATCCGGAGGAAGTCTATCAGGAGTTCAAGGCGGGCCTGCTGCCGCACGTGAAGCTGGTGCCGGCGCACACCATGCTCGTCGGGCTCTGCCAGGAGCGCGGCTGCACCTACGAGATGCTGTTCTAGCTCGTGCGTGCCGAGCTCGACTCGCCACCCGGCTCAGCCGTGAGCACCCGGGCCACGGTCCGCAGCAATTCCTCGATGGTGTAGGGTTTGGGGAGGAAGTCTCCCACCCCCGCAGCCGCGGCCTTGGCCACGCTGCCTTTGGCGGCGAGACCGCTGGCCGCGATGATGCGCACCGCCGGATCGATGGTGCGCAGCGCCTTGATGGTGGCGACCCCATCCATGATCGGCATCATCATGTCGGTGAGCACCAGAGCGATCTCCTTGCCGCGCTGGCCGACGATGGCCACTGCCTCGGCGCCGTGCTCGGCGGTGAGCACACGGTAGCCGAAGGTCTCGAGGGTCTGCCGGGTGATCATCCGGATGGCTGCCTCGTCGTCCACCACCAGGATCAGCTCGCCATGGCCGCGTGGGAGGTCAGTGGCGCGCGGCCGGGGAGGGAGCGGGGGGGCCATGTCGGGGGCGGGGAGATAGATCCGGAACGCCGATCCGTGGCCCTCTTCGCTGTAGAGGTTGACGAAGCCGCCATGACTCCGGACCACGGCCTGCACGGTCGCGAGTCCGAGGCCGGTGCCCTTGCCGACCTCCTTGGTGGTGAAGAACGGGTCGAAGATCCGGTCGCGCAGGACGGCCGGAATACCGGTACCGCTGTCGGCCACGGTCAGCACGACGTAACGCCCGTGCTGGTCTCCCATCGGGAGCTCCGGCTCGTCGGCGCGGACCACATTGCGCACCGCGATGGTCAGGGTGCCGCCCGCGGGCATCGCGTCGCGCGCGTTGAGCGCGAGGTTGAGAAGCACCTGATGGAGCTGGGTGGCATCGCCACGGACCACCCACGGCGCCTCGGGCTGTTCGACCTCGACCCGGATGTTGCGGGGGAACGTCTCCCGCACGAGGGTCACCACCTCGTCAATGACGGTGTCGAGGTGCATCGGCTGGCGGCGCCCCTCCACGCCGCGCGTGAACGAGAGGATCTGCTGCACGAGGTCGGCTCCGCGGCGCGCGGTGCGCTCAATTGTCTCGAGCACCTCCGCCTCGGCGGCAGGGCGCGGTTCGAGGCGGAGCATCTCGACCGCCATCAGGATGGGGGCGAGGACGTTGTTGAGGTCGTGCGCGATCCCCCCCGCCAAGGTGCCGATACTCTCCATCCGCTGGGCCCGGAGCTGCTGTGCCTCGAGCTTGCGCCGTTCGGTCACGTCATGTGCCAGTACCAGCCGGGCGGCGCGCCCCCCCCAAGTGATTGCGTCGGAGACAACTTCCACCTCCAGCGTCCGGCCGTCGCGCGTGCGATGGCACCAGGGCGAGCTGGCCTTGCCGGTGACCGGGCCGCGGCGGAGGTGGTCCCGCAGGCGCTCCCCCTCGTCGGGTGCCCGGATGTCGAGGATCGTCATCCCCCCGAGAAACTCGGCCTCGGTCCAGCCATAGTGCTGGATAGCGGTCGCATTGACGGCGAGGAACCGCAACGTCGTGACGTCGTAGACCCACATCGCGTGGGGGTTCTGGGCGAAGAGGAGCCGGTAGCGCTCGGCGGAGGCGTGGAGTTGGTCGGTGGCGTCCCGCAGCGGGGTGACGTCGCGTCCAATGCCCACCGTCCGCTGGACGACGCCATCGGCGCCAAGCACCGGGAAGGTCCGCACCTCGAGCCATCGGGTTGCCCCGTCCGCTTGCACGACGCGGTAGTCCAGGTGAATGGTGTAGGGGTTGGTGGCCATGGCCGCCTGAAGCCGGGGCAGGTCGTCGGGATGGATGCTCTGCGTGAAGGCGATCGGATCGGCGTAGAGCTCTTCGCTCGGCAAGCCGAAGACGCGCTCGTAGTT
>JBBQQJ010000225.1:0-4122 GCA_038216165.1 Gemmatimonadales bacterium | reverse complement strand
CGAACCCCTTGTCGGCCGAGATCTTCGTCAGCGCGGCCGTGGTCGTCGTCTTGCCGTGGTCGACGTGACCGATCGTCCCGACGTTCACGTGCGGCTTGCTGCGGTCGAATTTTGCCTTGGCCATCTTGAAGATCCTCGTTGCGATACGGTTCAGCACTGCGTTGCGTGGGACAGCCGCGGGGCACCTCCCCGCTACCGTTGGGGGCCCGAACCGCGGAACCTCCCAGCTGGCATCTGCCCCTTCCCCTACTTCAAACCGCCGGGCACGGGAGTTTCCCCCCGCCGTCCCGGCGTCGGTCGGGCGTCGATCGTCACGCCCGTCACCTGCCACTGCATTGTCGGCCCCGGGGGGACCGTCCTGTCAGAGCTCGCGACCGGGATTGAACCGGTGACCTCATCCTTACCAAGGATGTGCTCTACCAACTGAGCTACGCGAGCAACTGCGTTCGCCACCAGATCCTTCGGTCGCGCTGCGCCCTCGGGACGGCCAACCAGTGGTCGGCCAGAGCGGGCGACGGGACTCGAACCCGCGACCCTCAGCTTGGAAGGCTGATGCTCTACCAACTGAGCTACACCCGCAGCGTGTCGTGCACCAACCCAACGCCCAAGTGGTGGGGGTAGGATTCGAACCTACGTAGGGCGTAAACCCGGCAGATTTACAGTCTGCTGCCATTAGCCACTCGGCCCCCCCACCGCGGCCTGTCCATCTCCGGATCATCGCCCCTGCAAATGGAGCTGACGGCGGGAATCGAACCCACAACCGCCTGATTACAAATCAGGTGCTCTGCCAATTGAGCTACGTCAGCAAAAATGCCCGGTCCACGGCCAGACCTCAAACATATCCACGCGGGAATCGGGCGTCAACGGGCCACCCCATCGGCCCCTCAGCCCCTCAGCCCATCGACCCATCGGCCCCTCAGCCCCTCAGCCTCGGGTGTCAACCCGCGGGCCTCTCAAATCCAGAGGTCCAGAGGCGGCGGGGTCAACCCCGCGGCCCGCCGGCGGATGTAGCTTTCAGCGATGCGCCCCGCCCTGCCCCTCCTCGCACTCCTGCTTGCCGCCTGCGGCGGCACCGAGGCCTCGGCCCCCAATCCCGTGCTGGAGCTGCGGGATCCCCCCGGCGACGCCACCATCTCCCAGTTCACCCCGGCCGTCTCGGACCTGGTGGCCGCCCGGCTGGAGCTGACCCCCACCCGGCTCCTGTTTGAGGTGGAACTGGCCCCCGAGACCGACATGGACGGGATTACCGTGGGGCTGAATTTCGACGCCGACGCCAACCCGGCCACCGGCGACACCTTCACCGATCAGGGCACCGAGGTGCTGGCCGAGGTGGGGGCGGGGAATCCGCCCCGGGGGATCCTGGTGTTTCGGTGGCAGGGGCGCGGCTACGAGCTGCTCGTCAACCCGACGGCGCTCGAACGGGACGGGCAGGTGCTCCGGGGCAGCATCCCCCGCGGCCTCCTGCAGGGGGTGACGTCCGGCAGCACCGTCCGGGTCTATGCCACCCACTATCTCGGCAACGATTCCTGGACCGGGTACCTGGACTACCTGCCGGACCGAGAGCAGCCTTCGGCACTGATTCCCTAGGTCCGGACCACCTCCGCCGACCCATCCTTCCGGTCGCGGACTTCCCAACCGGCGGCCGTCAGCAGGTCCCGGATCCGATCCGCCTCCGCCCAGTCCCGGGCGTGCTTCGCGGCCAATCGGCGCCCGGCCCACGCCGCGGCCCAGTCACCATCGCCGTCAGACTCGTCGAGCCCCTCGCGGGCGTCGGCCATCGTGACCACGCGCGGCCCCACCCCCGCGGGCAGGACCTGCAGCACATCCGTCGCCCGCTGCCAGGCCGCCAGAAACGCCGGCCCCGGCCTTTCCCCGGCATCGAGGAGGCGATTCCCCTCGCGGGCGGCGTCAAAGAGGGCGGCCAGCGCCCGCGGGGTGTTGAGGTCGTCGTTCATCGCCGCGGTAAAGGTGGTCTCGAGTTCGGTCGCGACCGCGTCGAGCGCCGGGCTGCTCCCGCCGGGACCGGCCGTGGCCAGTCGCGCCCCGAACGCGCCCAGCCGGCGCGACCCCTCGCGCGCGGCGTCGAGCGAGTCATCGCTGAAGTCGGCCGGGGCCCGGTAGTGCGTCGTGGCGAAGAGCGTCCGGACGCTCCCCGCGTCGACCCCATCCTCGCGCAGGTCGTGCGCCGTGAGGAAGTTGCCCCACCGCTTGCTCATCTTGGTGCCGCCCATGGTGAGGAACTCGCCATGCATCCAGACCCGCGCGAACGCGCTCTCTCCCGTGTGGGCGCAGCTCTGGGCGATCTCATCCTCGTGGTGCGGGAAGATCAGGTCGACCCCGCCGGCATGGATATCAAGCACCTGGGTGCCGAGCTTGCGGTCGATCAGGTCGAGCGCCATCGCCGAGCACTCGAGATGCCACCCCGGGCGACCGCGACCGAACGGGGCATCCCACGCCGCGCCGACGGCCTCGTCCTCGGGACGCGCCGCCTTCCAGAGGACGAAGTCGCGGGCGTCCTCCTTGCTGTACTCGTCGGCGGAGGTGCGGCCACTTGCCCCCCCCTTCAGCTCACGGGTGTCCAGCCGCGACAGCTTGCCGTAGGCGGGAAAGCGACCGATGGCGAAGTAGACGGAGCCGTCGTCCCCGACGTAGGCATGCTCTTTGGCGAGCAGTGACTCGACCAGGGCCACCATCGGCGCCACGAACTCGGTGGCCTTCGGATAGTCGTGCGCCGGCAGGAGGCGCAGGTATGCGCTGTCCACGAAGAACGCCTCGGTGAAGCGCGCGGTGTGCTCGCGCAGTGGCACGCCAGCTACCGCCGCCCCCTTGATGGTCTTGTCATCGACATCAGTGAGGTTCATCACATGGTACACCGCGTACCCGCTCGCCTCGAGCCAGCGCCGGAGGACATCCTCGAAGATGAACGTGCGGAAATTGCCGATGTGGGCGTAGTTGTAGACCGTCGGGCCGCAAGTGTAGACCGAGACATGGGGGGGGGCGAGCGGGATGAACGGCTCGACCGCCCGCGCCATCGTGTTGTAGAGGTGGAGCGTCACGCGTCGGGATCCTTTGCCCCGGCGGGCGGCGCGACCAGCTCGCCCTCGGGACCATAGTGCCGCACGTGCACCGTGCGCTGCGGGAAGGGGATCTCGATCCCTTCCGTGTCCAGCCGATTCTTGGCTCGGCGCCGAAATTCACGCGCCGTGTCCCACTGGGAGCCGGGCTGGGTGCGGATCATGACGCGGATGATGACCGAGCTGTTGGCCAGCTCCTGGACGCCCACCACCTCGGGCATCCCGTCGAGCATGTGCTGCCATGCCGTGTCCTCGCCGAAGCGGCGCGCCTCGTCGGTGAGCACCGCGATGGCCTGGTCCACCTTGGCCTCATAGGCCACACCGATATCGAGCACCGAACGGGACCAGCCGCGGGTCTTGTTGCTGACGGTGGTGATCTGGCCGTTCGGGACGATGTGCAGCACTCCCTCGATGTCGCGCAGCATGACCACGCGCAGCGTCATCCGTTCGACGCCGCCCGCGAGCCCCGCCACCTCGATCACGTCGCCGATGGCGAACTGGTTCTCCATCAGGATGAAGAAGCCGGCGATCACGTCTTTGACCAGCGACTGCGACCCGAACGAGAACGCCAGCCCCAGGATGCCGGCACCGGCCAGCAGCGGGGCGATATCGATGAACTGGTTGAGCGTGAGGATGATCGTGAAGACGACGACCACGATTCGACCGACGCCCTTGAGCAGCGAGGCGATCGTCTGCGCCCGCTTCTCGTCATGACTCAGGACGTGATCATTGCCATCGTCGGCCGCCCGGACGATCCGGTCGGCGATCACCAGCAGCCCGCGCCAGGCGACCCAGGCACCGAACCACAGAACGAGGGTCTTGACGCCGACCACACGAAGTTGCTCGAGCTCGAGCCCGAAGAGATCGAGCCAGCGCTCGAGGGTGACCGTGATGCCGAAGAGGGGGGTGGAGATCAGCGATTGCATGGCTGGCAAACTGTGGTGCCCGGCGGATGGGGTCAACCGCCGGGCGGTTCCGCGATGACGCGCGACGCGCGGATCGCCAGGCCCAGCGCCAGCAGCTCGGCCAGCGCCTCCTCCGGGGTGGC
>JBBQQJ010000224.1:0-4136 GCA_038216165.1 Gemmatimonadales bacterium | reverse complement strand
TCCTGCCGAGCATGGCTGGAATGGACCACGCCATGATGGACATGGGGATGGGGGACGAATCGTCGGTGCATCACTTCACCTGGCCGGTGGAGGGATGGCTGCGCGGATTCACGAGCGGGGTGGAGGACGCCCAGGGCCGACCGCTTCCCAAGCGCCTCATGCACCACATGATCGGCGTGAACTACAACCGGCGCCAGGCACTGTATCCGGCCATGGAGCGCCTGTTTGGTGCAGGCCAGGAGACCGCGGACGCGACGATTCCCGCCACCATGGGAGTGCCGATGAAGCCGGGTAGGAATCTCGGATTTTATGTCATGTGGCACAACGAGACCGGCACCGATCTCGAGGGCGTCTACCTGGTCATGGAGCTGCGGTACTCGCCGAGCTCCCAGAACCCCCGCCCGGTGGAGGTGCTGCCCCTGTACATGGACGCGAACCTGACCGTCGGCGGCGGCAATTCCTTCGACTTGCCAGAAGGCAGGTCCGAAAAGGCCTACGAGTTCACCTTCCCCGTGGACGGTCTCCTGCTCGCTTATGGCGGGCATCTGCACGACTACGGGGTCAGCGTGCGGCTGGAAGACGTCGCCTCAGGCAAGGTGATCGCCCGGGTCACCGCAGAGCGCACCCCGGACGGCCGGGTCACCGGTGTGAGTCGGAGTCTGCCCGGTGTTCGTGGTGCCGGCATCCGGCTGCGCGCGGGGCGCCGCTACCGGATCGTCGGTGTGTACGACAATCAGTCCGGCCACGTTCTGAAGAACGGTGCGATGGCCCACATCTCGGGCATTTTCGCCCCGGATGACCTGTCGAAGTGGCCGTCGATCGACCACTCCGATCCGGTGCTCCAACGGGACCTCGCCTCGTTGGTAGCCAAGGGCGGCGGCACGATGGACCATCAACAGATGCAGATGGGCAACGCCCCCCGGGCGCAAAATGGCCGGCATCAACACAACTAACGGCAGCAAGGGAGAGGCGGTGATCAGCGCGACGTAAGGCAGCATTGGCGGCAACGATAGAGCCGCTCACGAGGCGCGCGGGGGGATGTTCGGGTCTCTTCGTTGGGGGCGGCCAACATCACATCGAGGTGGACCATGAACGACCTTCGCTGCAGTTGGACCTCCGCGATCGCCACTGTGTCCATCACGGCACTCATTGCGTGTGGCGGCTCGGAGCCGGCCGGCCCGATCACCCCGGGCGCGATCACACCTGCCGCGATCTCGGCGGTCTCCTCGCCATCGCTCACGGGAACCGCTGGAATGGCGGTGCCGACGTCCCCAGCGGTAAAGGTCACCGCCAATTCCGGGGCAGCGATCGCTGGAGTCACCGTGACGTTCGCCGTGCGCTCAGGGGGTGGGTCACTCACCGGGAACACCGTCTCGACAGACGCCGGCGGCATCGCCACCGTCGGGAGCTGGACACTCGGCACCGTCGCGGGTCAGAACACGATGACTGCAACGGTCGCTGGCCTCACGCCGGTGACGTTCACCGCAACCGGCACACCGCCTCCGAATGTTGCGCCGATTGTTGCTCCGGCGATCGCCGCGACAGCGCCCAATGCGACGGTCGCCTTCACGGCCCAGGACGGCGCTGGCGTGGCACAAGCGGTCACCTGGTCGATCAACAACGTGGCTGGCGGTACGGCGCAGGCAGGCTTCATCTCTGCCAATGGACTCTACACGGCGCCAGCGACGATCCCGACCGGCGATTCCGTCGTGGTGACCGCGGCGTCGGCGAGCGATCCAACCAAGCAACGGTCGGCCAAGCTCTTCTTCATCCCCGATCTCACGACGAAGGACTACTACGTCGCCATCCCACGGGTCGTGGATCCGGCGCAACAGACGCGCACGCGATTCCTGTTCGTGCCCCCAGCCACGGCAACGTCGGTGACCTACCTGCCGTTCGCAGGAGCGCCGGTGCCCCTCACCCCGATCGGCAGCGGCGTGCTCACCTTCGAGCTCGAGGCCGCGGCAGCCATGTTGGGGTATGTCAACGGCACCTTGCACAACCCCATCGGACAACTCGACTATCGGAGCGCCGCAGGCGCCCAGATCAAGCTGACAAACCTCAGCATGAACGTGCGCGACGTCACCATGCCGAATGTCGCCGTGACGGCGCTGGCAGCGGATGCCCAACGGAGCCCGCATGTCCTCAACATTCGGCTCGACGCCGTGACGATCTATCCCGATGCGCCGATCGTCGCGCGGGCACTGCAGCTCCTGGGTGGTGACCAGTTCGACTTCGTGGCCGTCATCGCGACCGCGACCACGAACAGCAATCGGGTCTACATCGGCGTGCGCAATGACGTCACCGGCATCGGTGCCGCCACATTCAACACCAGCGCCCCGTGGGGCGGCACGGGCCGACTGCGTGGGGTGATCGCCTTCCCGATCGACGCGTACTTCGACGGTGCGGAACAGGGAATGATCCACGAAGTGGGGCACGCCTGGATCAACCACGCCACCGATGCCGTCTTTGGAGTGGGGGCGCCCCATTGGCCGGCCTCGACGATGGCGGGTGGCGCCATGGGATTCAGCATCCCTGGCTCCAATCAGGGCGGCAGTTTCCCGTGGTCGCTCACGTCACTCGGGGATGGGACCGTGCGCATCAACGCGATCACGAATTCGGACCGATTCACCCCACTCGATCTCTACCTGATGGGCCTGCTTCCGCCGGACTCGGTGCCGCCGATGTACGTACTGCCCGCCACGGCGAACCCGAACGCGTTCACAGACGGCATGATCTCACCCGCCACCACGTACACGATCGCCGATTACATCGCCGGGCAGGGTCCCCGCCTGCCGTCGAGTGCGACCGCCGCGCGACAATTCGCCACGGCCGTGGTGGTGCTGTCGTACGGCCGGCTGCTGACGCCGTCGGAGATGGCGTTCTTCGACCATGCGAGTGCACGGGCCGAGACCACCGTTCCGGTGCCGGCGGTGGCGGGGCGCTGGAGTGTCATTGCTTCGGGGTTCTTTTTGGCCACGGGTGGCCGGGCTACGCTGCGAACCCGCCTGCCCTAGTAGGGGACAGGTTTGGGGGATCCCAGGATCGCTTGATGACAGCTCGACGCCGGCGTGGCATACTCAGCCATCACTCTGACCGGGAGCGTCACCATGAAGCACAGCATCGCAGCCCTTCCGCTGCTTGCCCGGAAGTCCTCGACCACAATCGCAGCTTCTCGCCGGGTGGGCTAGGTAATGAGCTCCGTCTCTACGGCATTTCCAATCCGTACCTTGGCCTCAGGCTTCAAGTCGTAGAAGTGAGTGGTCCCGGGGTGTACCAACTGACGGGGCAGTCCTTTGGATCAACGGCCGAGGTTTCCCTCCACCCTCCAAAGGACGGGTGGCACCCCACGGTCGGCTCGGTCACAGTGATCGAGATCGGCCCCAGTGGTGCGAGGGGGACCTTTTCCTTCACCGCCGAACCCGGCTATTGGAGCAAGGAGGCGGGACAGCTGGTCGTGACGAACGGTCGGTTTGACGTGACCTTCTAGGAAGGTCCGGCCCATCCGACTCAAACGCGAGGCTGCGGCTCGGCGGCTACCCCACCGCCCCGTCTTGACCCCCACTTGACTGCCCCGTCCCACTCTCCCCGTTACCTGACCGTATCCTTAGGTCTCTCCAGGGGGGCCCATGCGCCACCGCACTACTGTTTTGCTGCTCACGCTCGCTGCCTGTTCGGTCGGTACCGTGAAGGTCCGCCAGCTTGATCCACCAGTCAGCACCCGCGTGACCCGTGTCGAGACCCCCGTCAAGGCACACCTCGTCGATGGCACCACGGTGCACTACCTGAATGGTGTCACCCTCGCGGGCCGTACCCTCACCGGGCCGGGTCGCCGCGTGGGACTCAAGCTCGAGTTCCTCAACGCGGTCAACGAAGTACCTCTCGATTCGGTGGTCGGCATGGCGGCCTACGAACGCGTGTACGATATCGGCGCGTCGTTCGCCCTCACGATACTGGGGACCGCGGGGACTGCTCTCCTCGCGGCCGGCGCCGCGGTGGCGATCTTCGGCTCGTGCCCCACCTTCTACTCCGATTCTGCCGGCACCTTCGTGCTCGAGGCCGAAGGTTTCTCCTACAGCATCGCTGCGCTGTACGAATCACGCGATGTGGATCGACTGCGCACCACCATCACCCCC
>JBBQQJ010000223.1:0-4139 GCA_038216165.1 Gemmatimonadales bacterium | reverse complement strand
GAGTTGATGCAGCAGGAGGCCACCGCGGATCACTTGGAGCAGCGGATGCGACCGCTGCTCGACTCGACCTCACCCGAGACCATCGCGCAACGCGCCGGCTTTCGCGAGGTGCGCGAGCGCCTGGGCGCACCGGGCGCCACGGAGCGGGTGGCCGACCTCGCCCTGGAGTTGTTGGGCTAATGGCCTTCGTGGTGCCGCATGCCATTGTCCGGTCCATCGGCGGGCCGATTCTCTCGGCGCTGGCCAGGTCGTGGCGGGTCGAGGTGCACGATGGGGGCCATTGGTGCGGACTCCGCGAGCGCGGCGATCGGTTCATTTTTCTGGCCTGGCACGAGGTCCTGATCCCGCTCCTGTGGCAGCACCGGGGGCAGGGCGTGGCCATCGTGGTGAGCGAGGCACGTGAAGGACGGTACCTCGGTGACTATGCTTCAGGCTTGGGATATCACCTGTTGCCCGGCTCCTCCACTCGCGGAGGGACACGCGCCCTGCTGGGAGCGATTCGTGCGTTGCGCGCCGGCCACCCGGTCGCGATCACGCCTGATGGTCCCCGTGGGCCCCGCCGAGAGGTGAAGCCGGGCGTGGTCCGTGCCGCCCAGCGTGAGCACGCCTGGATCTTGCCGCTGCATGCCCGGGCCGATCGGGCCTGGCGGCTGCGGTCGTGGGACCGGCTGGTGATCCCGCGGCCACGCAGCGTGGTGACGATCGCCTATGGGGCGCCATTCCAGGTCGAGGCCGGGGCTGCAGGGCTCGCGCAGGGGGTGGCACGGTGCCACGAGGCGTTGGCGAGCCTGGAGGGCTCGATGCCATGGGGGGGGGATGGTCCGGCGGCGCGGTGACGGGCACCGGTTGGTGCGCTGGCTCTGGACGAGCCACCGGGCGGACGCCCGCGTGGCCCGTGCCATGCTGGTCCCGGCGGCCGGCCTGTGGTCCGCCGGGATGCGGGCGCGGGAGGTTGCCTATCGACGCGGGTGGCTGGCAACGCACGACCTGCCGTTGCCGAGCATCGCCCTGGGCAATCTCACCGTCGGTGGGAGCGGGAAGACGCCGCTGGCCGGGTGGATCGCCAGTTATCTGCTCGAGCAGGGGCATCGTCCGGGGATCTTGCTGCGGGGCGTGGGGGGGGACGAGGCGCTCGTCCATCGCGAGGCCGTTCCGGGGGCGATCGTGGTGCCCGACCCGGACCGGCTCCGCGGGGCGATGACCGCGATGGCCGCTGGGGCCGACGTGCTGGTTCTTGATGACGCCTACCAGCGGCTCGACGTGGCGCGGGACCTGAACATCTGCGTGATGAGTGCCGAGACGACCCGGGCGGTGCGCTGGCCGCTGCCCGCCGGTCCGTGGCGGGAGGGGTGGCGGGCGCTGGAGCGCGCCGATGCGGTCATCGTCACCCGGAAGCGTGCCGATCGGGAGACCGCAGCCGCGCTGGCGGCCGACTTGCAGGCTCGTGTCCCCGGGCCGGTCGCGGTGGCGCACCTTGACCTCGCCGTGCTGCGCGGCCTCGTATCCGGCCGGGAGCAGCCGCTCACGCGGTTGACTGGCCGGCGGGTGGTGGCTGCGAGCGCCATCGCGGACCCGGAGGCGTTCGTGACCCAGGTCAAGCGGACCGGCGCCCAGGTCCAGGTGGCGACCTGGAAGGACCATCACGCGTTCCGGGATGAGGATGTCGCCTGGCTCGCGCATGCGGCGCGCCGGGCCGACCATGTGGTGGTGACGGCGAAGGATGCCGTGAAGTTGCGGGACCGTTGGCCGGCCAGCGTGCCGGAACCGCTGGTGGCGATGTTGTCCGTCGCCTGGGATGCAGGTGATGCCGAGTTGCGCGCGGCGATTGACCGGACGGTCGTCCCGCACGCCTGACCGACCAGACCCCTTTGGCCCACACGGGCCGGAGTACCTACGCAATGTCGAATCCGAAGACCCGTCGCGCGCAAACCCTCATCAAGCCCGATCGGGACCGTCGCTTCGTGACCGAGGACAACCCGTTCGAGGCGATGATGAATCGCTTCGACGACGCGGCCCGCCGCCTCAATCTCGAGCCGGGCCTCTACAAGGTCCTGCGCTCCCCGGAGAAGCAGATCATCGTTTCCGTCCCGGTGCTCCGAGACAGCGGGGAGATCGAGGTCTACACCGGCATTCGGGTGCTTCACAACACTTCCCGCGGGCCGGCCAAGGGCGGCATCCGGTTCGACCTCGCGGTGACCCTCGACGAGGTCAAGGCGCTCGCCGCCTGGATGACCTGGAAGTGCGCCGTGGTCAACCTGCCCTTCGGGGGAGGGAAGGGGGGCGTGATCTGCGACCCGACCACCATGTCGGCCGCCGAGCTCGAGCGCCTCACCCGCCGCTACACCGCGGCGATCATCGAGACCCTTGGCCCGGACAGCGACGTGCCCGCACCCGACGTCAACACCAACGAGCGGGTGATGGCCTGGATCATGGACACCTACTCCATGCACAAGGGGCACACCGTGACCGCCGTCGTCACCGGCAAGCCGGTCGAGATGGGCGGCTCCCTGGGGCGGCGCGACGCCACCGGGCGCGGCTGTCTGGTCGTCACGCGCCGGGCACTCGACCGCCTCGGTATCCCGGTCGAAGGGGCTACGGTCGTGGTGCAGGGCTTCGGCAACGTCGGCTCCACGGCGGCCCGCCTCATGGCTGCCGCCGGCATGAAGGTCATCGCCGTGAGCGACAAGACCGGGGGCATCCATGATCCCAACGGGCTCGACATCCCCGCCGTGCTCGACTGGATCAAGGAGCACCGTTTCGTCGAGGGCTATCCCGGGGCCACGCGGGTCACCAACGAGGAGCTCCTCGCGCTCAAGTGTGAAGTGCTGGTGCCCGCGGCACTCGAGAACGTGATCACGAGCAAGAACGCCGGTGCGATCAAGGCCAGGATCATTTGTGAGGGGGCCAACGGTCCGACCACGGCGAAGGCCGATGCGATCCTCGACAAGAAGGGGGTCTACGTGATCCCGGACATCCTCGCCAACGCCGGTGGCGTGACGGTGTCCTACTTCGAGTGGGTGCAGGATCGCGGCGGCTACTTCTGGGACGAGGAGACCGTCATCGAGCGCCTCGAGAAGATCATGTCAAAGGCCTTCGACGAAGTCGCGGCGATGTCCGACAAGCATCAGGTGAGCAACCGCATCGCATCCTACATGCTCGCGATTGAACGGGTCGCGGCGATGCACCGGATGCGCGGGCTCTATGCCTGATGGAACTCCTCCTGCTCGCCGTCGGCAAACTGCGTCCCACCTACCGGAGTGTCTGTGACGACTATCTCCGGCGCCTGGGGCGCGTCGTGCCGGTGCGGGAGCGGGAGGTCCGCGAGGCCGGCCGTGCGGGGAGCGTCGCCCGCCAGCGTGCGGACGAGGGGGCACGCCTCCTCGCCGCGGTACCGCCTGGCGCGGGGATGACTCTGCTCGATCTCGGAGGCGCCGCGTGGAGCAGTGAACAGTTGGCGACGCGCGTCGACGACTGGCGCCACGCCGGACGTGACCGGGCGCTCGTGATCGGCGGAGCGGTCGGCGTCGATCCCGCGGTGCGGGAGCGGGCCGATGAAGTCTGGAGTCTTGGTCCCCTCACGCTTCCCCATGAACTCGCCCGGGTGGTGGTGGCGGAGCAGCTTTACCGCGCCACCACGATCCTGCAGGGTACTCCCTACCACAAGGGAGATCGCTGAGCATGGCCCCGCTCCGCCTCGTCTCCCATCCCACCGGCGGCGCCTGGCCGACACTCGCCCCGCGTGATGCGCCGTGGCCCACTGCGCTCGATCCCGCATTGCTGCCGAGCGCGGCGGCGGAACGGCTGCGGCGTCCCGGTGCGCTGGCCGTGACCACCGGTCAGCAGCCCGGGCTGTTTGGTGGGCCGATGTACACGATCCACAAAGCCGTCGCGGCCGCCGCCCTCGCTGCCGCGCTGGAGCGCGCCTGGGACCGGCCGGTGGTGCCGGTGTTCTGGATGGCCGGGGACGACCACGACCACGCCGAGGCGACCACGACGGCGTGGTGGTCGCGTGGCGAGGAGGTCGTGGTCTGGTCGCTGCCGACGCGCCCTGCCGAGGCGCCGCAGCGCCCCATGCGCGACGAGCCGCTGCCCATGCCAGAGGTGCTGGCGGCCCGGGATCGCCTCGCCGCGGACCTGCC
>JBBQQJ010000222.1:0-4145 GCA_038216165.1 Gemmatimonadales bacterium | reverse complement strand
CTCGACGTGGGGGAGGTGGAGCGGACCCTGGCAATCTCGCAGGCTCACGTCTCCCTCGATGCCCCGGTCATGGCGGGCGAGGACAATCGTCTGCTCGACTACCTCTCCGACACCTCCGGGCGCGGCTCCGATGCTGAACTGATGGAGCACGCCCTCAGCGAGAGCATTGCCACCTGCTTCAAGTCGCTGCGGGACCGCGAGGCGCGGATCCTTCGCCTCTACTTCGGCCTCGACACGCCGGAGCCCAAGACGCTCGAGGAGATCGGCGCGATGCTCGGGATCACCCGGGAGCGGGTCCGCCAGATCAAGGAGAAGGCGCTGCAGCGGCTCCGGCACGTGGGTGAACAGCAGGCGCTCGAGTCGTTTCTGGGCTAGTCTGCGCGGCGCCACCTTGCGATCGGGAAATCGCGCGCGTACCCTCCTCGCATGGCAGCCAACCCTACCTTCGACATCTCGACGGGCGTGGACCTCCAGGAGGTCGACAACGCCATCAATCAGGCCGTGAAGGAGATCGCGCAGCGATACGACTTCAAGGGCACCCACTGCACCATCGAACTCGACCGCGACAAGGCGACCATCGCCCTCAGCGCCGATGACGAGTTCAAGATGGAGGCCCTCCTCGAGGTGGTCCGCGGCAAGCTGATCAAGCGCGGCGTCCCCATCCGGAACCTCACCGTGGGCGACCTCGTCCACGGCACCGGGATGTCGGTCCGGCGCACGCTGAGCCTGGCGCAGGGGATCCCGCAGGAGAGCGCCAAGAAAATCCAGCGCGCCATCAAGGACGGTGGCTTCAAGAAGGTGCAGGCGAGCATCCAGGGCGAGGAGGTCCGGGTGAGCGCGCCCTCCCGCGACGACCTGCAGGCCGTGATCGCCTTCCTTCGGGCCGGTGATTACGACGTGGAGTTGCAGTTCGGCAACTACCGCGGGTGAGTCTGCCGCGGCGCGGGTTCCTCGTCCTGGCGGGGCTCGCCGTCGCGGGATGCATCGTCCGGCCGGACGAGCTCGTGCTCGTCCCTGAGGCGCTGGCCCCCGCGCCTGAGATCCGGATCGGGCTGCTCACCAGCGCCCAGCGGGTCACCATCGACAGCGACAGCGGTCTCGTGCTCATCGACCTCGAGGAGGGTGAGCTTGCGCGCGTGCCGGCGCTCGCGGCGGTGGTGGCGCTGCCGCGCGGGGTGGGGGTCACCCTGGAGGGGGGGGGAGCAGGCATCGCGCGGCGCACGATCCGGCTCGAGCCCTTTCCTGGCGGGACGCTCTCGGTGGATGGCCGGAGCTATCGGGGCGCGCTGGACCTCCTCCGCGTCGGTGACCGGTTGCAGGTGGTGAACCGGATTGACCTCGAGGACTATCTCCTCGGCGTCGTGGGGGCCGAACTCGGGCGCCGTGCCCCCGACGAGTACGAGGCCCTCAAGGCGCAGGCGGTGGCCGCCCGCACCTACGCGCTCCGCAATCTCGGTCGCTCCGCTGCTCAGGGATTCGATCTCGCTGCCGATGTGTCGGCCCAGGCCTACGCCGGCACGCGGTTCGACGATTCGCTCACCGTGGGGGCCGTTGTGGCCACGCGGGGGGAGGTGCTCGAGATGGACGGCGTACTCATCGACGCCTTCTACTCCTCCACCTGTGGCGGCCGCACCGAGGACGGTGTGGCGGCCTTCGCAGGGGCCGATCGTCCCTACCTCCGCAGCGTCGATGACCTCGCCCCTGACGGCACGGCGTGGTGTGCGATCTCGCCGCGTTTCACGTGGCGGGAGACATGGAGTGCCGCCCAGCTCACCGCGATCCTGCAGCGCACCCTCACCGCCGAGCGACTGCCGGCGGCGCGCGCCACGGATTTGCGCGACCTCGCGGCTGCGGACCGGACCCGCACCGGCCGGCTCGCCACCCTGGAATTGCGGGGGCGCGGCGGGAGCACGCTGGTGCGCGGCCAGGCGATCCGTCGGGTGCTCGCGCCGGCGCCCGGCGCCTGGCTGCGGAGTACCGACTTCACCATCCGGGTCGCCCGCAGCGGGAGCCGGATCGAGCGGGTGGTGCTCGAGGGTCGCGGCTATGGGCACGGGGTCGGCATGTGCCAGTGGGGGGCGATCGGCCGGGCGCGGGCGGGCCAGGACTACGCGACCATCTTGACCAGCTACTTTCCGGGCACGACACTGCAGCGCATCTATTGAACGAAGGGGACCAAGGCGATGGCGGAACGACTGCGGCTGGGGATCGTCGGCGCGGGGGCGATCGTGCAGGTGGGACACCTGCCGGCCCTCAAGCGCGTCAAGGAGATCGAGGTGGTCGGGCTCTGCGACAATGACCTTGCCAAGGCACGGGCCCTCGCCGAGCGCTTCACGATCCCCAATGTGCACTCCGACATCGCCGAGCTGGTGGACTATGGCCAGCTCGACGCGCTGCTGGTCTGCACCCCCAACCACCTGCACGAGGCCCATACCCTCACCGGGCTGGCCAACAAGCTCCACGTACTGGTGGAACGCCCGATCGCGATAACTACCGCCGGCGCGCTCAAGCTGATCAAGGCCCAGACCAAGCACGAACGCATCCTGATGGTCGGGGCCAACCACCGCTATCGGCCCGATGTCCAGATGATCCGGTCGTTCGTGCAGAGCGGGGAACTCGGTGACCTCGAGTCGATCCGCGCCTGGTGGTTCATGGCCCGTGCCGGGCGTGCCTCGTTGGGGTGGCGCCAGAAGCGTGATCAGGCCGGCGGCGGCGCGATGCTCGACCTCGGCCTCGGCATCCTCGACCTCTCGCTCTGGTTGGCGGGCTTCCCGCGGCCCACGCGCGTCTCGGCCGTCTTCCCGGAGAAGGGCACCACGAAGGGCGTGGAACCCTCCGGTACCGCGATGATCGCCCTCGAGGGTGGTTCGGCGATCCACCTCGACGCCAGCTGGCGCTTTGTCGGGCCCGGCGAGCGATTCGGGGTCTCGCTCCGGTCGTCGCGCGGCTCGGCCCGGATCTCGCCGCTGGCGATCTGGAAGGATTTCCACGGCGTCACCCAAGACATGGCGACCGCCGGTGCCCACTCGCGCGAGACGCCGTTCGCCATCGGCGTGCGTGCCCAGTGGGCGCACTTCGTGGCCGCGGTGCGCGGTGATGTGCCGGCCCCATCGCTCCAGGAGCAGGTGACCGCGCTGGCGGTGATGGAGGGGGTCTACGAGTCGGCGGAATCCGGGCGAGACGTGCAGTTGTGAGCTGGTGCCGGTGGGTGTGCGCACTCGCCCTGCTGGCCGGGACGGCGCTGCCGGCGGGGGCGCAGGGGACGCTGCCCGCCGCCCCGCAGGTGTTTTTGATGACGATGGGGCCCGGCGCCGCAGTCCATGAACGGTTCGGTCACAACGCCATCTGGATCCGCGATACCACCACCGGACTCGACCTCGTCTACAACTACGGCACGTTCGACTTCGCCGAGCCCGGTTTCATCGGGCGCTTTGTGTTCGGGCGCCCGCTCTATTGGCTCGCGGTCGCCGACCTCCAGAGCACCCTCCGAACCTATGCGTACTTCCAGCGCGACGTGATGGTCCAGGAGTTGGCGCTCCCGCCCGGCCGACGCGTCGAGCTCGCGCTCCGCCTCGCCGAGAATCTGCAGCCGGCGAACCGCAGCTATATCTACGATTACTACCGCGACAACTGCTCCACCAGGGTACGCGACATGCTTGACCTCGTCCTGGGGGGGGGCATTGCGCACCGCGACGGAGGGCGTGCGGGCGGAGGGGACACTCCGGTTCCATACCCAGCGCTCGGTGAGCAACGATCCGCTGCTGTACGTCGGGATTCTCGCCGCGCAGGGGATGCCGGTGGACCGGCCGCTGGATCAGTGGGGCGAGATGTTCCTGCCGGCCAAGGTGCAGGCTCGCGTGCGGGAGCTCACGGTGACCGACACCACAGGGCAGGCGGTCCCACTGGTGGTGCGGGAGGACACGCTCCTGGCGATCGGCGCGTTCGCCGTGGAACCGACCCGGCCCGACTGGTCGGGGCGCCTCTTCCTCCTCGGCGCGCTCCTCGGTGTGGTCTCGCTGACCGGGATGGTGCGCGGGGCCGCCGGGATGGCGGGGCGAGTGGTGGCGACGCTCTGGCTGCTCCTGAGTGGGATCGGCGGGGTGATCCTGCTCTTCCTCTGGTTCGGAACGGCGCACGTCGCGTCG
>JBBQQJ010000221.1:0-4201 GCA_038216165.1 Gemmatimonadales bacterium | reverse complement strand
CGAAGCGGTACCAGGAATCTGCGCCGGCGTACGACTCGTCGCCGCGCATCATCCCGGCCCACTGGGCCGAGGACATCGCCCCCGTCCCCGAATCGGTCAGCAGATCGATCAGCACGTCCCGGGCGGGCAGCAGGAAAAGGTTGTAGTGCGCCCGGGCAAGGGCCACCTCCCGTTCAGCCCGCGTGGTCTGGCGGATCGGTTCCACCGACTTGATGCGGAACGGTTCGATGATGGTGGTCGGCTGGAAGGTCATGGGCGGTGCAGGCGGGCCTGCCAGTAGAGGTAGACGGGAATCCCGAGGAGGAGCAGCGCCGTACCGCGCAGGGCATTCCCCGGATTGGAGACGACGGAACCGAGGACGACCCACGCCGCCGCCCCCATGAAACACAGAGTGCTCACCGGGTGCCACGGCGCGCGGTAGGCGGGCGCGACCGCGCCGTCACGCCGTCGGAACACGAAAAGCGTCGCGGCCGTCAGGCCAAAGAATATCCAATCGGCAAAGACGACGTAGTCGAGCAGTTGGCCGTAGCTGCCTGAATAGACCAGCACGATCGCCCACACGCCCTGAAAGAGGATCGCCGTCACCGGGGTGCGCCATTGCGGATGCAGGCGTGCGAACGCGGCGAAGAAGAGGCCATCCCGCGCCATCGCCTGGTACACCCGCGGCGAGACCAGCAGCACCAGGTTCAGGAAGCCGAAGGTGGAGGCAACGATTCCGGCGGTGATGAGGGTGCGCCCCCAGGGGCCGACCAGCACGGTCATCGTGTCGGCCGCGGGAGCGACACTGTTGGCCAGCCCGGCCACGCCGAGGGCGCGCAGGTACGCGATGTTCACCAGCAGGTAGGCCAGGGCCACCGCCGCGACGCCGATGATCAATGCTCGGGGGAGGTTTCGCTCCGGCGCGATGAGCTCTTCGGCCACGAAGTTGGTCTGCTGCCAGCCACCGAAGGCAAACAAGACCGGCACCAAGGCGGCCCCGATCATGAGCGGCCACGATGTGGCCGGAACCGGGGGGAGGGTGGCCGCTGTTTCGGTGCTCCCCCCGGCTGCCAGCAATCCCGCCACCACCAGCACGGCAATGGCCGCGAGCTTGAGCACCGTGAACAGGTTCTGGGACCACGCGGCGGGTCGCACGCCGACCACGTTGAGCAGCGACAGCGCGACGATCGCCGCAGCCGCCATCGGCTGTTGCAGCGCGGGATCCCAGCCGAGCAGGGTGAGGGCATAGCCCGCGAAGGTCATCGCCACCGCGGCGGCGGCCCCGGTGGCCATGATCAGCAGCAGCGCCCACGCGTAGAGGAAGCCGGAGAGCGGTCCGAAGGCCTCGCGCAGGTAGGCATAGCCGCCGCCGGCTCGGGGGCGGCGGGCCCCCAGTTCGGCGTAGACGAATGCGCCGAGAAGGGCCACCACGGCACCCAGGAGCCATACCCCAAGGGTCAACCCGGCGGTGCGGGTGCGCGCGGCCACCACGGCAGGGTTCAGGAAGATCCCTGACCCGATGATGCCGCCGATCACCAGCATGGTGGCCGAAAAGAGGCCCAGATGGCGGGCGTACCGGACGGGCGCCGGGGAAGTCATCGGGACACGAGCGCGCAACGCGGCAGGTGGGCCTCGGTGTGGGAGTCTGCCCAAGGTTCACCGTCCGCGCCCCGGGGCGCAAGCGGCGCTACTTTTCGGCGCCGCCGCCTCCACCCCCGGGAGCGGTGGCCCCACGGCTCACGGAGTTTATTGCCTGATGATGCGTTCAACCCTGCTCTGGCTCTCGGAGCGGCAGTCCATCTTCAACTTCGTCCGCCGCAATCGGCTGGCCAAGTACTTCGCGTCCCGCTTCGTCCCCGGCGAGACGATCGCCGAGGCGCTTGCCGCCGCCCGGGAGCTCCAGCCCAAGGGGATCACCACTTCACTCGACCTCCTCGGTGAGAGCGTCCACCAGCCCGCCGAGGCGGAGCAGGCGCGCGACACCTACATCGCCATCCTGCGCGGGATGCAGGAGGCGGGGGTTGAGGTCAACGCCTCCGTCAAGCTCACGCAGATGGGGCTCGACATCGATGAGGCGCTCTGCGAACGGAACATGCGCGCCATCCTCGACGTGGCGCGCGAGGTCGGGGCGTTCGTGCGGCTCGACATGGAAGGGTCCGACTACACCGACCGCACCCTCGATTTCTTTGAGCACCGGCTCTTTCCCGACTACGATGGCCACGTCGGCGTGGTGCTGCAGTCGGCCCTGAAGCGCACCACCGCCGATACCGAGCGAATGATTGCCCTTGGGGCGCGGGTCCGGCTTTGCAAGGGCGCCTACCTCGAACCGGCCAGCATCGCCTACGAGGACAAAGCCGACGTGGACGCCCACTTTGTCCGCCTGATGGAGGCCCTCGTCGCCCGCGGCACCTACCCCGGGATCGCCACCCACGACGAGGCGATGCTCACCGCCACCAAGGCGTTCGTCACGCGCGAGGGGATCGCCCCCGATCGCTTCGAGTTCCAGATGCTCTACGGCGTGCGCCGCGACCTGCAGGAACAGCTCGTGGCCGAGGGCTACCGGATGCGCGTCTACGTGCCGTTCGGCCATCAGTGGTATCCGTACCTGATGCGTCGACTCGCCGAACGACCGGCGAACATCGTCTTCATCCTCGGCAACATCATAAAGGAGGGGGTTCGCCGGTCGTGAGTGAGTTCACGCTCGGGGGTTACATGGCCGCGCACGATCGTGCCGCCGCCTTCACAGGGAGTGACGACCGGGCGTACTCGGTTGCGCTCTGGGTGGATGACGCTCCCGATGCGAACGGCCGCTATCCCGCCGCCCTCCTCTTCATCCGATGGGACCCCAGCGGCAACGAACCCGACGGCCACCTCGAGACCCCGTGGATCGTCTGGGGCAAGACCCCCGATGACGCGCGCGAACGCCTCGGCGCCCACTCCCTCTATGACGTGAAGGCGATGCTCGACGAGGCGATCGCCGCCGCTGCGGGGCCGGAATGACGCCACCGGTCGGGGTGATCCTGGCGCGAGAGGGCGGCAGCTACCGGGTGCTGCTCGATGGGGCCGAACGGGTCGCCGTGCTCCGCGGCAAGGCCAAGCGTGAGACGCTGCGTGCGGTGGCAGGCGACCGGGTCCACATCGACCCCGACACCCTCGACGACGAGGTGCTCGGCATCACCGCCGTGACCGACCGCACCTCGCTCCTGGAGCGCCGGGTGCCGGACGGGCGGGGCACCAGGCCGGTGGCCGCGAACGTGGATCAGGTCCTCGTCGTCACCGCAGCGGCCGACCCAACGCCGATTCCGCAGCTCATTGATCGGCTGCTCGTCGTGGCGGAGTCGAACGACATTCCCGCGGGCGTGATCATCAACAAGGTCGACCTCGCCGCCCCCGATCCCGTGGTGCGGCACCTCCGCAGCACGGGCTACCCGCTCTATCTCGCCGCGGCCATCACCGGGGTGGGGGTGGACGAGTTGCGCAGGGCACTCGTCGGCAAGGTGTCGGTGCTCACCGGTCCGAGCGGCGCGGGCAAGTCCTCGCTCCTGAATGCCATCGAGCCTGGGCTCGGGCTCCGCGTCGGAGCCATCTCGGCCAAGGTGCGGCGCGGCCGACACACCACCGTCACGGCGACGATGATTCCGCTCGTCGAAGGGGGCTTCGTGGTCGACACCCCCGGTTTCAGTGAGGTCGGTGTGTGGGCGATCGTGCGGCGCGAGCTGGATCGCTGCTTTCCGGAGTTCGCGCCGGGGTGGGGGGAGTGCCGATTCGGCGACTGTCTCCATCGCACCGAGCCCGCCTGCGCGATCCGGGCGATGGTCGAGGCAGGCACGGTGGAACGCGAGCGCTACGCGAGCTATCTGGCGATCCTCGCCGAGCTCGAGGGGCTCCCCGAAGACTGGGAGTAGTGAGCGGGGCGTCCTAGAGTTGCGCGCCCTGGCGGCAGAGCGCCACGCCTGCCGGATCGTCGATCCGGGCACACTCCGATTCGCGCCGAGCCACGCTCCCCGAGTGCAACACCACCACCTGCTCCCCGATGGCACGCCAGCAGCGCTCCCGTGACGCACCGGCAGGCACCACCTTGCAGAAGGCGATCCCGTCGGCCGGGTTGGCGGTGACGTCGATGTAGTTCTTCACCGCCCCGACAAAACACCACGGACGATACGCCTCATCGCCGTGACTGCAGAGCGGGATCACCTTCTTGGTGTCCTGCAGCGTCCAGCCG
>JBBQQJ010000220.1:0-4205 GCA_038216165.1 Gemmatimonadales bacterium | reverse complement strand
GCGTGGAGCAGGCAGAATTCCGTGGGGGCGTCGGCACTCACCCTTGATCTGGTGGACTTGGCGCGCTATCCCAATCTGCTCGCGGCCAAGGTCCCGCTGGAGGAATCCGACGTCCGACGCTTCTACAAGGAGTTCTCCAAGGAGGCGTTCTGGCCGGTCATCTTCTCGTTCGTGGACCGGGCGCGCTTCCGCACGGCCGACTGGGAACACTACGTCGGGATCAACCAACGGTTCGCCGAAGCCGCGGCTGCTGAGGCCGATGAAGGTGCGCTCGTCTGGATCCATGACTACAACCTGTGGATGGTCCCGGGGTACCTGCGCCGCCTGCGGCCCGACCTCCGGATCGGTTTCTTCCATCACACCGCATTTCCCGCGGCGGACATCTTCAACGTGATCCCGTGGGCGGGCCAGATCGTCGGCTCACTGGCGCAGTGCGACCTGGTCGGATTCCACATCCCGCGCTACGCGGCGAATTTCCTCGACGTGCTCCGCTCGCACATCCCGACGGAGGTGGTGGAAGCCGAGCCCTGTGCGCCACGCTTCCGGGTGCACGGCGTGGCGCTGGCCATTCCCCGGATGCCGACCGTGATCCAGGCGGGCGACCGCACCGTGCGGCTCGGCGCGTATCCGGTGGGGGTCAACGTGCGCGCGGTGCGCGAGATCCTCGAAGACCCGGTGCGCCGTGCGACGATCGACGCGGTGCGCGAGCGCTTCCGCGGTACCCGTCTCGTGCTCTCGGTGGAGCGCCTCGATTACGTGAAGGGGCCGCTCCAGAAACTCGAGGCCTTCGAGCGCTTTCTCGAGGAGCATCCCGACCAGCACGGCGCGGTGTCTCTGGTCTTCGTCACGACACCCCCGGCGCCGGGGATGGAGGTGTACGAGGAGGTGCGCGTGGCCGTGGACCGGGCGGTGGGCCGTATCAACGGCCGGTTCGCCTCGTTGGCCTGGACCCCGATCCATTACCTGTTCCGCTCGTTGCCGTTTGATGAGGTGGTCGGCTTCGCCGCCGCCGCCGACGTGGCTTGGGTGACACCGCTGCGCGACGGCCTCAACCTGGTGGCCAAGGAATACGTCGCGGCGCAGGCCGCAACCGACGGGGCAGGGGTGCTGGTGGTCTCGGAGTTTGCCGGCGCGGCGGTGGAGCTGCATGGCGCGGTGCTCACGAACCCCTACGATGTCGAGGGGATGGCGGCCACGCTGCACCAAGCCCTCACCATGCCCGAGGAGGAGCGGCGCCAACGGATGCGCCGGCTCGCCGCGGTGGTCGAGGGACACGACGTGGATGACTGGAGTCGCGAGTTTCTGGATGCCCTCGCGAGCGCGCCCAGCAGTCGCTGAGTGATGCTCGCGCCGCTGGACTGGGCCATCATCGGCGCGTATCTCCTCTTCGCGCTCGGGGTCGGGCTCGCCACGCGCGAGGGCAGCGCACAGGGACGGCGCTCGTACTTCCTCGCCGACCGATCGCTCCCCTGGTGGTGGGCGGGCATCTCGGTGGCGGCGACCACGTTCGCCGCCGACACCCCGCTCGCCGTGGCGGGGATCATCGCCGCGCGCGGCGTCAGCGGCAACTGGATGTGGCTCTCGTGGATTCTCGTGCATGCCGCCGTGGTGGCGGTCTTCGCACGGCGGTGGTGGCGCGCGGACGTGATCACCGATGCCGAGTTCATTGCGACCCGCTACGGCGATCGGGCCACCGGGACGCTGCGCTCCTTCCGGGCTGGGCTCTACGGCCTCGTGTACAACGTGATCATCCTCGGCTGGGTGTTGCGCGCGATGGGGAAGATTGTCGAGCCGATCTTTCGCTGGGAGCTGTGGCTCCCCGCGTTCAGTGCGACCGTCGGCCGCTGGATGCCCGAAGGTACCGCCCTCGGTGGACCGGGCGAGGCGATCACGATCGTGCTGCTGGTCCTGCTGGTGACGACCTACTCCTCCCTTGGCGGCATCCGCGGCGTGGTGCGGACCGACCTGCTCCAGTTCGCCATCGGGCTGGTGGGGAGCATCTGGCTGGCGGTCGCGGCGTGGCGGGCCGTGGGGGGGCGCACGGGGCTGCGGGAGGGGCTGGTCACGCTGCACGGCGCAGAAGCGGCGACGATCCTCGCCCTCTTCCCGTCGACCGACACCGGGTGGGTCTCCGGCCTGGGCCTCGGGGCGTTCGCGCTCGGGGCCTACCTGCTGGTGCAGGCCTTCGCCAACGTGCCGGCCGACGGCGGGGGCTACCTCCAGCAACGGCTCAGTGCGGCGCGCAGCGAGGACGATGCCGCCCGTGCCGCAGGGCTCTTTGTCGTGCTCCACTATCTGGTGCGGATCTGGCCGTGGGTGATCGTCGGCCTCGCTGCGCTGGTGTTGATCCCCCTCGCGGATGTCCCCGCCGCGGTGTCGCCGGAGCTGGCCACCGCGGTCCGCGCGGACCGGGAGCTCGCCTATCCGGCGCTGATGCTCACCCAGCTGCCGGCCGGCGTGGTGGGCCTGCTGGTGGTATCGCTGCTCGCGGCGGTCATGAGCACCATCGACACCCACTTCAACTGGGGGGCCTCGTACGCCGTGAGCGACGTTGCGCTCCGCATCCGGCCGGACATGTCCCCTCGGGCCCAGATCATCGTGGCGCGCACCGCGGTGGTCGGCTTCGCGGTGCTGGCGGTCGGGGTGGCGATGCAGATTGATCGAATCGAGCAGGCGTGGCGTTGGGTGGCGGCGCTCGGCGCCGCACTCGGGGCGCCGACGCTGCTGCGCTGGGTCTGGTGGCGGATGACCGCCGCGGCGGAGTTGGTGGGAGCGGTGGCGGGGCTGCTCGTGGCAGCGGCCGTAGTATCGCTGGGGATCGTCTACGAGCGCCAGTTGCTGTGGATCGCCGGGGCCAGTCTGGTGGCGACCCTCGCCACCATCCTGCTGGGACCCGCCGCCGACCGGGAAGGCGCCGTGGTGTTCGCCCGCCAGACCCAGCCGCCGGGCTTTTGGCCGGGACGCAGCGTTCGCGCGGGCGGACGCGACCTCGTGGTGGCACTCGGCCGCACGGTGGTCGTGGCCGGGGCGGTCGTGGCGGGACTGGCGGCAGGTCACCGCCTCCTGTTGGGCGGATGACCCACCGGCGCGGCGGCTCAGTCGTCCAGGATGAACGTCACCTTCAGGATGACGCGATAGCCCGAGATCTTGCCGTCCGTCACGACCACCTTCTGGCTCTGTACCCAGGCTTCGGTGACATTGCGCAGCGTCTTGACCGCCCGGGCCACACCTGTGGCCGTTGCGTCCTCGAAGCTCTTCGATGATTCACTGATGAGTTCACTCACCCTCGCGATCGACATCTCCTGCCTCCAGCGTGAAGGGACCTGTGCGTTGGGAATGGACGGACCCGGAACGAGCCTATCCACGGGGGGGACGTAAGGGGTGGGGCGCCGTGCACACCTGGCGTCGCCACCGTGGCGGATCGTCGCGAGGTATCTTGTGTCGAGTCCCCGCGTGTCCCGGCCCTCGAGCCCTCCTCCACCCCGGTGCCTCCATGCGACGGTCCCTGATGATGCTGCCCCTGCTGGCCTCGACCCTCGCCGCCCAGGAATCCGGCGCGGCCCTCGACGCGCGCTCGCGCGCCATCCACGCGCGCGTGCTGACGCTCGACACGCACGTCGATATCAACACGGCGAACTTCCGTGCCGACGCGCCGAACTACGCGACCAACCTCCCCGGCCGCCAGCAGGTGGACCTGGTGAAGATGGAGCGTGGCGGGCTCGATGCCGCCTTCCTGATCGTCTATGTCGGCCAGTCCGCAGACCTCACGCCCACCGGCTTCGCACGGGCCACGGCGCAGGCGATGGAGAAGTTCGCGGCGATCCATCGCCTCGTCGATTCGCTCGCGCCGCAACGGGCGGCGCTGGCCCGCACCGCAGCCGATGTCCGGGCGATCCATGCCAGCGGCAAGCGGGTGATCCTGATCGGCATCGAGAACGGCTTTGCCATCGGGGCCGACCTCACCAACGTGGCCCGGTTCCACGCGCTTGGCGGTCGCTACATGTCGCTGGCCCACAATGGCCACTCCCAACTCTCCGACTCGAACACGGGCGAGCGGGACGGCGTGTGGTTGCACGGTGGGCTGTCACCGCTCGGCCGTGCGGTGATCGCGGAGATGAACCGGGTCGGCATGATGATCGACATCTCCCACCCATCGAAGGCGTCGATGATGCAGACGCTGGCCCTTACCACGGCGCCGATCCTCG
>JBBQQJ010000219.1:0-4217 GCA_038216165.1 Gemmatimonadales bacterium | reverse complement strand
GGTGCGATCGATAGTGTTCGGAGCGAAAGTCGATGTAGACAAGGTCGAGATGGTCCGTCATGGCGTCCAGCTCACGACGGAGTGCCGCCGCAACCTGGGCGTTGCCGAGGAGGTGGGAGAGCAGGACGAGTACGCGGGGCTTCGACATGGTGGCCTTGGCCGAAGGGTACGGCACGGAAATGGTACGCAGAACGACGGCGCCACCAAAGGACGGCTGGTCGGGAAACACCGAGTGCTCTGATGACCGAATTCCGAAAGGGATCGCACAAAGTATGCCATTTGGATCGCTGGCGCCAGCGACCGCATCACCCTATCCTGCGGTGGCAACACTCACCTGACCACATATCCAGCGGCCCATCGCGCCCTCCTGGCCTCACCATCCATCCCCCCGACCAGGGACCCATGGCCACTCGACTCAAAGCCGGCCGTTTGACCCTGATCACGCGGCTTGGAGGCTTCCGGATTACGCTGTGGCGGACTCGCCGGCACATCCTCCGCTCCCTCACCGGACGCCGCCAGATCGGTGTGGGCGATGCACCGCCCTGACGGCGGCCCCGTCCGCCTGCTCGCGGTGATCGACAGCGCGACGCTCTCCGGACCGGGGCGCCAGCTCGTGGCGCTGCTGGCCGCGCTCCGCGCCGACGGGCTCGCGGCAGAGCTTCTCACCTTTCAGCGGACGGGACGCCCCACCTCGGCGCTCGTCGCCCATGCCGAGCAGGCCGGCATCCCCGTGACGATCCTGCCGGAACGGGGCCCCCTCGACCGGACACTCGTGGCGGCGATGCGCCGCCACCTTCGCCACGTCCGACCGGACATCATTCAGACTCATTCGTACAAGGCCACCGCCCTCGCGTGGTGGCTGCGCCGCACAGGGGAGCGCTTCGGCTGGGTGGGGTGCTTCCACGGGGCCACCACGGAGAACCTCAAGGTGCGCGCCTACCACCGACTTGATCAGTGGTTGCTCCGCAGTGCGGACGCGCCGGTGATCGTGGCGGAATCGCAGCGGCGCGGCCTGGGATCGGCCGCGCGACGGGCCCAGATGATCCGCAATGCCGTGCTGCCTCCCCCCCCCACCGAGGGCGCAGCGCCACCGTGGAGCCAGCAGGACGCTCCCGTGTTCGCCACCGTGGGGCGGCTCAGTCCGGAAAAGGGTGTGGATATCCTGCTCCAGGCGGCCGCGGCATTGCAGCATCGACACCCGATGGAGGCCTGGTCAGTCGTCATTGTCGGGGATGGGCAGGAACGCACCCCCCTCGAGGCGTTGGCCAGCCAGCTCGGGATCTCCCGGCGCGTGCGGTTTGTCGGTGCCGTTGCCGATCCGTGGCCCACCTACCGCCATGCCGACGTGGTGGTGATCCCCTCCCGCAGCGAGGGGTTGCCGAATGTCTTGTTGGAAGCGATGGCAGCCGACCTGCCGGTCATCGCGACGGCGGTCGGGGCGATCCCCGATCTCGTGGGGGGGGGGCATGCCGCCACCCTGGTCCCGACCGAAGACGTCCAACGCCTCGCGGCCGCGATGGAGCACGTTCTGCTGGAAGGCGATCACCCCGAAGCGGCGGCGGACCGGAAGCGGATCCGGCAGGAGTATGCGCTGCCCGGCCGAGTGGCCGCACATCTGGCGGTGTACCGCGGGGTGCTGTCCGGCACCGGGCGGCTTCCCGCCTAGTCGGCGGTGGGCCCGGCCGTGATGGCCCGGAGGGCGTCCTGCATCTGGCCGCGGATCATGGCCCAGTCGAATCGGGCCTCCACTGCCTCCCTGCCCCGGCGGCCCATCGCCATCGCCGCGTCGGGGTCGCCCAACAGCGCATCGATCCGTGCGGCGAATCGCTCGGGCTCGTCCTCCAGCGCCAGTTCCTCGCCGTCGGTGAAGCCGAGTCCTTCCGCCCCGATCGGGGTGGACACCACCGGCACCCCCACGGCGAGCGCCTCGAGGATCTTGAGGCGCGTCCCCCCCCCAGCGCGCAGCGGCACCACCACCACCCCTGCTTCGGCGATGGTGGCGGCAACGTCCTCCACCCGCCCGCGATGCACCACCCCGGGGGTGGCGGCCATCAGGCTTTGGAGCGCCGGCGAAGCATCTGGCCCCATCACGTGCAGCTCGATACCGGGGCGTTTCGCACGAATCATCGGGTAGCTCGTGGCAAGAAAATGGACGACAGCGTCGTGGTTGGGGAAATAGTCCAGGCGACCGAAGAAAATCATCCGGTCAGGATGGCCAGAGTCCGGGCGGTACCGAAACCGCTCGCAATCCACACCATTCGGGACCACCTCGACCGCTGCACGTGGCGCCTGACGGTTCAGCGTGGCGGCCTCCTCCGGCGAGCAGACCCAGACGGCGTCCGCGGCCGGCAGGACATCGCGCTCCAGGTGGCGGAGGTTGGTGGCCGTCCGCGTGGCGTACCACCGCCGCGGGCCGGCGCGGAGTGAGGCGATGTACCGGTCCATGTTGACCGAATCGACGTTGTGGGTATCAATGACCCGGGGCACCCCTGTGGCGAGGCTCTGGAGATAGGGCCACGTGAAGGTGGTCACGGCCAGCCCCAGCACCACCTGGTTCGCCTGCACCAACTGCCGCACCGCCCGATGGGCCTCCCGGGAATGCTGGTTCCAGTACTGGATGGGGCGGCGCGTCAGGGCGCCGGCCAGCACGTGGCCCGGCGCATGCCGACGTCCCAGCGGCACGGGAAGGATCGTCACCCGCCCACCCCAACTCCGTGCGGCCGCATCGGTGGCCTCGGCATCGACGCCGCCCCCCACCACGAGGTGCGTCGGCACGAGTTCCGAGACGGCCGCGATGCTGTGCCAAGTGCGTACCTTCCATCCGTCGTCGAGCGGCCACGGGAGTCTGTTCGCGACGATGAGGGCGGCTGGCGCCATGACTGGTTCCCGGGGAAGGAGTGCCGACTTGGTTCTGAGGGTTCGCACATCAGGCCCATTTCCTGCCGTGGAGGGCGACATCCACGGCAGTATTGCTCCTTGGGACAAACTAATTGGTTTCCGCGACCAGTCCCCCTGCTGGCATCCCCGCCTCGATTGCCTCTAAACGGAACCCGCGACAACATTCGTGCCAAGCGCGCAATTGGGTATGGTCGGTGTTTTATTCATGAGAAGGCGACGTGGGCTGCCCGCCCCAAGATTCACAATGATCGCACACACATCAGACCGCCACATCACAGCGTTGGCCGGGGTTGACCGTTTCCTGTTGAGCGCCTTGGGTGACCACGACGAGAGCCATCCCATGTCAGAGATCCATCGCATCGTGGTTTTCACCAGCGACCTCAGCTTCAACATGCGCAAGCATGTGGTCGATTTGGATCAGCGTCTGGGCGGATTGGAGTGGTTGATTCTCGTCCATTTTCCACGCCGCCCCCTCAGCCAGATCGCCCGTCGCCAGTGGCGGAATGTGCGACGTCATGGCTGGCGCCGTGTTCCGGCGGTCGCCAGGGCAGTCATGAGACGATTTGGCGGGCGCCTGCTCCCCGCCCCTCCGGCGGCTCCCGGCACGATGTACTCGGCAGAAGCGTTCGCGGCCTTACCTCAATTCCGCGTCGAAACGGTTCAGATGCTTCGTGACCCAAACGTGATTGCTCGCGTGCGGGAATTCGCTCCGGACGTCAGTTTATCGCTCGCGGCCCCGATTCTTCCGCCGGACTTGTTCGGCATCCCCCGCCTCGGCACCCTCAATCTGCACAAGGGCAAGGTCCCCGATTATCGGGGGATGCCCCCAGCCTTCTGGGAACTGTGGAACGACGAGAAGTCGGTGGGATGCACCGTCCACTGGGTGGAAGCGGGGCTCGACACAGGAGATGTCGCTGCCACCGGTACTGTGCCGCGAGAGCGATACTCCACTGTCCGAGGGTTGCAGCTCATACTCGACGAACTGGGCATGAAGCTCGTGAGCAGCGTGGTGACAGCCCTGAATGATGGCAAGCGGATCAGCACGCCGCAACCGGCTGGCGGCACAACGTATCGGCAGCCGACCCTGGCGCAGGTGTCCACCCTCGACCGTCGCCTTCGAGACCAGCTCCCCTTCAATCAGACGAAGGGCTGGCGGGCCGCCAAGGATGCGGTCAGGTCCACCCTCCTCCACGCGGGACGACACGGAGGCGGCCGACTTGCGACGCCACGCGTAACGGTACTCCTGTACCATCGGGTCACTGACACAGTCCGCGACGACCTGACGGTTGGCATCGAGCAGTTCGAGCGCCAGATGATGC
>JBBQQJ010000218.1:0-4224 GCA_038216165.1 Gemmatimonadales bacterium | reverse complement strand
GAGTTCGAGCAGATGGAGATGCAGTTCTTTGTTGCCCCCGGCAGCGACGAACCATGGTTCGAGCAGTGGCGCGAGCACCGGATGGCGTGGCATCACCAGCTCGGGCTGGATCCCGCCAAGCTGCGCTGGCACCCCCATGGCGAGGGCGAGCTGGCGCACTACGCCAAGGCAGCCTACGACATCGAATACGAGTTCCCGTTCGGGTGGCAGGAAATCGAGGGGGTGCACAATCGCACGGACTTCGACCTCGCCCGCCATCAGGAGTACTCCGGCAAGAAACTCGAGTACTTCGAGCAGGCCACCGGCGCGCGGTACCTCCCCTACGTGGTGGAAACCTCCGCGGGCGCCGATCGCGTCACGCTGACCGTGCTGGTCGACGCCTACCGTGAGGAGCAGGTGGAGGGCGAGGTGCGCGTCGTGCTCGGCTTCCATCCGGCCGTGGCGCCGATCAAGGCAGCGGTGTTGCCGCTCACCAAGAAGGACGGTCTCCCCGAGGTGGCCGAGGCGCTCTACAACGACCTCCGGCGCAGCGTGCCCGCGTTCTACGACGACGGCGGGGCGATCGGCCGGCGCTACCGTCGCCAGGACGAGGTGGGCACGCCCTGGTGCTTCACGGTGGACCATGACACGCTGACCGCGCACACCGTGACCGTACGGCACCGTGACTCGATGGCGCAGGAGCGGATCGCCCTCGACCAGGTCGTGGCCTGGACCGCCGCGCGCCTCGCCGAGGCCTCGGCATGAGCCGCCACGGGCGCGAGATCAATGGGCGGCCGCTGCGTCCCGAGTCGCTGATGATGGGATACGGCTACGACCCGGCCCTTTCGGAGGGTGCGATCAAGTGCCCGATCTTCCAAACCTCCACGTTTGTGTTCGCGTCGGCCGAGGCGGGGAAGGCATTCTTCGAGGTGGCCTACGGCCTGCGCGAGGCGGCCGAAGGCGAGGTCCCGGGCCTCATCTATTCCCGGCTCAACAACCCCGACCTCGAGATCCTCGAGGACCGGCTCTGTCTCTGGGACGGGGCGGAGAGCTGCGCGACCTTCGCGAGCGGGATGGCTGCCGTGACGACGTCGCTGCTGGCGTACGTGCGGCCCGGTGACGTGCTGCTGTACAGCGCACCGATCTACGGCGGCTCGGACCACTTCGTGCGCCACGTGCTGCCCACGTTCGGCGTGGAGGCGATCGCGTTTGCCGCAGGCACCCCGCTCGCCGCACAGCGCCCCGACCTCGACGCCGCGATCGCCGGGCGGCGCGTCGGCGCGATCCTGCTGGAGACACCCGCCAACCCCACCAACGCCCTCGTGGACATCGCCGAAGTGGCGGCCTACGCGACCGCACTCGGGCGCGACGGGCATCGGCCGCCGGTCATGGTGGACAACACGTTCCTCGGGCCGGTCTTCCAGCATCCGCTGCAGCACGGCGCCGACATCGTCCTCTACTCGGCCACGAAGTTCATCGGCGGCCACTCCGACGTGATTGCCGGGGCGGCGCTCGGCTCGCGCGAGGTGATGGCCCCCGTGCGCGGCCTGCGCACCTTTCTCGGCACGATGGCGAGTCCATGGAGTGGCTGGCTCTTGATGCGCTCGCTCGAGACCCTCAAGCTGCGCATGACCGCCGCCGCCGCCAACGCCGGGGAGGTTGCGCGCTTCCTCCAGGGCCACCCGAAGGTGGCACGCACCCATTGGCTGGGGTTGCTGTCGGCCGATGATCCGATGCGCGCCGTCTACGACCGCCAGTGCAGCGGCCCGGGGTCACTCGTCGCGTTCGAGATCATGGGCGGCGAGGCGGAGGCGTTCCGGTTCCTCAACGCGCTGCAACTCGTTCGCCTCGCGGTGAGTCTGGGTGGCACCGAGTCGCTGGCGGAGCACCCGGCGACGATGACGCACGCCGACGTCGCCCCGGCGGATCAGGCGCGGTTCGGGATCACCCCGGCGCTGGTGCGGATCTCGGTCGGCATCGAGGATGCCGGGGACGTGATTGCCGACCTGGCACAGGCGCTCGAGGTCGCCTGACGACGTGACCCGGGACGCCTTCGAGGCGCTGGTGCGCCGGATGACGACGGAGGTGCCCGCCGACTACCTCGAGGGTGTCGCCGAGGTGGTCGTCTCGCCCCGGGCCGTGCCGCATCCCACGCGGGCCGAGATCTACACGCTCGGGGAGTGCATCCCGCTCCCGTTCGAGGGGGATCTCCCCGACGCGGTGCAGAGCCGCGTGGTGCTCTACCACGGTTCGTTCCGGGCCCTGGCGACACGCGACGACGCGTTCGACTGGCAGGCGGAGGCTTGGGAGACGCTCACCCACGAGCTGCGCCACCACATCGAGTGGCGGGCGCGTCGTGACGACCTCGAGGCGTTCGATCGTGCGGCGGAGCAGAACTTCGCCCGGCACGACGGCGAACGGTTCGACCCCCTCTTCTTCCTCGATGGTGACGCTCCGGTGCCCGGCGTGTACGAGGTGGATCACGACTGGTTCCTCGATCATGTGGTGCGCAGCGTCCCGCAACGGGTGGAGTTTACCTGGCACGGGCGTCGCTACCGGGCGGCCGTGCCGATGGGCACCGCCCTCCCCACCTATCTTGTGGTGGATGGCGTGGATGAACCACCGCTGGGCGACCTGGTCCTGGTGCTGCGGCGGAAGCCCCGCCTGCGCGATCTCTTTCGCGAGACCCCGCTGTCGGTGGCGGACGTTGTCGTGGAACCCTTGGCCTGAGGAGTGTCGATGACCCGCCGCCTCGCAGTGGCCGCAGCGCTCTCCCTCCCGCTGGTCGCCGTGGCGCAGGCCCCGGCGGGACCCGACTACCGAGTCGGCGTGACCAGCGAGAGTGGCGATCTGGTGACGTGGCTGCGCCCGGGGCCCGGCGGTACGCTGATCGAGGAGCGGGTGGTGCCGATCGACCCGCGGCCACCGGAGATCGACGGGCCGCACAACCTCACGGTCGCACCTGACCAGCGTTCGTACTACGTCTCCGTGGCCCACGGCACGCCATGGGGTGCGCTCTGGCGCCTTGACGCGCGCACCCACCGGGTCCTCGGTGTGGCGGAGGCCGAAGCGTACCCGACCACGATCGCACTGACGCCCGATGGCGAATTCGCCTTCGTGGCGAACTCCGACTTCTTCGGTGATCGTCCGCGCGTCAATCCGGTGACGATCGTCCATACCCCGACGATGACGACAATCACCAACCTGTCCACCTGCGACATGCCACACGGGGTGAAGGTCAATCGGGCCGGTACCCTCGTGTGGGTCTCCTGCATGCACAGCGACGAACTCGTCGCCATCGACGTGGCGTCGCTGGCGATCACCGCGCGCGTCCGGGTGGGAACGGGGCACGGCAACCCCGTGCATGCCGGACACGACATGGGCGCTGTGGGGACAGGCCGCACGCGGGCCTGCGCACCGACCTTCGTGGCCGTCTCCCCGGATGACCGTCGGCTCTACGTCGCGTGCAACGCCTCCGGGACGCTCCAGGTGTGGGACGCCGTGGCGCACACCCTCCTTGCCGAGGTGCCAACCGGGGCGGGGGCCTACAACGTCGAGCCCTCGCCCGATGGCCGGCTCGTGATCGTCACCAACAAGAAAGATCGCAGCGTGTCGGTCATCGATGCTGCAACCCTGACGGAGATCCGCCGGGTGCCGGTGACGAAGCCGGTCGTGCACGGCGTGGCCTTCGCGCCCGACAGCCGGTACGCCTACATCACGCAGGAGTCGGTCGGGGCCGATCCCGGCGCGGTCGACGTCCTGGATCTCGCCACGCTCACCATCACCAGCACCCATCCCCTGCCGGCGCAGCCGACCGGCGTCACCATCCTCCGGATGCCCTGACTCATGGTCTTCAATACCACCACGTCCCTGGTACCGGCCGAGGTCTTTGCCCGTGCCAAGCGGTTCTTCGCCGAGCGGGTACCGCACACCGCCGCCTTTCCCGAGCGGGAGGGTGAGCACTTTCTCCTCCTGCGCGGCCAGGGGGGCGAGGAGGTCGCCCTGTCCGCCCGCCCAACTGATGGGGGGGGGGGGACAGCGGTGCGCGGCTCCACGCTGTTCTTCGACCAGGCGGTGGGGCGATTCTTGACCACGTTGCCGCCCGCCGTCGCCATGGAGGCCCCGTGAGCGCGGCGCTGCCGCTCCGGATCATGGTGCATGAGGTCTGGGATGAGGTGGCCCGCGCCTGGCCCGGCGACGCGACGGTCGCGACCGTCAAGCGCGAGGCGCTCACCGCGGCCCGGG
>JBBQQJ010000217.1:0-4233 GCA_038216165.1 Gemmatimonadales bacterium | reverse complement strand
TTGAGGATCGCCTTGCCCACCGTCTCGGACAGCCAGGCCACCGCGCGCACCTCCAGCGCGCGCGTCCACTCCACCTCATCGAGCAGCCACGGCGTCGCCACGCGGGTGAGCTCGGCGGCGGCCGCGGCGTCGCAATAGACGGTGGCGTGCGGGTGCTGCTGCAGGAAGGTGGCCGCCACGCGATGATCCACCGCCCCTTCCACCGCCCGCTGCACGATCCCGGCCTTGTGCTCGCCAGTGGCGAGGAGGACGATTTCGCGCGCCTCGAGGATGGTGGCGACCCCCATCGTGATCGCCTGCCGCGGGACGTTGTCCTCGCCGAAGAAATCCGCCGCCGCATCTCGCCGCGTCATCGCGTCGAGCGTGATCAGGCGCGTGCGCGAGTCCGCCCCGGAGCCCGGCTCGTTGAAGCCGATGTGGCCGGTCTTGCCGATGCCGAGGAGCTGGAGGTCGATCCCGCCGACATCGCGGATGCGTTGTTCGTAGGCCGCGCACACCGCCGTGACCTGCTCCCGTGGCACATCGCCCGGCGGCACGTGACAGCGCGCGGGATCAAGATCCACCAGATCGAAGAGATGCTCCCGCATGAAGCGGTGATAGGCATGAATCGAGTCGGGGGCCATCGGCCAGTACTCATCAAGGTTGAACGTCTCGACATGGGCAAACGACAGCCCCTCCTCGCGATGCATGCGCACCAACTCAGCGTAGACGCCCACCGGCGTGGATCCGGTGGCGAGTCCGAGCACACATGGCCGCCCCTCGGCGGCACGGGCGCGGATCAGGTCAGCGATGTGGCGGGCAATCGCCTGCGCCAGCGCCTCGGGTGGGTCGAGGATCTCGACCGGGATCCGCTCAAGTCTATGGAGTGATGACATTCCCGGAAGGTAACGCGGGGGTCAGACGGGAACACCGGCGGTGTCCGCCGTTGTTTATTTCATGCACCCTCACCTCGCAGCCAGGAGCACCCCATGCCATGCAATGAAGCGAAGTTCGATCGAGGCCTTCGTGTGATCGCCGGCCTCACGCTCCTGACCCTCGGGTGGAGCGGCTTTGTCGGGGGAACCTTGGGTACCGTCTTCCAGTGGCTTGGCTTCGTCCCGTTGGTCACCGGCCTGACGGGCTTCTGCCCACTCTACGCGATCATCGGCTACAACGGCTGCAAGCGCGCGACGGGGTGAGAGGGACGCCGCGGCGCGGGGTGAACGGTGAACGGGTACTCCCCAGTTCCCCCTGCGCCGCGCCGCGGCGACCCCCTCACTCCAGAGGCAGGTCCGCCTCGTATCCCGCCGCCACCAGCACGGCCGCGACGCCGAGCCCCGCCAGCCCTCCGAAGACCCAGAACATCCCGCGCGCCACCTCGGGCCCGGGCAGGCCGCGCAACGCGCCGAGGCCCGCGACGCCAAGCGCCCCACCGAGGGATCGGGCGAAGGCGCCGAGGGCGGTCACCACCCCACGGCGCTCCCGCGCCACGGTCGCCTGCGCATCCACCACCGTGGTGGTCGAGATGATCCCGAAGCCCACACCCATCACCAGCATGATCGGCGCGAGCAGCACCAGCGGCGTCTCGGTGCCGACATACGCGGCCAATGCGATCCCGGCCAGTGCGAGGACGGCGGCCCCGACGCGCAGCAGGGCGCGGCGCCCGAAGCGCAGCATGAGTGAGGGAGAGGCCGTCGCGGCGATTGGCCAGCCCACCAGCAGTGGTGAGAGCGCAGCGCCCGCCACCACCGCTCCATCCCCCGTCATCAGTCGCAACGGGAGCCAGGTCAGGATGCCCATGAGCATCGCTCCGATGATCCCGAGCATCACCAACCCAGTACCGAGCCGGGGCGAGCGGAGCATGTCGGGAGGCATCACCGGATCGGCGGCCCGCTGCTCGACCCACCCGAGTGCGCCAAAGGCGAGCACCGCGGTGATGGCCAGCGGCAGCGGCAGCACCTCCTCGATCGCCAGCAGCAGCGCAAAGGCGCCCACAGCGGCAAGTGTGACCCCGGCACGGTCGAGCGGCACGGTGCTGCGGACGCGCGCGGGCTCACGATAGGCCAGCACCACGATCAGCATCGCCGCCAGCGCAAACGGGATGTTCATCCAGAAGATCCAGCGCCAGCCAATCGTGGCGGCGATCACCCCGCCGAGCAGGGGGCCGATCGCGCCCGACGCGCCCCAGACGACACCAATCACTCCCTGGACCTTGCCACGCTCGTGCATCGCCCAGAGGTCACCGACGATGGTCATCGTGATCGGCTGGATCGCACCGGCACCGGCGCCCTGAATCACACGACCGAGCACCAGCAGGTCGAGCCCGGGCGCCAAGCCGCACAGCGTCGAGCCCGCGACAAAAAGGAAGAGGCCGATCTGGAGCAGTGGCCCGCGGCCATGGCGATCCGCCAGCTTGCCGTAGAGGGGAATCGAGATGGTGGAAGCGAGGAGGTAGGCGATGTTGACCCAGCCGTAACGCGCCTCGCCGCCGACGTCGGCGATGATCGTCGGCAGCGCGGTGGACACCACCGTGGCTTCGATGGCTGAGAGGAACATCGCGAGCACCAGACCAACGAGGGTCCAGCCGCGGCCAACGAAGCGTGGGGTCATCGGGGAGGACAGCTCGCCGGCGGCGGGTGAGGGGCGCGTGGGATGCCGGTGCATCACCACCAATCACCCATCGCCATTCACCGTCCGAAAAACGTCGCGATCGTGTCCTTGATGTCGCGGAGCCCACCCGGCGGCTCGGTCCGGTTCCGTTCGGCGTTGCGGGCCTCTTCGGCCTCGCGCGTCGTGAGCCAGTCGAGGGCCCCATTCGCGAGTGCCAGCGCCTCGCGATGGGGCGCGGCATCCTGCGGCGCCGTGGCTTCCACGTGGGCCAGGTGGGCTGCCAGGATCTCGCGGCGACGCTCCAGCAACGGCCGACGGGCGGCGAGTTCCTCGGGGAGCACCGGGTCGGCACCGATGCCGCCAAAGGCGAGAAGTTCCTTGAGCATGCTCATCACGGGATCCTTGGGGTCTGGCCCGCGCGCCATCGCGCGACCGCGAATGGGACCCCTGTCCCGCGCAAAGATCCCTCATGCCGCGCGCCAGCGCAGCTCGAGCAACCGGCGGCACGACTCGCACTGGGTCTGCACCGGGCCCGTCGCGGTCCGGTAGCCGAGGCCGCCGCCGAGGTGGTTGGGGGCATCACACTTGGGGCACGCGAGGGTGATCCGGTCGAGTCGGGCCACGCTGCGGAACTGGTGGATCGCGACACCCACGCCGATCAGCAGCGCGAGGGGAATTCCCACCAGATGGATGATCGGGATCGGGATGAGCAGGGCGGCCGCGCCGACCGCCACCAACATCACCACACCGGCCCGCGTAAACCGCCGGCCGGGCGAGAGCAGGTCCACGGCCCCGGTGCCGGTGGTGACCTCGTCAGGTCCGGCACGCAGCGTGATCGTGACGGCGTGGCGCATGGGGCACATTCCCTTCCGGTGCGAGTCGTGAGCAGGACAACGCAGGGGGGGTGGCTTGACCGGATCCCGGCCTCACACCACCGCGGTGTCGCTCCCAGGCTCCCCGCTCTCGCGGAAGAAGATCACCGCGGTGGAAATCCAGAGCGGGATGTCGCCGAAGAGCTTCATCACCAGCCCCGCGAGCTTGACGTCGTCGTTGGCACCGAAGCGGACGTCCACGCGCGGGGCGAGTTCGTAGAGCGCGTAGAGCGGCCAGTCGCTGAACACCATCATCATCGCGGGGATCGTCGGCACGATGGTGGCCGCGAAGAGATACCCCATCTTGCCGAACATGCCGAGTCCGCGGTAGGCCGGTGGTGCGGCGATGGGCCACCAGAGCAGCATCCCCGCCACCAGCCACGACGCATCGATTGCGAACGAGCCGAGCTGATTGGCCATCAGCCCATCGACCACGGCAGGAAAGTGGGTGGTCACCACGATCAGGTTGTACAGGATGAGCCCCGGCAACGCCCGCGCCTGGAACCGGAGCAGGCGCTCCCGCCGGGAACCGGGGGGGGCAAGCCGTGCCCAGCCCTCCGCAGGGATGCTGCGCAGCAGCGCCGGCCCCACCAGCAGCGTGAGCAGCAGGAACTGCAGCGTGTGCACACTGGCGAGATACCCCGCCCCGAGCTTGCCGACCGGCCAGTCGAGCGTGACCAGCATGCCGAGCCACGCGGTGGCGAACCATCCCCATGGGCGGGACGCCCACTGGTGGCGCCGACCGAGCCACCACCACCACAGCGCCAGCGCC
>JBBQQJ010000216.1:0-4238 GCA_038216165.1 Gemmatimonadales bacterium | reverse complement strand
CAGCCCGCCCACGATGTGGAATTCGCGGGTCGGCGTGCCGGTGGCCTGCGCCGCCTCATGGTACACCTCGTCCAGCGTGCGGGTGTACGCGCCGTCTTCTTTCGGCATCCGGGCAAACGAGCAGAAGGTGCAGGTGTTGCGGAGGATGCAGACGTTGGTCGGGTTGATGTGCTGATTGGCCGAGAACCAGACGCGGTCACCGTTCTGGCGCCGGTTGGCGAAATCGGCGAGCGTCCCGAGCCCGATCAGGTCGCTGGTGGCGTACAGCTTCCGGGCGTCGTCCGCATCGAGCCGCTCCCCCGCCTCCACCTTGCGGGCGAGGGGCTGGAGCGCGGGGTCGCTGATCCGCTCGGCGTGCAGTTCGAGCGGGCCGAGCAACGGGGCGGTCAATTCAGTCACGGCTGGCATCCTCTCAATCTACGGGAGCCGGGGGTCAGGGGGTACCCGTTGGCGGGTTGCCGCTCCTGCCACTACAGCGCATCCTTTGATGATGGGATACCCCCCGACCTGCCTGACGTGCCAGCGACCATTTGCCCAGAATAGCGCGCTCGCGTCCCTGCCCTACGTCCGGCGGTTGGCCATCGATCCGGCACGAGGGCGGGCGTGGCGCATCTGCACCGGGTGCGGAGAGTGGAACCTCCTGGGGGCGGAGGACGCGACCCCGGTCGTGGAGGAGGCAAGGGAACTGCTTGCGAGCTCGCCGACGCGAGCGGTGGACCTCGGGCTCGATGAGGCGCGTGTGGGTGATCTCGAACTGCTGCGGGTAGACCTCGCACCGGGTGAGGTGCTTGATGCCGCCGTGCATGCCCGCCAGGAGGCGGTACTGGCTCGTCAGGGTCGGCTCGCCATCGTTGCTGCCGTATTCGGACTCGTGGTGATCGGTTGGGTCGCGATCAGTCCGTTTGTACCGGGCGCGATGCCGAGCTCGGAAATTCTTGCGATTGTGCTACCGATTTGGTCCGCCCAATTACTCGCACAAGGCTACCAGCGCTGGCGCTTGGACATTGGACCTGCCAGAGGCCCAGTGGTCGCCGCTGTCCTCACGCTGGCAGCCGGGCTGGCACTCAGTTTCGTGGTCGATCCGCGACAAGCCGCGGCCTCCCTGCTGGGTTGGCCATTCATCACCGCTGCAATGATCTGGATCAACACAGGGATGCCGGTCGGCTGGACTCGTCTGCCGTCCGGTAGACGAGTGATCATCACCCGCAGAGTGCTCGACCTGACACGCCTCCAGTTGGGTGAATCTGGCCAACTCCGCGTGACACTCCCAAGCAACATCACCCTGGAAGATCACGATGGTAGAGTACTGCTCCGCGACCTGCTCGACGGCTACAGCTGGGAAACTGACGGGGAGGCGCAAGCTGCCGGATTCCAGCTCGCACGGGGCGCCCATTCCCTGCCACGAGTACTGGAGTTGCTGCGTCCGGCGCTTGAGGCCGAGCAACAGGGCTTGCCGCTCGGGCGCCTCCCCGCGGCGTGGCGCGCCGCCCTCGATCTCGCGCTCGCCGGGTCCGGCGGAACACCCGGGCGGTTGTCGGCCCTCGCGGAGAAGGCTCGTGAGGCCCAGCAGGTTGCCGCGATCGCCGAGTCGCTCGACCGCGACGGCGCCACCTAGCCGTCTAGCGCCGCTCGCACCGCCTCGGCCAGCTCCTGCGGCGTGAACGGCTTCGGCAGGAAGGCGAGATCGTTGTGCTCGGCGGCGATCAGCTCCTCGCTGTATCCCGACATCAGGAGGACGTGGAGCCCGGGATGCAGCTCCCGCAACCGCCGTACCAGTTCGCCCCCCCCCATGCGCGGCATCACCATGTCGGTCAGCAGCAGGTCCAGCGGGCCGTGATGCGAGGCGGCGAGGGCGAGCGCCTCCGTGCCGTCCTCCGCGGTCAGCACCACATACCCAAGCCCACCCAGGACACGTGCCGCGAGGGCCCGCACCTGCGGCTCGTCCTCCGCGATCAGGATCACCTCGGTGCCACCCCGGGGCGCCACCGCGGCGTTGAGTATCGGGCCGGACGCCGGGATGCCCGCCGCCCGCGGCAGACGAATGCGGAAGGTCGCCCCATCGCCCACCACGCTCTCGACCTCGATGGAGCCACCGGCCTGCTCGACGATGCCGTGGACTGTCGCGAGGCCAAGTCCAGTGCCGGCCCCCGTCGCCTTGGTGGTATAGAACGGTTCGAAGAGGTGGTTCAGGTGCTGCGGCTCGATCCCGCTGCCGGTATCGGTCACGACCAGTTCCACGATCGCGTCGGTGCCGGTTGCACTAATCACCACAAGACCGCCCTGCGGCATCGCGTCGCGCGCATTGGCCACCAGATTGGTGAGCACCTGCTCCAACTGGGCCGGGTCGGCGAGGACGGGGAGCGGATGGTCCGGAAGCTCGAGCACCAGCGTCACCCGGTCCCCGACGAGTCGGCGCAACAGGCCGCTCGCTTCGCGCGTGAGCCCCGCCAGGTCGACCACCCGCGGGGCGGTGACCTGACGTCGGGCAAAGGTCAGCAACTGCCGGGTAAGGTCGGCGGCGCGTCTCGCGGCCCGGCTGATCTCGTCGAGATCGGCGCGACGGGGGTCGCCGTCGGCGAGGTCAATGCGCGCCAGATCGGCATAGCCCGCAATTCCAGTGATCAGGTTGTTGAAATCATGCGCGATCCCGCCAGCGAGACGGCCGATCGCCTCGAGCCGCTGGGCATCGGCGAGCCGCTGTTCGATGGTCAGACGTTCCTGGACATCCCGGACAATGCTCAGGTAGCACGGTATGCCATCCAGGACCACGCTGACCGAAGAGTAGATCCCCTCGCGACGCGTGCCGTCGGGCAGCCGGATCCCGAACCGCTGTTCCAACTGGCTCCCCTCGAGATCGAGCAGGGTTCGCGCCGCCGCCTGGTCGGTCGGGGAGTCCGCGAGCCCAAGTTCGTCCATGGTCCGCCCGACCAGGGCCTCACGGGGGCGGTGGAAGATCTGGCAGTAGGCTTCGTTCACCTCGAGGATACCCGTGTCATCCGCCCGTGCCAGCACGACCCCGTCCGGACACAGCGCGAACAGGTTCCGGAATTTCTCCTCCGCGCGGTAGCGCGCCTCCGCCCACTCCGTCTGCCGCTGCGTGAGGCGGCGCCCGTGGAGCATCCCGGCGATCAGGCCCAGCACCAGCACCCCGGCCGCCAGGTTCAGGCGCACGGGCAGCCGCCGTGCGTCGACCCCGGCCGCCCAGCCACCTGTCGGCACGGCGTCGAGTGTCCACCGCCGATCGGGCAGGCGCACCGGCAGGGAAACGATGCCCCCGAGCGTCGTATCGAGTGTGGCCTGCCCGGCAATCAACGCGCCCTCGGCATCGCGCAGGCGCCACGCGAGCAGGGCGAGCTCGGGGAACCCGGCCCGCACCAGCATCGTGTCCATATCGATGATCACCCCTGCCACGAGGTTGATGTCACTGGCAGCACCCGGGGCGCGCAGGCGGCCGATCAGGCCACGGCCTCCCTGGAAGAGGTCGGTCGGTCCGGAGAGCGCGACCTCACCCCCGGCGCTTGCGGTCTGGTAGTCGCGGGCGATCAGCGGACGGGGATCCCTGGCAAGGTCGCGCCCAATCGCCTCCTCGTTGCCCGCCAGTGGGTAGGAGTGGACGATGGTGCCGTCCAGAACGTACTGGATAGACCGCACTTCCCCGTGGCTTTGGGCCAGCACATGGGCGGCGTACCGATCGAACTCGGCTGCGAAGTCCGTGATGCCCCAACGCACGGCGAGGAACCCGGCGACGCCGCGAAGGATCACCAACGGCTCGTTCAGTGCGGCCTCGAGCGCCGCGCGGCGGGGCGAGAGCCGCCCGGCCGTGACGCCTTGCTCCATCACCAGCGCATGATCCACGGACGCGTCGTCCACGACCAGGGCCGCAGCGCCGCCGAGCAGCATCACGCCCACCGCAGTCATCCAGGGCTGGAACAATTCGACCCTCCCCCGGTGAGTCCGAGGGAGGGCCGGCGTGGCCCCGCGCTGCCCGGCCGCCGCGGAGGTCACACCGCGCGGACTGCGAGAGTGGCGTTGTGGCCGCCAAAACCGAAGGCGTTCGAGAGTGCCACGTCGATGGTGCGCTCACGCTTCACGTTCGGTGCACAGTCGAGGTCGCACGCGGGGTCGGGGGTCTCGTGGTTGATCGTCGGCGGGATCACGCCCTCGCGGGCGGACAGCAGCGCCACGACGAACTCAAGTGCCCCGGCACCGCCGAGGAGGTGGCCGGTCATCGACTTGGT
>JBBQQJ010000215.1:0-4254 GCA_038216165.1 Gemmatimonadales bacterium | reverse complement strand
CTCCGACTCGCCGGGCTCACCGCCAGCGCCAGTGGCACCGGGGCCGCCGTGAGCACCAAGGTGTCAATCACCGTCTTCGACGCCACGCCGGCCACCGTCACGGTGATCGTGTCCACATACGTCCCGGCACCGAGCCCGCTCTTGTTCCGGCTCCACGCCACCGTGCCGTTGCCCGTGCCGCTCGCCGTGGTGAGCGTGGTCCAGCTCTTCCGCTTGGCCGCGCTCCATGTCTTGCTCGTGCTGCCGTCGCCCGTGAGGGTCACGGTGGCATTGGTCGCGGCCACGCTGCTGCCCACCTGCCCCGACACGCTCCGACTCGCCGGGCTCACCGCCAGCGCCAGTGGCACCGGGGCCGGGGCCGGGTCCGGGTCCGGCGGAGGGGCTGCGCCGAAGCCGGTGGCACGCGCCAGCCCATGGCCGGTGCCGGGGTCCCAGCCGGGGGTGTCGAGGTCGAGCGCCCCATTGCGAAGCGCGTTGCGGACTTGATCCGCCCCCGCGCCCGGATTCGTCTGGAAGTAGAGCGCCGCGAGGCCCGCCACGTGCGGCGTGGCCATCGAGGTCCCGCTCTTGGAGCCGGTGCCGCCGCCCGGCATGGTGCTCTCGATCCCCTCGCCGGGGGCGCCCAACCAGAGGTTGTCGCCAGAGTTGGAGAACCCGGACTTGCCGTTGCTGCCGTTGAGCGCACCGACGCCGATCGCGCCGGTGTAGGCACCAGGATAGGTCATCGTGGTTGCGCCATTGTTGCCGGCCGCGGCGACCACCACGACCCCGGCGGCGTTGGCGGTGTTGATGACGGTGTTGTAGCTGGAGAGGTAGCTGGAACCGGCGATGCTGATACTGACGACCTTGAGGCCGTTGGCGATGGCCCAGTCAATCGCCGCCACCTGGTTGGACGACCAGGACTTGCAGCCGCCGCTGATGATCTCGAACACCTTGAGGGCATAGAGCTGTGCGCCCGGCGCCACGCCGACCACGCCGACCCCGTTCTGCTTGGCGGCGACGGTCCCGGCCACGTGCGTGCCGTGCCCGTTGCACGACCCGATATTGTCATTGTAGGCGGAGGAGGCGACGCTGGACGTGTTTAAATCGTAGCCGCCCGCGACCGCGAGGTCGGGATGGCTGATATCAATACCGGAGTCGATGATGCCGACCTTCACGCCGGCGCCGGTCACACCGGCCGCCCACGCGGCGGGGGCATTGACCCGATCGGTCCCCCACGGGACAGTGTCAGCCACTCGGTCGCGCAACACAGTGCCGAGCGAGGGCCAATCCTCGCGCACCGTGGCGAACTCGGTGAGCACGTCGGCTTCCACCAGCTCCACCGCCGGGTCGTTCACCAGATTGTCGAGTTCCGCGAGAGGGACATCCGCAAAGAGCATCCCGAACCGCAACGCGCGTCCCTTCGGCACCGCCTGATACTCGGCGTTGAAGCGGTTCTCCAGGGAGGCCGCCGCCGCCGCCGAGATGATGGGGTCGCCGGGGGCGACGAGCGCCGCCGGGCCGCCAGCCGACTTGAGTTGCACGATGACGCGCCCCCCCGAAGCCTGCACGGCAGCGCGCAACTGCGGTGAGGCCTGTTGGGCCGCCACCGGAACGCTCGCCACCATGAGCGAGGCCACCACCATCATCCATCCGCGAACGCGTGCCTGCATCGTGCGGTCCCCCTCTGCATTACATGTCGGTGCGAGTGTCATCACCCCCACCTGGCTGCTGTCCTCATGCTGTCTGCCCACCCGGTGCGACAGCGAGAGTCGTACCGCGCACTGGTCCGCCCGACCTGACTCGCTCATCGCACGATCGCCAACTGGTAGCCGGCCGTGGACCGCAGCGCGTAGGTGCCGCGCACGGCCACCGCCTGGAGCGTCGCCGAGTACTGGGTGGCCTTGCTCACATCGGGAACCCGGATGCGGGCCACCGCCCCATCGCCGAGCGACCCCGTCACCACCAGATAGGTCGTGGTGCCGACGACCCGCGCCATGCCGTTGTATGCGGCCACCGCTTCCGCCTCCTCCGCGGCCGGTCCGTAGACCGCCAGCTGGATGGCGCCATCATCGGCGTTGGGCGTGTCGAGTTGGATCGTGAGCCATCCCGCTTGTGGCGCGGGAGGCGCCGGCGTGGGTGCCGTGGGCGCCGTGGCACCACAGGCGGTGAGCAGGGCGAGACCCAGCGCCAGCGGCGCGAGGCGCCTATGGTTGCTGGCCATCCGACGGGCGATCTTGAACGTGTAGGTCATTGGACTACCGGCTCCCCTCAGCGTGGGTCCGGTGGCTGCCATGGCCACCGGACGGTCCGGCCCCCGATAGGGCCGGTCTCGTCTCGCTGGCGGCTGGGCGGGCTGTGCCGGGTACCTTCCCCGACCGAAGCTCCCTGGCTCTGCGACCTCGGGTTTCCCCGAGTGTGCTCTGGGCAGCGGTGTGTCAGTTGTCGGCGGCGGTGTGACCGCCATCCTCGGTGTCTAGTTTCGGCAAGGTAGATGCCAAACCATACCCTGATCACAGGTGACAACTTAACAGCATACATTACAACGACTTACCGATCAATTTCCAATATGACATCCACAGGGACTTCGCACTGACCGTATGATATTCTTACACCAATGACACCCTCACAGCTGGGGACCGCCAGACCCCGTGCGTTCACGGCGGCCCTGGGGATCCTGTGGCCCCTGGTGATTGCAGCGCTCACGCTGCGCTCCGCCCCGAACGCCGCCGAGTTGGTCGCGCTGACGCCGTGGTGGTGTGTCGCGTGCGGCGAGGCCGGCGCCGCCGACCTCTTCCAGAACGTGCTGCTCTTTCTGCCGCTCGGCTTGGCGTGGCGCGGGTGGGGGTGGCGCCTCGGCACCACCGCAGGGATCGCCCTGCTCGCGACCGTGGCGATCGAGGCCACCCAGGCACTGGCCCTTTCGGGGCGGGATGCCGCCCTCGGCGACGTGATGGCCAACACCGCGGGGGCGGTCGTGGGCTGGTGGGTCGCGCCCCTCCTGCTTCGACTGCGCCATGGCGACCCAACCGTGGCGCGCCGTGCCGCCGCCGCCGCGCTGGGCGTGTTCGCGCTGCAGCTCCTGGCCGCCGCCTGGCTCCTGGATCCCGCCAGCGCAGATCAGGCGGCCCAGCAACGCATCGCGCGATCGCCCGACGCGGAGGGGCCCAGGTACGGTGGTGTGGTATTGGCCGCCGGGCTGACCTCCCCCACGCCGGCGCTGCCGCTGGGCACGCTCACGATGCAAGCCACCTGGGCGGAGCCCTCGCCAAACGCGTGGACAGCCGTCGTGGGGTTCGGCCGCTCGGAGCATGACGTGCTGGCCGGTGTCGCCTTCCGCGGCGGCGCGGCGGTGGCGGCCGGCTACCGGACCCGCGCGGAAGCGTTCCGGTGGCGCTCCCCGGTGGTCATCGCCCCGCTACCTCCCCTCGGTGCCGGAGACACGGTAACGATCGCCCTCAGCGTCGGAGACGGGGCGATCACCCTGGCAGCATCTGGGCGTGACACCAGCGCGGTACCTGCGCGTGTCGCATCCGGCGCGCAGCATGGCTGGGTCCTGATCAACCCGTTCACGCAGCGGGTCGGCATCCCCGGCGCGTGGCAGCGATGGACGCTCGCCTGGCTCTTCGGATGGGGCCTGCTGCTCGGCTGGGGCGCCGGCGCCAGCGGCCAGGCGGTGCGATGGGCCCTCGGGCTCACCGCCGTGGCGGGAGCGATTCCGGCGTCGACCGGGACGTCGCTTCAGGTGGGCGAGGGCGTGGCGCTGGCCGCGGGGTGGCTCCTCGCGGCGGCGTGGGGTGCGCTGCGCGTCGGGGTCACTCCGCGGGCGGAGTGACCCCGAAGGTCACGCGGAGCGCGCGCGTCGGGCTACGGCGCCGGATTGGTCAGGAGAATCTCTCCGGCCACCGGTCGTGGCTTCAAGAGCCAGGTGCCGGTGCCCGTCGGCACGAGGACTCCGCGCACATTGATCAGGCGCCCCGGTCCGAAGGTCTGCCGCTGGACGTTCAGAAGCTGGTCAAGTATCACCGTCATCGTGTCACTCCCCACGGCGATCCGCACCCGGAAGTCCGGTGTCACCGTGGCGGTATCGGTGATGGTGGCGGTGGGCAGTTCCACCAGCGCGGCGTCGAGCGTGCCCCCGAGGGCCGTGATCGCCTCCGCCAGGGTGACCGGCAGTGGAATGGGGGCGAGCTTGGCCCCGAGCGTCTGGACCAGGCCACCCTGGAGCACCGGCTGTCCTCGGGCCGTTCCCGTTCTGCCCAGAACAATGATCGA
>JBBQQJ010000214.1:0-4256 GCA_038216165.1 Gemmatimonadales bacterium | reverse complement strand
ATCTGGTGGCGTATCACGCCGTCGCCGTGGATGGGGGGGGGAATACCGCACAGAGCGACCTCTACTTCCTCGAGATCCGCCCCTTCAGCCGCAACTATCGTCAGGCCGAGGAGGGCGGTGGTGGTGGGGGCGGCGGAGGTGGGGGCGGAGAGGCCACGCCCGGCGAACTGACCCAGCGGCAGCGCCACCTGGCGGTGGCGACCTTCAACGTGCTTCGCGACAGCGCCACGACGTCGCCGGCGCGGGCGCGCGAGGACCAGACCACCATCGCCATCGCCCAGGGGAAACTGCGTGCAGAGGTCGTCGCGCTCTCGACCCGCTTGGCAACCCGTGGCGTGGCGGCGCTCGACTCCACCTTCGTCCTGATCCGGACGGCCCTCGACAGTGCCGGTCTCGCCATGGCGGAGGCCGAGGACGCCCTGGGTCGCGGTGCAGCGCGCACGGCCACGCCGCCCCAGCAGCGCGCCCTGCAGCAACTCCAGCGGGCCGACGCCGCCTACCGCGAGGTGGAGGTCCGCCTCGGTGAGCCGCCTGCTGGCGGGGGCGGGGGTGGCGGTGGGGGGAGCGGCAGTGCGCCGGAGGATCTGGCCGACCTCTTCGAACTGCAGACCGACCGATTGCAGAACCAGTATGAGGCGGTGCAGCGTGAGGCGAGTGCCGGTGCCTCGGCGGCCCGCGAGGTGGACGCGGCCGAGGAGCGGCTTCGTGATTTGGCCCGGCGCGCCCAGGCGGAGAATGACCGCGCCCGGCGGATGGCCGAGGCGCTCCAGCAGCGGCTCGGTGCCGCAACGGGGGGGGGGAACGGCGGCGCTCCCGGGGCGTCCGGTGGTGGTGGGGCAGCGAGTGCCCAGCGCCAGCTTGCCGACGAGGCGGAGGCGGAGGCACGCCGGCTGGAGCGGCTCGCGCGGGAGCAGCGCACCCCGGCGCTTGACGAGGCGGCACGGCAGGCGCGTGCGGCCGCGGATCAACTTCGGCGTGCCGCGGCGGGCGATCCATCCAAGGGCGGTGCTGCGGTCGAGGCGCTGCGGCAGGCGGTTGGGCAGGTCAGTACGGGCCGCGAGGACGCGGCGCGTCGCGCGGCGGAGGCACTGGCCGACCAGGCACACAACTTGGAGGACCGCCAGCGGGAGATCGGCGCAGACGCCCTCGCGCTGCCGCGCACCGCCGACCCCACAAGGGGAGCGGCCCTGGCCTCCCTGGATCGCCGGAAGCTCGAGCTCGCGCGGGATGTCGAAGCGCTCGACAATGCGATCGCCGAAGCGGAGCGCGCCGCGCGCCGCGACCGGACCGGGGCCGCCGATCCGCTTGCTGCAGCGCGGCAGACCATCCGCGACGGCGAGCTGCCGGGTCGCATCGCGTATTCGCGCGGCGTGGCACGGACCGGCACCCCTGCGTACGTCCGGAACTTCGAGGACCAGATCGCTGCGTACCTCGATCGGTTGGAAGGCCAACTCCGCGACGCTGTCGGCGCGGTAGGCGAGTCCCCGGAGCGCCGTCGGGAGCGTGCGCTGGAGACCGCGCGCGAACTGTCTCGTGGCGCGCAGTCGCTGCGTGAGCGACTCCGGGCCGACAGCGCGGGTCCGATGCCAGGGGGGGGGGCTCCGCCGGGAACGCGCCCGGGAGAGAGTCAACCCCAGGGTCAGGATCAGGGCCAGGGACAGGGGCAGGGGCAGGGGCAGGGGCAGGGGCAGGGGCAGGGCCAAGGCCAGGGCCAGGGCGAAGGACAGCAAGGTCGGGGGCAACCGGGGACGGCCACCCGTGGAGGCGCTGGCGATGCCAGGCAGCTCGCTGGGGAAGTGCGCGCGCGGCGTCAGGCGGCCGAGACGCTGCGCGGGGAACTCGCCCAACTCGGCGTGGTGTTGCCCGAACTGGACGAGGCGATCGGCGGGTTGCGACAGCTCGAGGGCGAGCAGACGCGCGGGGACCCTCTGCAGCTTGGTGCCCTCCGGTCGGCGGTGGCGGCCTCGTTGCAGCGCGTGGAGTTCGAGCTCTGGCGACGGTTTGGGGTGCCAGCTGGCACGCGTCCGGGAGTGGCGGACGCGGGGCGAGCCCCCCCCGCGTACCGTGCCCAGGTGGTGGAATACTTTCGTGCCATGGCCAAGGACCGGCGCTAGCCAGACCCCGTGAAACGCAACGGGGGGGGAGGGGGGGTGCTGACATTCCCGACACCCGGCCCACCCGCCTGTCCTCCCCCGAATCGTGCCGGGGGACGGTCCTTCCCGCCCCGGTGATTTCGCCGCTGGCCCGGGGGCGGGCCCGGTGCGGGGGGCCCCCCATCCGCGGAAGTCCCACCATCATCGGCAGTTCCGCCACCGCGTGGCGATCACGCCACGCACCGCTGCGCGACGGCTATCGCCCGGCGTCGCAGGAACGTGGCACCGGTGATGGGAAGCGGTCGTTGAATCGGCGCCACAGCCGCCGCATGGGGCGTTCCAGCATGGACGCGAAATTGCATGGTATGCGTATCCGACCTTCGGACAGGATCCCATGCCCATGCAGACCACGCAGACCTCCACCGATGCCCTCTGGACGCGGTGGCGGGAGCACAACGACCTCGAGGCGCGCCGGGAACTGCTCGGCCGCTACCTCGGCCTCGTGCATCACGCCGCCCGTGAAGTGGCCCCGCGCGTACGCGACGCGGTTTCGCTCGATGAGCTGGTCTCGGCCGGCTCCCTCGGACTGCTCCAGTCGATGGAAGGGTTCGACACCAGCCGGGGCCTCGCCTTCTCGACCTTCGCGATGCGGCGAATTCGCGGGGCAATCCTCGACGAGCTCCGCTCCCGTGACCCGCTCTCCCGCTCCGACCGCGCCCAGGTGCGCCGAATGGACTCCGCGATGACGGAGCTCGAGCAGCGCCTCGGCCGCGCCCCCGACACCGGCGAGGTGGCCAGCCACTTGGGGGTCGATGGCGACACCTTGGCCCGCCTCCGGCAGCGCACCGCTGCGGCCGCCGGGCAGGTATCCATCGATGGGGAACCTGGCGGACAGGGGCTCGCGGAACGGCTCGGAGACGATGCCGGCGAGCGGCTGCACGACGCCCTCTTCGCCGGGGAGCGAGCCGAGGCGGTGCGCGCCGCCCTCGACCGGCTCCCCGAGCGCGAGCGCCTTGTCCTGTCCCGGGCGTTTTTCGATGAACGCTCTCTGCGCGACATCGCGGCCGAGCTGGGCGTCACCGAGTCCCGCATCTGTCAGTTGCGTGCTCAGGCCCTCGCCCGGTTGCGGCGCTCCCCTGAACTGACGCTGGTTCATGCGGAGTAGATGGTGTGACGACGTGCCAAGATGCGTCGTCGCATCCTGTTGACGGAGCGTTGAAGCCCCGCCGTTAGATTGCTCGACAGGCATTTCTTACCCCTGTCGAGGACGTCCATGTCGCTGCTGTTCCAATCCATGGTGGACTATGCCGGGCTCTTCCCACCGGCCTCGTGCAGCATGGCGGTGGCGGTCGAGCAATACGCCTCCTACCGCGCCGGACCGGATCGGGCCTTCCTCGGACGGTTCGTCGTGGCAGCCGCCCGGCTCGAGGAATTGGGGGCCACCTTGGCGGCGCGGACCATCCCGCCCTCCGCCGAGGCGCCGTGGCTGCTGTCGGTCGTGCTGGGGTCCAACGTTGCCGCCGATCTCGATCGAGTGACCCTCTTTGCCGCCTCGCCCGCCAGCGTCGGTACGCGCGTTGAGTCCCTGGAATGCAAGGCGACCAGTCCCGGTCAGGTGACCACCCTCGCCGCCCAGATGCCAGACTCTGTGGAACGCTATTTCGAGGTCCCCACTGAAGAGCCCTACGGGGAACTGATCAAGGCAATCGCCGCGGCAGGGGCCTTCGCCAAGGTGCGCACCGGTGGGGTGACCCCCGAGGCCTTTCCCTCGGCCGACCAGCTCACCCGGTTTCTCCTGGCGGTGTCCCGTTCCCGCCTGCCGTTCAAGGCCACCGCCGGGCTCCACCACCCTCTCCGCGGCGACTATCCCCTCACCTATGCGCCGGACGCCGCGCGGCACACGATGTACGGGTTCCTGAATCTGCTGCTCGCCACGGCGGAGTTGGCCCGGGGTGGGTCAGGGGAGACCGCTCAGGCGATCCTCGAAGAGGAGAACCCGGCCCGCTTCGCGCGCGTGGCCGACGGCTGGCGGTGGCGGCACCTCACCTGGTCCGGGCAGGAACTGATCGCGGCCCGCACCACGGGCTTCACCAGCTTCGGCTCCTGGTCCTTCACCGAGCCGGTGGATGACCTCGCCGCGCTGGAGGCCCGATGACCCAGGCA
>JBBQQJ010000213.1:0-4268 GCA_038216165.1 Gemmatimonadales bacterium | reverse complement strand
GCAATCCACCGCTTCTGGGCGAGCGTGATGACCTGCTTCCCGATGGCGACACGATCCTGGCCCGGCTCGACGGACGAGCCGAGGGTGGCCACCTTGCCGTTCACCTTGACGCGGCCAGCGGAGATCAGCTCCTCCGCCTGGCGTCGCGAGGCGACCCCGGCCCGGGCAAGGTAGCGCTGCAGGCGCATCGGCGGCATCAGCCCTCCTCGACGGACGCCATCGCGTCGCCATCATCGCCTGGGGCCATCTCGGGGCGATGCGGTTGGAGCGCAATGGTCAGTTCTTCGGCCCGCGGCAGATCGGCGAGGTCGTTGAGCCCGAGCAGCTCGAGGAAGAGGGGAGTGGTGCCGTAGAGCAGCGGGCGACCGAGTCCCTCGCTCCGCCCGACCACCTCGATCAGGCTGCGCTCCTGCAAGGTGCGCAGGACACCGCCGGCGCTGACCCCGCGAATCTCCTCGATCTCGACCCGCCCGACCGGCTGGCGGTAGGCAATGGTGGCGAGGGTCTCATAGGTGGCGGCGGAGAGGCGCGGGATCCGCTGGGCGGCGTGCGCCCGCTCCACGGCCGCGGCGAAGGCGGCGCGCGTCAGGATCTGCCAGCCCCCGGCGAGCTCGACGACCTCGACGGCATGGCCGTCGTATTCGTAGTGCTCCCCGAGCGTCTCGAGGGCGGTGCGCACCTCGGCCGCCGATGCGTCGGGGTCGAGTGCCCCGAGCTCCTCGAGCGTGAGGGGACGGTTGGCCGCGAAGAGCGCGGCCTCAAGCAACTGGGACAGCGGACTCAGCGAGCTCACGGGTGACCACCAACGCGGCAAAGGGAAGGTCCTGACGGACGGAGCAGGCGCCCCGCTTGGCCAGTTCCAGGATGGCAAGGAAGGTCGAGATGACGTCGACGAGACTCGGCATGGGGCCGAGTGCCTCGCGCCAGTCGAAGGTCTCGCGTGCAGCCAGCAGCGCCTCGACGCGCGCCGTGGCCCCCTCGACGTCGAGGGGACGCGGCACAACGCTGTGCAGCGTCGGGGACGGGATGTTCAGGATCACCTGCTCGACGGCGAGGAGCATCTCCGCGAGGTCGAGCGTCAGCGGCGGTGGCGGCGGCGCATCACCCGGGGGGGGGAGCCACCCACGACCATGCTGCAGCGCGCGCCGCTCGGCGGCGCGCGCCATCCACCGGGCGATCTCCTTGATCTGCTGGTACTCCAGGAGGCGCCGCACCAGCTCCGCGCGCGGGTCCTCCCAGGTGTCATCGTCATGGCGCCGTGGCAGCAGCAACTGCGCTTTCAGGCGCAGCAGCCGCCCCGCCATCTCGAGATAGTCGGCGGCCTGGTTGAGGCCGAGGTGGTGGATCGCGGCGAGGAACTGGTCGGCGATGCGCGCGATTGGGATGTCGGCGATGTCGATCTGCTCCTCGCGCACGAGGTGCAGGAGGAGGTCGAGCGGGCCGGAAAACCCATCGAGGTCCACGACGAAGCCGGGCACCCCCGCCGGGAGCGCCACACCGACGGGGACATCGTGGGGTTCGGTCATCGCGCGAAGATATTCCACCCGTCCCCTGCCGCGAACGGGAGGGCCAGGCCAAGAAGGTGGGTGAACGCCCAATAGGTCGGCGCGAGCAGGGCGCTGAGCAGCGGACGGAACAGCAGCAACAAGGCCAGCAGCGGCAGCATCCCGAAACGATCCAGCCCACGATACCATGCCCCCGCCGCCGGCGGCAGGGCATGATAGAGGAGCCGGGAGCCGTCGAGCGGCGGGATCGGGATCAGGTTGAAGCCCGCCAGCAACAGGTTGAGGTAGATCCCCCACGTGAACATCCGCTGGGCCGTATCCACGGTCGAGGTGCCGAGCTCAGCCGCCGCTTGGTGCACCAGACCGGCCAGGATGAAGAGCACGGTGCAGACCACGGCCAGGAGGAGATTGGTGACGATGCCGGCACTGGAGACGATCAGGTCGCCCCGGACGTAGTTGCGAAAGTTGCGCGTGATCACCGGGACCGGCCGCGCGCCCCCGAAGGTGAACGCCCCGTTGGTCATGAACCAGAGGAGGGCCGGCATGGCCAGCGTCATCACGGGGTCGATGTGCGGAATGGGGTTGAGCGTGATCCGCCCCAGCTTGTAGGCGGTGTCATCCCCCTGATGCCACGCCGTCCACGCATGCGCCACCTCGTGCGCGGTCAGCGCAAAGAGGAGCATCGGCAGGGCCAGCAGGAAGTCACCGAGCAGGGCGCGGTCCTCGGGGTCCGGGGGAAACGCGGAAGGTAGCCGCCCCGGGGAGGCCGGTCAAAGGCACCACTCCCGGCGCCCTTGCTCGTCCGAGCCCCGGGTGATAGCTTTCGTGGCTATGCGAGTCCCGCGAAGGGATTTGCCAGACCGGAACACCGAGGATTGCCGTGCCCCGTATCAAGTCCGCCAAGAAGCGCATGCGTCAGACCAAAGTCCGCACGGCCCGCAACAAGGCCCAGCGGAGCACCCTGCGGAACGCGGTCAAGAAGGCTCGTACCGCCACGACGCCCGCCGAGACACTCGAGGCGTTCAAGACGGCCGAGGCGCTGATCGACCGCGCCGGACGGAAGAACCTGGTGCACCGGAACACGGCTGCCCGCACGAAGTCCCGTCTGGCCAAGTTGGCCAACGCTGCCAAGGCCTCCTGACCCGGCAGCACGGCCCGGCATTGCCCTGACAAAGGCCGACTCCCCACGGAGTCGGCCTTTTCTCTTGCGTGACCGGCAGGCCACCCCGAGCAAACCGCACCCCGGGAGCTCCAGCTAGAGCGCCGTCAGCTCTGCCCCGCACTTCTCGCAGTACCACTCCAGCGGCCGGTTCATGGCGCCGCATTCGCCGCACCGGACCGTGCGCGCGATGGACTCTCCGCTACTGGTGGCCGCCCGCACCAGCGGGTCCTCGGTCTCGTCCACCGATGGCACCATGTCGGTGGCGAACAACGGGGTCACGGCCGGCTCGGTTGTGGCACTGGAAGTCGGCGGCGGTGGCGGTCCTCCGCGCTTCGGCGCGGAGAACCGCGGCGGGTCGGCGGCCGGCATCCCGAGCGGCGGTCCGGAGGGGGCCGCGCCGCTCGGCGTGAAGGACAGCGGGGCCGCATCCATCGAGGCGGTGCCCCCCTCCGGTGCCGTCTTGCGGTCGGGGGCCTCCCCGAACACCGAGAGGATGGAGTCGGTGTCGAGCGCATCCTCATCCGCGGGCTCCTCGGCCCGTTCGACGGGCTCGGCCTCCGGCTCGGTCTCGGGGGCGAGGGCGGCGATGTCCACCGGGTCACGCCCGCGCTCCTCTTCCGGAGGTGGCGCAGGGGCGGCGGCCGCTCCGCGGGAGGACGCCGGCGCAGGAGCCGCGGTCAACTGGTCCTGCAGTTCCTCCATCGAGGTGATCCGCTCCACCACGGCCCCGACCGAAAGTTCGTACGATTCGAGGTCGCTGGTGTGGCGCACGCGCTCGGCCTCGAAGCGGGCTGCATCATACTCCCCGACCGCATAGCGCAGCTCGGCCTCGGTCAGCGCCTCGCGGGCACTGGTGGCACGTGCGACCAGGTCACCATGTTCGGCCTGATCCGCGGCGAGGCGATCGGCGATGGTCGACGCATGCGCGCGCAGGTTGTCGGTGACCCTCTCCAGGCGCTGCTGGTAGTCCACGCGCACCCGCTCGCGCACCGAGGCCGGCGCGGTCGCAGTGCTGGCGCCGAGCTTGGCGAGCCAGGCATGGAGTGCGTCGCGCTCCTCGAGGAGCGCATCGACGGCGGGAAGCGTTTCGGCTCGATCGGTCATGGGCAGCCCACTGATGAAGATCCGTCCAACCTAGCATGCCGGAAAGCAGGTGAACACCGCTGCCGTCTCAGCCCTCGAACACCGGGCGGCCGCCGACGAGGGTCAGGCGCACCACCCCGGGCAGCGTCGCGCCGATCCAGGGCGAATTGCGGGACCGCGAGCGGAGCCGATTGGCGGCCACGGTCCAGGTCGCGGCAGGATCGAACAGCACCAGATCGGCGACCCCGCCCCGCCGCAGCGTCCCCCCCGGGAGGTTCCAGAGCCGGGCCGGGGCGCAGCTCATCCGGTCAATGAGTATCGGCAGGGGGAGCACCCCCCCCAGCACCAGTTCCTGCAGGCCGATGGACAGCGCGGTCTCGAGTCCGATGATGCCGTTCGGGGCATCATCGAACTCGCGTTCCTTGGCGTCGTAATGATGCGGCGCGTGGTCGGTCGCGATGCAGTCGATCGTGCCGTCGGCCAGGCCGGCACGGATCGCAGCGCGGTCGGCGTCCTCC
>JBBQQJ010000212.1:0-4306 GCA_038216165.1 Gemmatimonadales bacterium | reverse complement strand
GTGGTGAACTCGTACACGTGGATCTGCCGACCCCCGGCGACGTCACGGTGGAAGGCCACCGCGGCCCCGTCCGGCGCCCAGTCGGGCGAATGCGAGGGCCCGGTCTGCCCATACTCAAAGGGCACCAGCACCCGCTGATTCGTGCCATCGGCGTCCATCACGAAAATCTGTGCCGAGCCGCCGCGATCAGACACGAATGCAACCCGTCGACCATCCGGAGAATACGTCGGCGACAGGCTCACCGCCAGTTTTCCGCCCGTCGTGAGCCGTCGCACGCAGCACGATTGGGCGATATCGACCGCGTAGAGGTCGGTCCCCTCCTCCGCCGTCCGGCTGAAGATCATCTCGCGCCCATTCGGGGAGAAGGTCGGCGTAATGCTCTGCCCCCCCACGTTGGTCCCCGGCACCTGTTGCCGTGCCCCCGTGAGCAGGTTCTGGAGAACGATCACCCCGGCGTAGTCCCGCAGCTCGGTATAGCCGACCCGCTGGCCATCCGGCGAGGCGGCGGCCGACATCGCGATGCCGGTCCCCCGGCTCACCCGCTGCATGTTGGCGCCATCGGGATCGATGCGCCAGATGGCGTCATCGAGCGAGAAGAAAATTCGGGTGGCCGCAATCCCCCGGACCGCGGTGGCCACCTCGGTGATGTCGTCGCTCAGCCGGTGGATAAGCATCCGGGCATCACCCTCGGCGCGGGGATCGAGCATCCGCACCCACTCCTGCCGCACCTCACCGCTGGGCAGGTGGTGCAGGCGGGCCACCACACCGCCCGTGGCGTTCTGCAGTTCCACACCCCAGGTGACCCCGAGTCCCTTGAACAGCGGTGCGTTGAAGGCCCCGCCCAGCCGCCCCGCCTCCTCGGTGAGGAAGGCAATCTGCAACCGGTCGGAGTAGTCGAGGTCGCGCTCGATCACCTTGCGGACCGAGTCGAGCCCGGGCTGGGCCATGACGACGATGCCAGGGAGCACACCGGCTTGGTACGTGATGCCGAGGCGGACCCGGTCCTCCTGGGCGGAGGCGATCCGGGGCAGCACCAGCACGAGCAGCGCGAGGGCGACGAGGGGGCGCATCATCGCGGCCTCGGCTCGAAGGCGAAGGCAATCGGCAGCGACACGCCATTGAAGCCGGCGGGAAGCGGGCCGAACGCCCGGGCCTCCGCCGCCGCCTCGATGGCGCCCTGCGCCGCGAGGTCAAAGGCGAAGCTGCCGGACCGCTTGAGAAACTCAATCTGGGTCACCGAACCATCCTTCTCGATCGTGAACGCGACCTCGGCCACCAGGTTGAGCCGACCGGTCGGTTGCTGCCAGCGTCGCAGGACCTGCGACACGATGTTCCTGAGGTACTCGGGATACTGGAACTGCACGCCCTGGATCCGCACGTTCGCGATGTCCTGCCCCGTCCCGGGCGTCTCCCCGGGCAGCGGCTCGACCGGCGCCTTGGTAACGATCGCCCGGTCCTCCCGCGCCACCCGCGCCGGCGTGGGCGTGGGCTCCGGCGTGGGAGTACGGCGTTCGGGTCGGGGCGGATCCACCGGGGCAACGTTCTGGTCCGGCGCGGTGGCCACCGCTTCGGTGGCCGCCCGCCGGGGCACGCTCGCGCTCGGTGCCGGGGCGGCGACCAGTTCCACCGCATAGACGAGCGGGGTCGGCTCCGATGCACGGCCCACCGCCACCACGACCAGCGCGCCGGCGAGCAGCAGGTGCGTGAGGCTGCTGACCAACACCCCCGCGCGATGCGGTGTCGCCAACACGCTGCTCATCGGGGGGGGGCGGGCTCCACCACGAGTCCCGCGTTCTGGATCCCCGCCTCGCGCACCACCGCGAGCACGCGGATCACGTCGCCGTAGCTGGCCCCCGCGTCGCCCCGCACAAAGACACCCTTGGGGCTCTTCCGGCTCATCACCACGCCGAAGGTGGCGCGGAATTCGTCGTAGGTCACGCGGGCCTCGTCGAGCACGATGGTGCCATCGCGGGTGACGGTGATGGTGAGCGACTCCCGCGAGTCCATCGGGCGGGCGATCGCCTTTGGCAGCGTCACCTCCACCCCGCCCTGCAGCATCGGGGCGGTCACCATGAAGACGATCAGCAGCACCAGCACCACGTCGACGAGGTTGATGATGTTCACCTCGGCGTTGAGGTGCCGACGGCCGCGGCGGCCGCGCCCGAGCGCGCCCAGGGCCATCCTAGAGCCGCCCCTCGCGGCCCAGCGTGCCGATCAGTTCCTGGGCCGCACGCTCAAGGGTACCCTCGAAGCGGTCCACCCGGGCCGTGAAGATGTTGTAGAAAATCACCGCCGGAATCGCCGCGGCGAGGCCTGCGGCGGTCGCCACGAGGGCGTCGGCGATACCAGGTGCGACCGCCCCGATGTTGCCGGAACCCGCACGCGCAATCCCCAGGAAGGCCTGCATGATCCCGAGCACGGTGCCGAGCAGGCCGAGGAGGGGGGCGGTGGTGCCGATCACGGCCAACCACGGAATCCGTCGGTTCGCGGCTTCGGCCCAGGTTCGCACCTCCACATCCAACGTCAGCGAGAGCGCCTCGAGCTGCGTGAGCGAAAGGCCGGTGCGCGTGACCCCCTCCCGCTCGTTGGCGCTGCGCAGGTCGGCGAGGTAGCCGGTCGTGGCGTGCACCAGTTCAGCGTAGGGCGAGTCGCTGAGCGAGGCGACTGCCGCCTCGCGCTCGGCCACGGTGCGCGAGCGCTCCACCGTGCGCCGGTACTGCGTGTCGGCCGTCTGCATCCGACGGAACTCGGCCCACTTCACTCCGATCACATACCACGACACGATCGAGAACACCACGCAGATCGCAAGCACGACCTGGGTCTCGACGTTGGCCGTGAGGACCAGTTCCAGCAGCCCGCTCCCCTCCGCGATGGGGGTTTCGTCCATCAGCGTACCGTCCCTTCGAACCAGCCCGCGAGGGCGGTGAGTCCTTCATCAAACGACACCTGCGGCTCCCAGCCCAGTTCGCGCCGCGCCTTCGCGGTGTCGAGGCAGGAGCGCTGCAGCTCGCCGGCCCGCTGCGGGGCATGCTCCACCGGGACATCGCGGCCGAGGGCCTGCATGACATGGCGGGCCAGTGCGTTGACCGTGGTTTCCCTGCTGGTGGCGATGTTGAACGCGGGGACGTCGAGGCGGTCCCCGCGCGACACAGTCGCCGTTGAGGCGAGCAGGTTGGCCCGCGCCACATCGCGCACGAACACGTAGTCTCGCGTCTGCTCCCCATCGCCGAAGATCGTCAGTGGCTGCCCGGCCAGGATGCGCGAGACGAAGATCGAGACCACGCCGGCCTCGGACTTCGGGTCCTGGCGCGGACCGTAGACGTTCGAGTAGCGCATCGCCACGCCCTCGAACCCGTGCAGCATGCCGAGCACGCGGAGGTAGTGCTCCCCCGCGAGCTTGCTGACGCCGTAGGGCGAGATCGGCAGGGTGGCGGTCGGTTCGGGGGTGGGGATCACGTCGGGGTCGCCATACACCACGCCGCCGCTGGAGGCGAAGACGACACGCTGGACCTTGCCCACCGCCGCGGCGCCAAGAATGTTCGCGAAGCCCACGAGATTGATGGAGGCGTCGTGGGCGGGCTCGTCCACCGAGATCCGCACGTCAATCTGCGCGGCCTGCTGGTTGATGACGTCATACCCGCCATCCGCGATGGCCGCGAAGGCCTCCGTGGAGCGGACATCGGCGTGAATGAAGGTGGCCCCCGCGGGCACCTGTTCGCGCTTGCCACGGGAGAGATCGTCCAGACAGGTGACCGACCATCCGGCGGCGAGGTAGGCCTCGGCGATGTGCGAGCCGATGAAGCCGGCGCCACCAGTGACCAGAACGGATCCGCTCATGCTACGCCTCCGCGGCGGGCACCTGGGGTGCCCACCGTAGGGAAAGAGTGAGTTGTCGGGGAGGAAGATAGCGGGGCATGCAGCCCCGCCTTCAGTCGGGGAGGGTGGCGACGCGGACGACGGGGGAGCCGGCCTCGATGTCGGGCGACATCACCTCGATGACCCGGATCGTGCTGCTCCGCGGGCCGACATGCACCACCTGAGCGGTCGCCATCAGCTCGTTCACCGTGTCGGCAGCATTCGGCCGCCTCATGGCCCGCCGGCGGATCTGCACGAAATCACCGAGCCGGATGCCATCGTCCCGGCCGAGGTCGGTGAAGACCAGCCCGCCGGGCATCTGGAGCTCGCGCGGCGTGCGGTGGGCCAACACCACGCCGGTCGGCCCGGCGGGGGTCGGGATGGGGTCCACCTGACCGGGCGAAGTGACCGGCTCGGCCGGGTAGACCACCTGCTCATCCCGGAGCATGCC
>JBBQQJ010000211.1:0-4334 GCA_038216165.1 Gemmatimonadales bacterium | reverse complement strand
GGACGTCAGAACCCAGCGCATCCAGATTCGAACGACAGCCAGCGGTGAAGGTGGCATACCGATCGAGGCAGACGGCGTGCTGAATCTGCTTCCGAATGGTAAGGGCCTGGTGGTGTACGATTCAGCGGGCCACGCCTCCCGTGAACTCGTCGCACCCGACTCCGTGACCATCACGCAATACACCACCAGTCCGGATGAAGCGCAGGTCGCCATGCTGATCACGCTTCGTGGCCAAGCCGCGATTGGCGTGACACCCGTCGATCACTGGGAGTTGCGCGTGCTGTCAGCGTTCGGTATGCCGATCGATCGGACCCGCCTCAACTGGTCGAGAGACGGCGCGATCTACTTCTCTCGCTGGATACCCGGTGACAACGGGCCGACGCTCTGGCGCCAGTCGCCTTTGGGCGGTCCGCCGACGCTGGCGATGAGGCTGCCCCCCGGGTGCTGGATCCTGTCGACGGTAATTGCCACCGCAGCGCCCATTGGCGCGTGCCTGATCAATGACTCCCGGAGCGACATTTTCCTCGCCAGCGTGCCGGGGGTGACGAGATGAACGACGACGCTTCGCGGTCCACGACTGAAGCCGCGGCTCGCCTCACCGTGACCGACGCACCGTCGCGCGGGTATCTTGGACCATGAGTGCCATCGCGGATCTGGAACTGGCCCGCCTCAAGGGGATGACCGCTTCGGAGAAGGTGGCGGTCATGCATTCGCTGTGGCGGCAGGCCTGGCTGTTCAAGGCGACGGGGATTCGTGCCCAGCACCCCGACTGGACATCCGAACAGGTCGAGGAGCGGGTCAGGGAACTGTTCCGGCTCGAGTCCGCGTGACCGACCCAGATCTGATCTCGCTCTTCGTGCAGCCGCTCAATCGACTGCGGATCCCCTACCTGGTGACCGGTGGCGTGGCCGCAGTGATTTACGGCGAGCCGCGCCTGACCCGCGACATCGACCTGGTGCTCGACCTGCGTGCGGGAGATGCCCCCCGACTGGCCGGCGCCTGGGACACGGGGAATTTCTATGTGCCGCCGGTGGAGGTCATGGCCGAGGAGGCTGCTCGCCCGGCGCACGGTCATTTCAACATCATGCACCACGAGACCGCCTTCCGGGCCGATGTCTACTGCTTGGGTCGGGAGGACGAGTTTGGTGCGTGGGCGCTCCTCCATGCACGCCGGATGCAGATCGGTAGCGACAAGGTGGCCGTCGCCCCAGTCGAGTATGTCATCGTGAAGAAGTTGCAGTACTTCGTGATGGGCGGCTCCGACCGACACCTGCGCGACATCCGCGCCATGCTCCGCCTGAGCGGTGACCAATTGGACCAAACTGAGTTGGCGCGATGGGTCGACCAGCTCAACCTGCGCCGCGTGTGGAACGATGTTATTCAAAGGCAGGCAGAATCGTGACCGAATCGACGGAACGCCTCGCCGCCGCATTGGCCGACCGCTACCGCGTCGAACGCGAACTCGGCGCCGGCGGCATGGCCACCGTCTATCTCGCACACGATCTCAAGCACGAGCGTGACGTCGCCATCAAGGTCCTCCACCCCGACCTCGGCGCGGCCCTCGGCGGCGAGCGCTTCCTGACCGAGATCCGCACCACGGCCAGGTTGCAGCATCCGCACATCCTCCCGCTGCTTGACAGCGGCGAGGCGGACGGGTTGCTCTACTACGTCATGCCGCTGGTCACCGGCGAAACGCTGCGTGCCCGACTCGAGCGCGAACGGCAATTGCCGATCGATGACGCGGTGCTGATTGCCCGGGAAGTGGCCGATGCGCTAGGGTATGCACACGGCCTGGGCGTGATCCATCGCGACATCAAGCCGGAGAATATCCTGTTGCAGGACGGGCATGCGCTGGTTGCAGACTTCGGCATCGCGCTCGCTGTCCAGAGCGCGGGCGGGCAGCGGATGACACAGACCGGCCTCTCCCTCGGCACGCCGCAGTACATGTCTCCCGAGCAGGCGATGGGCGAGCGCGCCATCGATGCACGGAGTGACATCTACGCACTCGGTGCCGTCACCTACGAGATGCTGGCGGGTGATCCGCCCTTCACCGGCTCGAGCGTGCAGGCGATCGTCGCCAAGGTGATGACCGAACGGCCCACGACCCTGCACACCGTGCGCGACACGGTGCCGGAGCATGTCGAGGCCGCCGTGATGATGGCGCTCGCCAAGTTGCCTGCGGATCGGTTCGCGAGTGCCAAGGCCTTTGCCAGTGCCTTGGCCAGTCCGGGGTTCACCACCACGGGAACGGCGGCGTCGAACCGGGAGAAGGACCCGATGGCGTCGCGCGGCGTGGTCTACGGTCTCGCCGCCGCGCTAGCCGTGGTCACCCTTGTCGCGGGCTGGGCGGTGATGCGCCCGGCCCCCCCGACGCCGGTGATCCGATACGGGCTGGCGCTCCCGCTCTCCCAGGCGCCGGTGGACGGGTCGATCGTGCCGACTCCGTCGCCGGATGGATCGTTCCTGGTCTATGTCGGGCCAGGGAATGGCGGCAATCAACTCTGGCTCAAGCGCCGCGACAGCTATGAGGCGACACCCATCGCCGGTACCACCGGGAGCCAGAGTTTCACGTTGTCGCCTGACGGCGCATGGGTCGCGTTCATCGTCAATGGCCGGCTCTACAAGATTCCCACGGCGGGCGGCACGGCGGTGTTGCTCTCCAGCTCCGATGTGTCGGGGGCGTTCGGCTTGGCCTGGCTCGCCGACGGGACCGTCGTCTACCCAATGCGGGGCGCGGCGGGCCTGATGCGGGTGTCGGCAGATGGCGGCCCCCCCACCGCGGCCTGGCGGTCGGATTCGCTGGTGTCCATGCTCCCCAGCGCACTCCCCAACGGCCGCGGCGTGATCTTCCTGTCGTGTCCCCCGGGCTGCGTGGAGGGGCAACTGTGGGCGCTTGATCTCGAGTCCAATCGCGCCCACCTGGTGCTGCGGGGCGCGTTCGAGGGAGTCGTCGTCAAGACGGGGCATCTCGTATACGCGAGTGTGGACGGGGCACTCCACGCGGTCCCCTTCGACCTCGGGCGCCTGGAAGTCTCCGGGGCGTCCATTCCGCTGGGAATTCAACTCGACGCCAACGCCGGCAACCAGCTCCTTCGCATCTCGGCGGCCGGCACGCTTGTCAGGGTCGTCGGTGGAGGCAACGCGGTCGGACGCACCTTCGACATGGTCTGGGTGGACCAGACAGGGCGGGAGGTGCCGGTGGACACCGCCTGGACCTTCCAGTTGACCGCCACCGCAAACAACCACGGCTGGGCGCTCTCTCCCGATGGGTCTCGGCTGGCTATCGGGCTCTCGACCAGCTCGGGTGATGATATCTGGGTCAAGCCCCTGCCGAGGGGCGCGCCGTATCGCCTGACCTTCGATCCCCTGTCCGACTCACGACCGCAGTGGACCTCCGATAGCCGGTTCATCACCTTCCGGGCGGACCGCATCCCGAGCGGGTTGTACTGGCGCCGCGCCGACGCCACCGGCACCGATTCCCTCCTCGCCCCGGGCATCGTCGATGAAGGGCTGCTCTCCCCCGACAACCGCTGGATCGTCCTGCGCCAGGGCTCGGTTGGACAGGTCGCGGGCGGGCGCAACATCACCGGCATCCGGATCGGTGCCGATGACGGCCCGGTGCCACTGCTTGCCACCGAGTTCGATGAAATGGCAATGGCGCTCTCTCCCGATGGCCGTTGGATGGCGTATCAGTCCGATGAAACCGGTCGCACAGAAGTGTTCGTGCGGCCCTTTCCCAACACCGATGACGGCAAGGCCCAGGTGTCCAGCGGCGGTGGGCTCGCCCCGCTCTGGTCCCATGACAGCAGGCAATTGTTCTACCTCAGCGGCACCAACAACATGATGGCCGCGCGGGTGGCGCCGGGGGCCGAGCTCACAGTGGGCGCCCCCGAGGTCTTGTTCCGGGTCCGCGACGGGTTGCTGGGCGCGGAAGCGCTGTATTACACCCCGTGGGCTGTTGGCAAGGACGGCCGGTTCCTCATGGCTCGGCTGGTCGGCGGTGATCTCACGCGCGCGGGTGCGCTCGTCGTGGTGGAGAACTGGCTTCAGGAACTGAAGGCGAAGATGGCACAATGAGTATCGACCGCCTCACCGCAGCCCTCGCCGACCGCTACGCGATCGAGCGTGAGCTTGGGCAGGGTGGCATGGCCACGGTGTATCTGGCCGAAGACTTGAAGCACCAACGCAAGGTCGCGGTGAAGGTGTTGCGACCGGAGCTGGCTGCGACACTTGGTTCTGAACGTTTTGCCCGCGAGATCGCCGTCGCCGCCCGGCTGCAGCATCCGCACATCCTCGGCCTGCTCGACTCCGGCGAGATTGACGGTTTCTTCTAT
>JBBQQJ010000210.1:0-4378 GCA_038216165.1 Gemmatimonadales bacterium | reverse complement strand
GAACGGGCGCTGGCGGTACGCCTCGAGGCCGACGGCGCCGACCTGGTCGGGCAAGACCTTCCGACGACCACCCCCGTCCCGGTGCGGACGCTGCTGTGAGCGCCGTCCTCCTCCTGGCGCTGTTGGCGTGGGGCACCATTGTCGCACTCGACCTCGCCACGGCACCCCAAGGGCTGCTCAGCCGCCCGATCGTGGCCGCGACAGTGACCGGGGCGTTGCTCGGGGACCTGCACGTCGGACTCCTCGTCGGCGTGGCGCTGGAGCTCTACGCGCTCGATGTCCTGCCCGTCGGTGCCGCGCGCTACCCCGACCTCGGCACCGCCGCGGTATCGGCCACCGTACTCGCGGCCCGGGCACCGGCCGGGATGGAGCTGGGGCTCGCCGGGCTGCTCGGCCTCCCGCTAGCGCTCTTGGGAGGCTGGGGCCTGCATCTGGTGCGCCGTCGCAACGCGGTCGCCGTCGAGGGGCGGCGCGCCCGCGTGGCCGGCGGCGATGCCCGTGCCATCTGGGAGTTGCAGCGCGACGGCTTCCTCCGCGACGCCGCGCGGGGGGCGATCGTCACCACGGTGGGGCTCGCGGGTGCCGCCGCACTCGGGCGGGTGTCGTGGACGTGGACCACCCGGGGCGAGCTGCTGAGCATGGCAGTGCTTGCCGGGGGACTGGCCGCGGCCACCGCCGGTGCCCTGCGTCGCGCCGGGCCGGGTGGTAGCCGTCGATGGATCGCCGTCGGACTCGCGACCGGTCTCATTGTGGTCCTGTCGCGATGATCTCGGCGCGGCGTGCGGCCCTCTGGCGTCTCCTGGCCGTGCAGGCGGCCTGGACGTACGAACGGATGGCCGGGATCGGCGTGGGGCATGCGGCGGCACCGCTGCTCCGTCAACTGTATCAGGATCGTTCTGCCGACGAACGCCGAGCGGCGGTGGCCCGGTCGGCGGAGTACTTCAACTCACACCCGTACCTTGCCGGTGTCGCGGTCGGAGCGGTCGTCCAGGCCGAGACGGAAGGTGTCCCCGGGCCGGCGATTGTCCGATTGCGGGTGGCGCTCTCCGGTCCGCTCGGGTCGCTGGGGGATCAGTTGGTGTGGGCGGGGCTGGTACCGTTGTTGGTCGGCGGCACGCTGGCCGCCCTCCCGTGGGTCGGGTGGCCGGCGATTCTCGTCGCGGTGCTGGTGTACAACCTCCTGCGTTGGCGCCTGACGGTATGGGGCCTCGACCTGGGATTGACCCACGGGACGGCGGTCGGGGCGGCGTTGCGGAACTCCGCCGTGCCCCGCCTTGCCGCTGGCGCGCAGCGGGCGGCCGCCTTCGCGGTCGGACTGGCGCTGCCGATCGCGGCGTGGTGGACCGTCGGCGCGTCGGCCGACGCCACGCTGCCGTTGACGGCGGTCGCCGCGCTGGCCGGCGTCGCCCTCATGCTCGCGCCGGGGACCCGCACGCGCATCACCGGCGTGCGCTTCGGCCTGATATGCCTGGGAATCGCACTACTTGCACTGGGAGGCCTCGAGTGATCGAACGCGAAGCGACCATCATCAATGAGCTCGGGCTGCATGCCCGTCCCGCTGCCCAGTTCGTCCGCATGGCCGCCGGTTTCGGTGCCGAGGTCGAACTGGTCCGGGACGGCTCCGCCGTCAATGGCAAGAGCATCATGGGGGTGATGATGCTCGCGGCCGAGTGCGGCTGCGACGTCATGGTGCGCGCCACAGGGCCTGACGAGGCGGCGGCGGTGGACGCGCTCGTGGCCTTGATCAACAGCGGGTTCGGGGAGCGCTGATGGAACACCGCCTGCAGGGCGTCGGCGTCTCCCCTGGGGTGGCCTGTGCCCCCGCGATCACCGTGCGGTGGTCGCTGCCTGACGTGGCAGACCGCACGGTGGCCACCGAGGAGGTCGAGGGGGAGATTGCCCGCCTCCACGAGGCCGTGGCCGTCGTGGTGCGCCACCTCGACGACCTGCGCCAGCGCACCCTCGTGCGCGCGGGCATCGAGGAGGCGGGGATCTTCGATGCTCAGGTGATGATGGTGCAGGATCGGGATTTCCTGGACGGTGTCGAGGCGCTGATCCGGAAGAACAACCTCGCGGCGGAAACGGCCTACGACTTCAAGGCGCTCGAGTTGCGCAATGCCTGGGAGCGTTCGCGGACGTCGATCCTGCGCGACCGGCTCGCCGACCTCCACGCGATTCATATCCGGATGCTGGCCCACCTGATGGGCCGGTCCACCGAGGACGCGTGGCTGGGCGCCATCAATGAGCAGGTGATCCTCGTGGCACGCGAGTTGTCGCCGGGCATCACGGTCCAGCTCGATCGCGAACACGTCGCCGGGCTGATCAGTGAGGAGGGCACCCGCACCTCCCACGCGGCGATCCTCGCCCACTCCCTCGGCATTCCGACGGTGATGGGCGTCACCGGTGCCCTCGAGTCGATCCCCGAGGGGACGATGGTGCTCCTCGACGGGCAGACCGGCGTGGTGCTCGTCGACCCGACCTCCGACGAACTCGAGCTCGCGCGCGTGCAGGTGATGCGCCGTCACAAGCTCGGCATGCAGCTCGAGGGGATCGCCGACCAGCCGGCAGTGACGCCCGACGGCGTGCGCATCATGTTGCAGGGCAACATCGACCTCCCCGAGGAGATCGAGCCCGCGTTGCGCAACGGCGCGGAAGGCGTGGGCCTGCTGCGCACCGAATTCCTGGTCACCGGCCGCACCGCGCTGCCGAGCGAGGACGAGCAGACCGCGTATTTCCGGCGTGTCGGCGCCGCCTTCGCCCGGCATCCGGTGGTGATCCGGAGCTACGACCTCGGTGGGGACAAGTTCCCCGTGGCCTTCCAGGCGCCGCACGAGGCGAACCCCTTCCTTGGCTGGCGCTCGATCCGTGTCTGCCTCGACCAGCCGGAAATCTTCCGGCCGCAACTCCGCGCCATGCTGCGCGCCTCGGTGGACCGCGACCTGCAGCTCATGCTGCCGATGGTCATCGCGCTGGATGAGCTGCGGACGGTGCGCGTCTGGATGGCGGAGGAAGCGGAAGCGCTTCGGGCCGCGGGGACCCGGGCGGCCGAATCGGTGCCGATCGGCGTGATGATCGAGACCCCGGCCGCGGTGCTGCTGGCCGATGCCTTTGCGGCCGAGTCGGCATTCCTGTCCGTGGGCAGCAACGACCTCACGCAATACACCCTCGCGGTCGACCGCGGCAACGCGCGACTCGCCCGCCGCTTCTCCCCACTCCACCCCGCCGTGGTGCGCCAGCTCGCGACCGTCCGGACGGCAGCCGCCCGAGCCAACATTCCGGCCTCGGTGTGCGGCGAGATGGCGTCGGATCCGGTGGCGGCGGTGCTGTTGCTGGGATTGGGGTACCATCGTCTCAGTATTGCACCGCCGGCCATCCCGTTGGTGAAGTGGGTGGTGCGTCACATTCCCGCCGATGAGGCACGCGCCGCCGCCGACGCTGCGCTCGAGGCCCCCGACACCGAGGCCGTCGTGGCGGTGTTGCGTGAAGTGCTCGGCCGGCATCTGGACTTGCGGTTGGTGGACCCGGCGGGCGCGTTGCCCGGGGTCTCTGTGGGAACTAGCTTGCCCGGGTTCCGGTAGAACCTCTTCTCACACCGAGGGGACCGCATGGCCGCAGGCACGACGCACGTCTTCACATCGGAATCCGTCACCGAAGGGCACCCGGACAAGGTGGCCGATCAGATCTCTGATGCCGTGCTCGACGCACTCCTCGCGCGCGATCCGGAGGCGCGGGTGGCCTGCGAGACGCTGGTCACCACGGGCATGGCCATCCTCGCCGGCGAGATCACCACGTCGGCGTATGTCCATCTTCCCGACGTGGTGCGACGCACCGTCGAGCGGATCGGCTATACCGATGCCGGGATGGGCTTCGACTGCCGCACCTGTGCCGTCCTCACCACGATCGACCGGCAGTCGCCCGACATCGCCCGCGGCGTCGATGGCACCGACCCGGATCGCCAAGGGGCCGGCGACCAGGGCATGATGTTCGGCTACGCCTCCGATGAGACGCCCGAGCTGATGCCGCTGCCGATTGTCCTCTCCCACCGGCTCGCGGCGCGGCTGGCCGCGGTCCGCCGGGGGGGCATGCGTCATTTGCCGCACCACCCTTGGCTGCGGCCCGATGGCAAGACCCAGGTGTCGGTGGAATACGAAGGCGACCGGCCGGTGGCCATTCGCACCGTGGTCCTCTCCACCCAGCACATGGACCGCGTGGACGGGCGCACGCTCTCGCAGCGTGCGATCGCGTCTGCCATGCGGGACGACGTGATTGCGCCGGTCCTCGCGGAGGCCGGCTTCGACATTGCCGGGGTCAAGGTGCACGTCAACCCGACCGGCCGCTTCGTCGTCGGCGGGCCGCAGGGCGACGCCGGCCTCACCGG
>JBBQQJ010000209.1:0-4385 GCA_038216165.1 Gemmatimonadales bacterium | reverse complement strand
GCCACGGTCACGCGTTTCATTGCCGACGTGATGAACGGTACGCCGAGCATCGTCGTGGGCGTCTTTGCGTATGCATGGCTGGTGGCACGCCAGGGTCACTTCTCCGCCCTGGCCGGGAGCGCGGCGCTCGGGATGCTGATGATCCCGATGGTCATGCGCACGACCGAGGAGATGATCAAGCTGGTGCCCAACGCGCTCCGCGAGGCCGCGCTCGCCCTCGGCTACCCGCGCTGGCGCACCTCGCTCACCGTGGTGGTGCGGAGCTGCCTCCCGGGCATCGTGACCGGCGCCCTCCTGGCGGTAGCACGCATCGCGGGCGAGACGGCGCCGCTGCTCTTCACCGCCCTCGGCAACCAGTTCATCACGACCGACCTCAGCCAGCCGATGGCCGCGCTGCCATTGGTGGTGTACACCTATGCCACCGGCCCGTACGAGGAGTGGCACACCCTCGCGTGGGCCACCGCCCTGGTGCTGATCCTGGTGGTGCTGGTCCTCTCGATCGCAGCACGCCTGGCCACCCGCTCCCGGTTCGGCACGCGTGGCTGACGCGACCATCCCCCGGCTCGCCACCGACAAGCTCACCGCGATGTACGGCAAGTTCTCCGCGGTCAAGGGTGTGTCGGTGGCGTTCGCCCCCAATCGCGTGCACGCGCTGATCGGTCCGTCGGGCTGCGGCAAGAGCACGTTCCTCCGCACCCTGAACCGGATGCACGAGGTGACCCCCGGCGGCTGGATTGCGGGGAAGGTGCTGCTCGACGGCGAGGACGTCTACGCCTCGGGCGTGAATGTGGTCGCGCTGCGACGGCGCATCGGGATGGTCTTCCAGAAGCCGACGCCGTTCCCGACCATGTCCATCCGCGACAACGTCGCCGCGGGCCTCAAGGTCGGCCCCCGGCATCCCAAGGCGGAGGTCACCGAGATCGTGGAGCACGCGCTCCGGCAGGCCGCGCTGTGGGACGAGGTGAAGGATCGCCTCGGGACCAGCGCCCTGGGCCTCTCCGGCGGCCAGCAGCAGCGTCTCTGCATCGCCCGCACGATCGCGGCACGGCCGGAGGTGATCCTGCTCGACGAGCCCACCAGTGCGCTCGACCCGATGGCCACCCAGAAGATCGAGGAACTCCTGCTGGAACTGAAGCGGGAGTTCACCATCGTCATCGTGACGCACAACCTTCAGCAGGCGGCGCGGGCATCGGACACGACTACCTTCTTCTACATGGGTGAGATGATCGAGCACGGCCCCACGTCCCAGCTCTTCACCTCCCCGAAGGACCCGCAGACCGAGGCCTACATCACCGGGCGGTTCGGATGAGCGATCCGGTGAGCCGGGCCCCGCTGCCGCCCCGCGGCCAGGTGGTCCCGCCCGCCGCAGCGGCGGTGGAGGTGCGCGACTTCTCGTTCCACTACGGGGCGACCCAGGCGCTGTTCGACCTGTCGTTCGCCCTGCCGCGTCGGCAGGTGACCGCGGTGATCGGCCCGTCGGGGTGCGGCAAGAGCACCTTCCTGCGGTCGATCAACCGGATGAACGACCTCATTCCCGGAGCCCGCCAGCGCGGCGATATTCTGGTCGAGGGCGAGTCGGTGTACCGGACCGGGGTGGATGTCGTGGCGTTGCGCGGCCGCGTCGGGATGGTGTTCCAGAAGCCGAACCCGTTCCCGAAGTCGATCTTCGAAAACGTCGCGTGGGGCCCGCGGATCAACGGCTTGGTCACCCGGCGCGATGCCCCCGATCTCGTCGAGCGCTGCCTGCGGCAGGCCGCGCTGTGGGACGAAGTGAAGGACCGGCTCGACCAGAGCGCCCTCGGGCTCTCGGGCGGCCAGCAACAGCGGCTCTGCATCGCGCGCGCACTCGGCAATTCGCCCGGGCTGCTCCTGATGGACGAGCCGTGCTCCGCCCTCGACCCGATCGCGACGCAAAAGGTCGAGGAGCTGATCTTCGATCTGAAGGGCGACTACACGATCGTGGTGGTCACCCACAACATGCAGCAGGCGGCCCGGATCTCGGACGTCACCGGCTTCTTCGACCGCGGAGTCCTCGTCGAACTCGACGCGACCGAGCGGGTCTTCACGAATCCGGCGCACGAACGAACCGAGGCGTACATCACCGGGAGGTTCGGATGAGTCAGGACACCCAGCGGCACTTCCACGAAGAGCTCAGCCACGTCAAGGTGCGCCTGCTCACGATGTCGGGCGAGGCGGAGGCCGCGCTCGGCCTCGCCGTCGAGGCGCTGCTCGAACGCGACAGCGAGAAGGCCACGCGCGTCATCAAGGGCGATCGCATGATCGACGCGATGGAGGTCGAGATCGAGGAGCAGTGCGTCTCGCTGCTCGCCCTCCAGCAGCCGATGGCGCGCGACCTGCGCATGCTCACCTCCGCGCTCAAGATCGCCAACGACCTCGAGCGCGTGGGCGATCACGCGGTCAACATCGCGCAATCGGCCGACCGCCTTGCGAAGAGCCGCCCCATCGCCCCGGAACCCGAGCTCGTCGAGATGGCGCGGCTCGCGCGCCAGATGCTCTCCGATGCGCTGGAGGCGTTCATCCGTGGCGACGCGGCGTCAGGCCGCGAGATCTGCCGCCGCGACGACAAGGTCGACGCCCTGCACCGCTCGGTGTTCCGGATCCTCCTGACGCACATGATGGAGGATCCCCACATGATCGGCGCGGGGATGGAGCTCTTCCTCGTCTCCCGCAACCTCGAGCGGGTGGCCGACCTCGCGACCAACATCGCCGAGGACGTGGTCTTCCTCGTCGAGGGCAAGTCGATCAAGCACCACGCCGAGGACCGGGGCGAGCCGGCCGCGTGAGCGATGCCGCCGGGGGCCGCGAGCGCCTCGGCGCGATCGATGTCGGGTCCAACTCGGTCCGCCTGCTGGTGGCGGAGTGGGACCCGACCACCGGGCTCGAGGTGATCGACGAGGTCAAGGACCAGCCTCGGCTCGCCACCGGCGTCGCGGCGACCGGCGCCCTTGACGCGGAAGCGATGGAGCGCGCCTACGCCGCCCTCGCCCGGATGCGCGGCGTCGCCGAGCGCCGCGGGGTCACCCGCCTCGTGGCCGTGGCCACTTCCGCCATGCGCCTCGCCAGCAATGGGGAAGCCTTCGCCGAGCGGGTCCGCCGCGAGCTCGGCATCCCGCTGGAGATCATTGACGCGGACCGCGAGGCCCGGCTCTCCTGGAGCAGCGTCGCCCATCACTTCCCGCTCGATGACGGCCGCACCCTCGTGGCCGACATCGGCGGCGGCTCGCTCGAGCTGGTCGCCGCGGTGGACGGCCTCGTGGAGAGCACCGTCTCGCTCCCGTTCGGGGCGGTCCGCCTCACCGAGCAGTACCTCACCGGCGCGCACGAGACTTGGCGCGAGGTGACCGTGCTCCGCAAGCACGTGCGCGCCGCCCTCAAGAAAGCGCTGCCCTGGCGCGACTGGCATCAGGCCACGCTGATCGGCTCGGGAGGCACCTTCACCAACCTCGGCCGGATGGCCGCTGCGCGCCGCGGTCACGCCACCGAGCCGATCCACGGCACGGTGGTCGCCACCGGCGAGGTCGAGGCGCTGCTGGAGTGGCTCAGCACGCGGAGCGCCGAGGAGCGGACGCGGGTGCCTGGTCTCAACCCGCAGCGGGCCGACATCATCCTGGCCGGACTGGCGGTCACGGCCGAGTTGCAGGAGCTGCTGGTGGGCCGCGAGCTGACCGTGAGCGCCTTCGGTCTGCGCGAGGGATTGCTGCTGGAGATGGTCGGGGCCGAGGCAGGGCCCGCGCGTTCGAGCGACCCGATGCGCGCCATGCGCGAGTTCGTCGATCGCTGCCGGGGCGATCGTCGTCACGTGGAGCAGGTGCGCCACCTCGCGCTCTCGCTCTTCGACCAGCTCGGCGAGGCGCTTGGGTGTACGGAAGAAGAGCGCGGTTGGCTGGAGACGGCGGCCCTCCTGCACGACGTCGGACAGCTCGTCTCCTACCGGCGGCACCACCGCCATTCCTATCAGCTCATCATGCACGCCGAGCGCCTCGGCCTCGCCTCGCGCGACCGCACGCTGGTGGCGCTCATCTCGCGCTATCACCGCAAGAGCGGTCCCAAGCGGCGTCACCCGGAGTTCGCGGCCCTGGAGGCCGAGGACCAGGCCATCGTGCGCCGCCTGAGCGGCTTGCTCCGCGTGGCCGACGGGCTCGATCGTGGGCATACTGCGAGTGTGGAACGGGTCACCGCCACGCTGCTCGAGGATCGCTGCGTGATCCGCGCCTACCCGCGACTGCGCGAAACCGACCTGTCGCTGGAAGTGTGGGGCGCCGAGCGCAAGCGGGACGTGCTCGCGAAGGCGCTCGACCGTGATGTGGTGGTCGCGACGGGGACCTAGGGCCGCACCACCTCGTCATGGCACAGCCTGCGATGCC
>JBBQQJ010000208.1:0-4388 GCA_038216165.1 Gemmatimonadales bacterium | reverse complement strand
CAGATCACCGCCTTCCCGCTCACCAAGACGGGCGACCGCTCCTACCGCTTCGTGACCGCAAGTGCGGCCCAGATGGCGTACCTGCTGGATGCCATCGAGAAGGTGGTGCTGCCGTAGGGGCGGGGGGGATGGGCAACCAGTGAACGGGGAACGATGAACGGGGCGCCGGGAGTGATTCCCTGGCGCCCCGTTCCGTTCGTGCCGGTGAAGCCGTGAGGCCGTTACATCGCGCCGGAAAGCTCCCGCACGGCGGTCGCGAGGTCCTGCACCTTCGCGCCGTTGCGGGCGGAGGCGGCCTGGCCATCGAGCCGCGCGGCGAGCTGGATCAGCGTTGAGCGGCGGGTGGCTGCCGAGCCCGATTCGGCACTCGTCAGGGCGGTGCGCGCCGAGGCGATTTGGTCGGCCGCGAGCCCATTGCCGCGCGCGAGCTGGTCCAGATACGCCCGGGCGAGCGCGAAGCTTGCCGGCCAGACGAATTTGGGCTGCATCTGCGCGTTGTACTCGCGGAAGACCACCGTCTTGGCGGCGTCGATCTCGTTTTGCGTGAGCAGCGGGCTCGGGGTGAGCTCAAGGATGTCGAGGCCGCGGGTGATCTCCGACGAGATGATCAGGCCGTTGTACCAATACACCGACCACGATCCGCCCATCACCATCTCCTCGCCGCTCACCGGGCCGCGATCGAAGTAGCCGATCTCGACCGGTCGGCTGGCGTCCGTCCAGTCGAACAACGACAACCCGCCCTGATACCATGACTGAATCATCACGTCACGGCCCGGGATCGGGATCGGCGAGCCGTTGTGGGCCACGCAGTTCTCGAGCGAGGTCTGGATGACGGGCAGCTTGTAGTAGCTGCGGAAGGTCATCTTGCCATTCTGCAGGGAGAAGATCGCATTGGCGCCCCAGGCCGTCGGATCACCCATGCGGCACTTCGGTCCGCCGCCGCCGCCCCACTCGTCGGTGAAGAGGACCTTGCTGCCGTCGTTGTTGAACGTGGCAGAGTGCCAGTAGCTGAAGTTGGAGTCCGCGACCGCGTCGATGCGCATGGGGTTGGTTGGGTTGCTGATGTCGAGCAACAGTCCGTAGCCCTCGCAGGCACCGCCCGCCAGGCCAAGGGCCGGGTAGAGGGTGATGTCGTGGCACTGGTTCGGGCCGGGCTTGGGACCGCGCGCGTCCGCCGCGCTGCCGCCCATCATCTGGGCGATGATCTCCGGGAGCGCCTCGCGGAGCGCGGCACTGTCGGCCTTGGTCGGGGCGCCCGTGGCGCCGCGGGCCTTCATCTGGTTGCCCATCATCTGGGCCACAAACCCGTCGGGCAGCACCATCGGCTCCCCGCCGATGGTGGCGATGAATGCCCCGCGTGCCCTCGCCTCCGCCAGCGCGCGGACGTCCGCCGGCGAGGTGCCGTGGGTGGGCGGCGCCTCGAGGTTCTCGAAGATCCGGGGCGAGCTGACGATCGCGGCGGCCGCGGGATTGGCCAGCGGCACGCGGATCACTTCGATGCGGAACAGCGCAGAGTTCGGATCCTTGCTCGGGGCGTCCCCGACGCAGCCCGCGAGCTCGTCGGCCGGGCGGACCGGCGCGGAGCCGGAGATGTAGACGTAGACGTTCGCCTTGTCCTTTGGGTCCACGAGCAGCGAGTGGGTGTGCGACCCGCGGCAGGTCTGCACGTTGCTGATGTAGCGCGGGGCTCGGATGTCGGAGATATCAAAGATGCGCAGGCCGCGGAGCCGCGTCTCGCTCACCGCCTGTGGGTTGCCGCCGGCCTTGCAGTCAAGGCGCCCCTCAAGGCCCTCCCCGGAGACGAACAACAGGTTGCCGTACACCGACACGTCACTCTGTGACGCCGGACAAAAATACTCCGTGGCGAGCACCGGCTTGGACGGCGTGGCAATGTCCCACACCTGGAAGCCGTTGAAGTTGCCCTGGATCACGTAGTTGCGCGTAAACGCCAGATCGGAGTTCGCGTTCCCGGCGAACCGCTCCGCCGACGGCGTGGTCGAGACCATCCGCATGTTCCAGAACGCCGTGCCGGCGTCGAACTGCCCCGGCTTGAGGTTCAGGCGGGGATCGGGCGATGGGGCGACGGCCAGTGCGGCCATGCCGGGCATCGGCGTGGTCGCCGGGGCACTGCTGCCGGCACAGCCGGTCACGGCGAGGAGGCCGAGGGCACCCCACGCAGCGAGAAAACGAGTGTGGGGGCGACGGACAGCGGGAATCATGTCGGGCTCCTGTGGGTTGACGATGCGAACGGGCCGGGTGGTCATCGGTCGGCGTCGGCGAACAGCAGGGCCGCCAGCATCCGTTGCATGCGGGCGATCTCGGTGCGCTGGTCCACCTGGACATCTGAGGCAAGCTTGAAGACTTGCTGGTTCTGGGCGGCGCCGTCGGTGGCGAAGAGCTCGGTGACCATCGTGACGGCGCCCTCATGGTGCGCGATCATCGAGCGGAGGTAGCGCCGCTCGAAATCGGGACCCCGGGAGCGGTGCAGCGAGTCGAGTTGGGCCGGCGTGAGCATGCCCGGCATGTGCATGGCGTGCTCGCCATGGGGGACGTGCTCGGGATCGGGCACGTCCTGATGCCGGACCGCAAGCCATCGCTGCATGATCGCGATCTCATCACGCTGCGCACTGATGATCCTCGCGGCCAGGGTCTGGATCGCGTCACTCGCCTCGTGGGTCGGTGCCATCTGTGACATCACCACGGCCTGGGCGTGATGCCCGACCATCATCTGCATGAAGCGCACGTCGGCGGCGGTATAGGGCGTCCGGGCGCTGTCGGCACTCGCCCGGGCGATCGCGATCGCCGTAGGGGCGACGGGGATCGGTTCCGGTTGCGGGGCAGGGGGGGCGGCCGGCGGAGGCGCACCGGCGCACCCCGCAGCGATGATGGCACACGAGAGCAGGGACAGGAGGGCGGAGTGACGCTGCATAGACATGGCAATCTAGGAGGACGCTCGGGTCGGCACAAAGGTTTCAGGGTGGGACGAGCGGGCCGCGCGGGCGGACCCTATTCCCTTGGTGCCAGCCCGAGCAGCGTTGTCCGGTCGCCCGCTTGTAGGATCAGCTCGCGTGCCGCCCGGAGTTGGGCATCGGCAGGTGCCTGCCGCAGGAACGCCGCGGAGTCGCCGACGGCAAGCCCCGCCACCTGTCCGGCCAGCAGACGGTCGACGACCGGTTGAGAGGCAGCCCAGATGCTGTCCGGGAGGGTGATCTTGGCGGCCAGCAACCGGGCTTCGAGCGCGCTGCGCCACGCCGGCGGCACCATGAAGTCGCCGTCGCGTACGGTCCCGGCCACCTCACGGGCCACCTCCAGCACGGCATCCTGCATGTCGGTGATCCGGTTGCCGAGCGCCTGGGCCAGAGCGCGCTCCGCCGCAGTCACGGTGTCGGGTCGCACCACCACGTCCGGGGTCACGCCTCCCCCCCCCACGATCGGACGCCCACTCGCCGACCGGAACAACGGCCGGTTCGCGAGCGTGTCCTGCGACACGAAACGGCCGTCATCGAGGCCGGCGTGTTCCGCCTGGATGCTGCGGCCGCTCGGCGTGTACCACTTGCCGGTGGTCAGGCGCACGGCCCACCCGGTGTTGAGCCGCGCCTGCGTCTGCACCAAGCCCTTCCCGAACGACCGCGTACCCACCACCAGGGCCCGATCATGGTCCTGGAGCGACCCGGCAAGAATTTCCGAGGCCGACGCGGTCCCGCCGTCCACCAGCACCACGACCGGGACGTCCGTGAGCAGAGGCCGGCGGTCGGTGCGATACACCTCCGGTTGCTTGCCACGATGCTGGACGCGCGCCACCTCGACGCCCTCCGGGAGGAAGAAGCCCGTCATCTGCAACGCCTGATAGAGGTCGCCGCCGCCGTTGCCGCGCAGGTCGAGCACATAGCCCCGCGCCCCCTGGCGCTGGAGCTGGAGCACGGCCTGTGCGACGTCCGCGGCGGCGACATCGTTGAAGCGCTGGATAGGGACATACCCGATGCCGTCATCCAGCAGCGTGGCGAACGGCACCGCCGCGACCCGCACCACCGCGCGTTCGATCCCGATGTGGGTTGGTCCGGTCGCCCCGGGGCGCTCGTACGTCACCATCACACGCGTGCCCGGCACGCCGAGCAGCATCCGGGAGACGGAGTCGGTGGTCACACCTTCGACGCCGATGCCATCCACCGCGGTGATCCGGTCACCGGCACGCAGGCCCATCCGATGGGCTGGCCCGGTCGGGTTGACCCGGAGCGCCGTGATGAACCCGCCGAGGCTGCGGATGGTGATGCCGGTGCCCGCGTAGCGGTTGCCGAGCGAGTTGCGCTCGAAAGCCGAGAGCTCCTCGGGGGAGAGGATGGCGGCATACGGATCGTTGAGCTCGCGGATCAGGCCGCGCGCGGCACGAC
>JBBQQJ010000207.1:0-4389 GCA_038216165.1 Gemmatimonadales bacterium | reverse complement strand
GGCGTCATCTGCGAGATCCTGAACCCCGACGGCTCGATGGCGCGGCTCCCGGAGCTCGAGCAGTTCTGCACCGAGCACGGCTTGACGCTCATCAGCGTCGCCGACCTGGTGGCCTACCGGCTCCGCACCGAGCAACTAGTGCACCGCGTGGCCGAGGCGCGCCTGCCCACCGACGCCGGGACGTTCCGGGTCGTCGGGTACCGCAACGACGTCGACGACGCCGAGCACATCGCCCTGGTCCATGGCGAGGTGGCCGGGCGTCCGGACATACTGGTGCGGATGCACAGCAAGTGCCTCACCGGCGACGTCTTCCACTCCCAGCGCTGCGATTGTGGGGTGCAGCTCCACGCCGCGATGGAGCGCATCACGGCCGAGGGTGCGGGGGTGATCGTCTACCTCGACCAGGAGGGGCGGGGGATCGGGCTGCTCAACAAGCTCCGCGCCTATGCCTTGCAGGATGAGGGTGATGACACGGTGGAAGCGAACGAACGCCTCGGCTTCAAGGCTGACCTGCGCGACTTCGGCATCGGCGCCCAGATCCTGCGCGACCTCGGGCTCACCACGCTCCGCATCCTGACCAACAACCCGCGCAAGCTGGTCGGGCTCGACGGCTATGGCCTGGAGATCGTCGGCCGGGTTCCCCTCGTGGCCGACTCCACACCGGAAAATCGCGCCTACCTCGATGCCAAGCGCGACAAGCTTGGCCATCTCTTCACCGCCTGAGTCGCATGCCTGATTTCGCCGGCCACCTCGTCGCCACTGGGCGCATCGCCCTCATCGTCTCACAGTACCACGAGCGGGTCACCCTGCGCCTGCTCGAGGGCGCCCAGGCCGCGTGCCGCGAGGCCGGCGTGGCCGATGCCGACGTCGACGTGCTCCGCGTCGCTGGCGCGTTCGAGCTCGGGGTGGTGGCCACGGCCTGCGCCCGCAGCGGGCGCTATGCTGCCGTCGTCGCCCTTGGGGCGGTGGTGCGTGGCGAGACGCCGCACTTTGATGTGGTGGCGGGCGAGACCTCCGCCGCCCTGGCACGCGCGAGCACCGAGACGCTCGTGCCCGTCGGGATGGGGCTGCTCACCTGCGACACGATTGGCCAGGCGATCGCCCGGGCCGGTGGTGACGCCGGCAACAAGGGGCACGAGGCGGCCGAGGCCGCGCTCCGCACCGCCGACCTGCTGCGCCGCGCGGAGCTTGTCTGATGCGCACCGAGTCCAAGCGCCGGGCCCGCGCCCTCCAGATGCTCTATGCCATCGACATGGTCCCGGGCAGCACGAGTGATTTCGCCAGCACCGGCCTCACCCGCCTCGTGGGCATGGCACCGGCCGTGCTCGACGACGCCTGCGACCTCGTCGATGGGGTGCTGTCCCAGCGTGAGCAACTCGACGCCCTCGCTCAGTCGGCCGCGACCAATTGGCGCCTCGATCGACTCGGGGCGGTGGAGCGGAACATTCTCCGCCTCGCAATCCACGAGCTCATGGTCGGCGTGACGCCCCCGAAGGTTGTCCTCGACGAGGCGGTCTGGCTGGCGGGCCGCTTCGGCGGGCCGCGTGCGCCCGCCTTCGTCAATGGCGTGCTCGATCGCGTCGCCCGCGACCTGCGCCTGCTCTGAGGACGCGGTGAATCTGCTGCTTGTCAACTGGCAGGACCGCCGCAACCCGCATGCGGGCGGCGCCGAACTGCACCTGTTCGAGTTGTTCTCTCGCCTGGCAGCGCGCGGGCACCGGGTGCGCCTGGTCTGCGCCGGCTTCGAGGGGGGGGCACCTGTCGAGATGGTCGATGGCATCGAGGTCCATCGCAGCGGAGGGCGGCACTCCTTCGCGCTGGTTGGCCGGGCTGCGGTCCGTCGGGCGCTCCGCGCGGAGCGCCCGGACGTGGTGGTGGATGACATCAACAAGCTCCCGCTCTGCATCCCCACGCTGACCACGCACCCGGTCTACGCCCTCGTGCCGCATCTTTTCGGGACCACCGCCTTCCAGGAGGCCCCGTGGCCGATGGCCGCGGCGGTGTGGGTCGCCGAGCGGCTGATCCCCCTCGCGTACCGCCGGGCCTGGTTCCATGCCATCAGCGAGTCGACCCGTGACGACCTCGTCGCGCGCGGCATCCCGGCCGGACGGATCGCGGTGGTGCATCCCGGTGTCGACACCACGGCGTTCCGTCCCGATCCGGAGGTGCCGCGACACGACCCGCCACGATTCGTGTATGTCGGACGGCTGAAGCGCTACAAGGGGGTCGAGAACATCATCCGCGCGCTCGCATTGGCGCGCACCATCCGGCCGGAGCTCTCCCTCGACGTGGCGGGCACCGGCGACGCCCGGCCCCGGCTGGAGGCCCTCACGCGCCAGCTCGGGCAGGAAGGGGCGGTCCGCTTCCTGGGCTTCGTGGATGATGCCACCAAGCTCGCGCTCTTGCGGCAGGCGGTGGCGAACGTGTTTCCTTCTCCCAAGGAGGGCTGGGGCATCACCGTGATGGAGGCCGCCGCGTGCGGCACGCCGTCGCTGGCCTCCGATGCGCCGGGGTTGCGCGATTCGGTGCGCGCCGACGTGACCGGTCTCCTCGTGCCCCATGGCGACGTCGCGGCCCTGGCCGCCGGGATGCTGCGCCTCGCCGGTGATCCGGCGCTGGTGGCCACCCTCGGGGGCGCCGCTCGCCGTCACGCCGAGGCCCACGGATGGGACCGAGCCGCCGACGGGGTGGAGCGGCACCTCCTTGACCTCGCGGCCGGGCGCCTGCCCCCGCCGTCCTTCACCTGACGGGAGACCGACCGACGTGCGCTTCCGCGACCTCCTCGCCACCGACCACCTCCAGCTCGAGGCGCTCACGGGTGACCTCGGCCTCGACGGGGTCGTGCCCGACGCCGATATCGCCTCGCCCGGGCTCGCCCTCGCGGGGTATCACGGCCGCTTCATTCCCGAGCGGCTGCACGTCTTCGGGGAGACGGAGATCACCTACCTCGCCTCACGCGAGGATGCGGTGCGTCGCGAGGCGCTCGAAGGGTTCTTCCAGTTCGACGTCCCCGCGGTCTTCATCACCAAGGGGCTCGACGTCCCCGCGCTCCTGGTCGACCTCGCGCGCCGGAACCTGGTACCGGTCCTGCGCACCACGCTCAAGACGGCGGAATTCTACCGCCGGGTCAAACCGATCCTCGAGGAAAATTTCGCCCCGCGGACCACGCTCCATGGTTCGCTCGCCGACGTCTATGGCGTCGGGCTCCTCTTCACCGGGCGCTCCGGCATCGGCAAGAGCGAATGCGTGCTCGACCTCGTCGAACGCGGGCACCGCCTGGTGGCGGACGACGTCGTGAAGGTGACCCGCCGCGGCACCGACGTCCTCCTCGGGCAGGGCCACGAGCTCGCCGGGCATCATATGGAGATCCGCGGGATCGGGTTGGTGGACATCCCGGCCTTGTTTGGCGCCCGGTCGGTCCGCCAGCAGAAGCGCATCGAGGTCGTGGTGCACCTCGAGGACTGGGAGACCGCGCAGAATGCGGAACGGACCGGGCTCCAGCGGGAGATGTTCCCGATCCTCGACGTGCCGATCCCGAAGGTCATGGTGCCGCTCAACCCCGGCAAGAACATCACGGTCATCGCGGAAGTGGTCGCCATGATGCACCTCCTGCGCTACACCGGCGTCGACGTGGCCGCCGCATTCAACGAGCGGCTCATCCGCACCATGCGCGAGAAGCGCGGCGTGCGTGAGTATCTGCGGGGAGATTTCGAGTGAGCGCGATTCGGGGCGTGGTGGTCGGCCATGGCGGACTCGCCGCGGCGCTGATTGATGCCGTCGAACGGATCGCCGGTGCCGGGTCCGGTCTGGTGGCCGTCTCCAATACCGACTGCGATCGCGGCACCCTCGAGCAACGGATCGATGAGGGCGTGCAGGGCGGGCCCGCCGTGGTGTTCATCGACATGCCGAGCGGTTCGTGCCTCTTCGCCGCGATGCACCGGCTCGAGAAGGTCACCGGTGTGCGCGTGGTCACCGGGGTGAACCTCGCGATGCTGCTCGAGTTCGTGTTCCATCGCGAAGGCGATGTCGACGAAGTGGCCGAGCATGTGGCGATGGTCGGCGCCCGGGCCGTGGCGGCGCGCTGATGCCCCTCGCCCTCTGCCGCGTCGATGACCGCCTCGTGCACGGCCAGGTCGTGATCGGGTGGGGACGGCCGCTGGGCGCGCGCTTCATCGTGCTGGTCGACGATGGTGTGGCCGCGAGCGAGTGGGAACAGGATCTCTACCGAATGGCGGTGCCGGCTGGCGTCGAGGTGATTTTTGCCGATACCGCCCACGCCGTGGCCCACCTGACCGACTGGACCGACGATCGGCGCCGGGGCATCCTCCTCACCGGCGACCTCCAGACGATGGCTGCCCTGCACGACGCCCACCCCGAGCTGGTGCACGA
>JBBQQJ010000206.1:0-4399 GCA_038216165.1 Gemmatimonadales bacterium | reverse complement strand
TCGGCCCGGGATACGAGTTGGGCGAGCGGATCGGCGCAGGCGGCTTCGCGGAGGTCTTTCGCGCCCGGGACCTGCGGCTCAAGCGCGACATCGCGGTGAAGGTGCTGCGTCCCGACCTCGGGCTCACCCCGGGGATGCTGGAGCGGTTTCGGCGCGAGGCGGAGACCGTGGCGACGCTCCGGCACCCCCACATCGTCCCGATCTACGACGTCGGTGAGGCGAATGGGTTGGCGTTCATCCTGATGCCGTTCATCGCGGGCGAGTCGCTACGGGCGCGGATGGAACGCGACGGCGCAATGCGGGTCGACGAGGTGCGGCGCATCCTGATCGAGGCCGCCTCGGGTCTTGCCGCGGCGCATGATGCCGGCGTGATCCACCGGGACATCAAGCCGGAGAACATCATGCTCGAGGGCCGTGAGGCCCGTGCCCTGCTGATGGACTTCGGCATCGCGAAGGCGGTCGGTGGCGAGGAGGACACGCCCGCCACCGAGGAGGGGGTGGCACCGACACTCACCTCCACCGGGATCATCGTGGGGACACCGCAATACATGAGCCCCGAGCAGGCCTGCGGCGACAAGTCGATCGATGCGCGCACCGATCAGTACTCGCTCGCCGTCGTGGGCTACCGGATGCTGGCCGGAACGCTGCCCTTCGAGGGGGACTCGACCCGGGCCGTGCTCTACAAGCAGCTGGTGGCCGAACCGCCGGCCATCACGACCAAGGTGCCGGGCCTCTCACCCGGCTTCGCCGCGACGGTGCACCGCGCCATGCAGAAGGAGCCGCGGGAGCGCTTCCCGTCGATGACCGAGTTCGGGGCAGCGCTCCGCGACGAGGCCACTGCCGCCGCCGTCGCCGCCGCCACGGTGGCTGGGGTGAAGGCGGCGCACGCCGGCGCGTCCCGGCGGACCCTCGTGCTGGCCGGCCTGGCGGTGGTGGCGGTCGCCTTCCTGCTCATCCGTGGCGGGTTCGACCTGCCGTCGGCCGGGGAGCCGCTGGGCGACGAGCCCCAGCTGGTCGCCACGGAGGGCGGCCCCGGCGATCCCGTGCCGGCCGTCGGCACACCGCGCGGGGATGTCCCCCCCCCAGCAAGCCGCCAGGCCGACGCTGGCCGCACCGACCGGGCAGTGCCCCCCCCTGCGGCAAGCGCCCGTGCCGCCGCTGGCGCCGGCACCGCCGCCCCCACGTCCGCGCCTGCCGCTCGGGCCGTCTCCTGCGTGGCCGCCGTCGGCGCTGGTGACTGGACCGCGGCCCCCGGCCTCTGCGAGACCGAGGCGGAGGGCGGCAACGTGTCGGCGATGCGGCTCCTGGCCGGGATGTATGATCGCGGCAATGGCGTGCGCGAGGACGCGGCGCAGGCCGTGGCCTGGTACCGGCGCGCCGCACCGAACGACGCCGAGGCCAAGTTCCAGCTCTCGCGCCTCCTCGATATTGGCCGGGGCGCGCCGCGCGACGGCAAGGCCGCACTCACGGCGCTGCGCGAGGCCGCCGCGATGGGACACCAGCAGGCGACCGTCACGCTCGCCTTCCGCCTCGAGACCGGCGCCAACGTTGGTCGCGACTACGAGGAGGCCGCCATCTGGTACGGCCGGGCGGCCGAGCGCGGCGACGTGACCTCGATGCTCAAGCTCGGGGACTGGCACGCCCGCGGCCGCGGCGTGGCGAAGGATGAGGCGAAGGCACTCGCGTGGTACCGCCGCGCCGGTGACACGGGATCCGCGGTGGGTGCGTGGCAGGCCGCCGATGCCTACCTGCGCGGCCGCGGCACCGCCGCCAACGAGGCGGAGGGCATGACATGGCTGCGCAAGGCGGCGGCCCTCGGCTCCAAGGACGCCGCCGACGAACTGCAGAAACGCGGCGGCTGAACCGGCGGCACAACGAGAGCGCCCCGCCGATCGTGTGATCGGCGGGGCGTTCTCGTCATCGGGACGGCGGGATTTGAACCCACGACCCCCTGCACCCCAAGCAGGTGCGCTACCTGGCTGCGCTACGTCCCGTACTTGCCAGCCCTTGAAGCTAGCCGGACGCTGGAACCGCGGCAACCGGCGGGGGCGTTCCTCCGACACCTGCTCGCCTGCACCGAAGGAGCCCACGCATGTCCCTGCCACTCACGGCCCGCATGGATGCGGGCGCCGCCGATGCCCCGATCCTCGTCCTGCTCCACGGGCGAGGCTCCGACGAGAGCGATCTCTTCCCGCTCGGCCGGATGCTGCACCCCACCGCCAGCGTGGTTGCCGCACGCGCGCCGTTCCCGGGCCTCCCGTGGGGGTATGGTCCGGGCTGGGCGTGGTATCGCTTTCTGGAGGGGACGACACCCGAGCCGGAGTCCTTCGCGGCTGGGCAGGCCGAGCTGGATGCCTTTTTGGCCGCGCTGCCGGCCCACCTCGGTCGCCCAGCTGACACCCCGCTCATCCTCGGGGGCTTCTCGCAGGGTGGCACCTCATCCCTCGCCTGGGCGCTTCGACATCCCGGTGCAGCGGCCAAGGTGGTGGTCTTCTCCGGATTCCTGGCCGATCATCCGCGCGTGCAGGTCACGCCAGACACGGTGGGGACGACGCCGATTTGGTGGGGCCACGGCACCGCCGACCCCGCGATCCCGTTCACGCACGCCCGCGCCGGCTGGCAGGCGCTCGCCGCGGCCGGCGCCGCGCTGACGACGCGCCAGTATGACGGGATGGGGCACACCATCGGTCGGGATGCCCTGCGCGAAGCGGCGGCATTCGTCACCGGCTGACGGGGCGGGAGGCACAAACGCCCCGGCCATGATGGCCGGGGCGCTGTGGAGGGTTGATGCATCGATGGGCAGAGCCACTGGTCAGATTTGAACTGACGACCGCTCGATTACGAATCGAGTGCTCTACCCCTGAGCTACAGTGGCAGGCTCTCCGATGCCCTGGCGCGGATTCGAACCGCGACGCCTTGCGGCACTACCCCCTCAAGATAGCGTGTCTACCAGTTTCACCACCAGGGCATAGCGGAGCAAACCTAGCCGCCGTGCCCTGCCGGGTCAACGGGGGCGACCACCGGTCTGGAAGGTGAGCTGAACGCCGATGTTGAGCACCCGCTCCTTGAGCGTCGGCTCGTCGCGCGAGGTGAACGACCCTTGGTAGAAATCGATCGAGGGGCCCAGCCCGAACCGCGGGGAAAGCTGGATGTCGTAGCCCGCACCGAGGGACCACGCGAAGCCGGTCTCGGAGGTGCTGGCCCCGTTGTCGAACTCGATTCCGCTGCGTCCGACACCGCCGGCGGCCTTGACGAAGAGCCCTTGGTCGCGGATCGGGAAGAACTGGAACGCCACGAGCGCGGTCGAGAACGACTCGAAGCCGTCGGGTTCGTCCGAGCCCCAGCCGAAGAGCTCGGCCCCGACGCGCACGTTGCTGTTCGGCGTGCCGCCAAGGCGCAGGGTGAGTGTCGGCTTGGTGAGTGACTCGGAGAACTCCGCCTCGTCGGCAAACTTGAACTGCTCCGCACCGGCCCCGATGCCGCCGGTGATGAAGAAGCCGCCGCGCGTGGCCGGGGCGCCGAGCTCAACGAGTCCGCGATCGCGGCGGCTCTGCGCGGCCAGCGGGGAGAGGGCGCTCGCCGTGACGGCGAGCAGGGCAAGGACGGCAACGGTGCGACGCATCGTGAGATTCTCCATTCTGGATCGGCCCCGGATGGGCCAGCGCGCCGCGCGGTCGCGGCGGGCGCGGCTGTCAAGAGCAGGTGTCATACCACCCTGCTATCTTGTTGCACGGCAACCGCTTGGACACCCATGGAGGGTATCCCCATGGCGCGCCGATGTCCACCGGGAGGGTCACCTGTGTCTCCGAGCCGACGCGCGGCACTGGCCGCGTTCATCCTGACGGTTGTCGTCACCTGCGGCTTCCTGGCTCGCTGGCAGTACGGCCGCCATCGTGACCGGGTGGCCTTCAATGCCACCTACCTCGCCGGGCGCGAGCTGCCGCCGGTGGTCCTGAGCCCCGAGACCGTCCCGGCCGCGGGGCTCGACGGCCGGCGCCTCGTGGCGCGTGGCGTGTTCGATCCGTCGGGCGAGATGTTGCTGCGCGGCCGGGTGCGGCGCGCGGCGCCCGGCCTGGAGGTCGCGACGCCGCTGCGCCTGGAGGGGGGGGGCGTCGTGTGGGTGCTGCGCGGCTTCGTGGGGGCGCCCGACGCGGCCACCGCGGGGGATGTCCCCCCCCCAGACACCGGCGTGGTCACGGTGACCGGCCTGGGGATGGCGGTCCCGGTCACCACGGACAGCGGACAACGGCTGGTGCGCGGTGCCGACACCACCTGGCGCCGGCTCGACCGCGCGGTGCTCACCGCGCGGCGCAATGGATCGCTGCCGACCTACCTCCTGCTGGCGGGCCACACCAGCGGCCCCGGCCGCCTGCCGGCCGTGGAGCCCCCCGCGCTCGAC
>JBBQQJ010000205.1:0-4407 GCA_038216165.1 Gemmatimonadales bacterium | reverse complement strand
CCACCACCACCACAGCGCCAGCGCCACGAGCGCGGCATGCACGCCGGGGTACCACTGCCAGTTCCAGCTCCACGGCAGTCCGGTGGCGGCACACCACCACTGGAAGGTCTCAGTCATCGCCACCCACCAGGCGCACCGGGGCGCGCACCGTCACCGTATCGCCGCGCGCGAAGCGCAGCATGAGCGTGATGGTGTCGCCCACCGCCATCGGGCGCGCGAAGTGGTCGAGCATCACGTGGAGACCGCCCGGGGCAAACCGGGTCGGCCGCAGGGCGAGTACCTCCACCAACGTGACCGGCTCCATCCGGATCAGTCCACCCGCCGAGGCGGAGCGGTGCATCGAGGCATCACCGGCGTCGCTGGTCACGGCGAGCAACGTGTCAGGTACCGTGCCGAGGTGGCGCAGTTCCCAGTAGACGGCAGCCGAGGTGGCCGCGGCCGGGGCGATGCGCACCTCCGCCTCGGCCACCACCACATCACCGGCGCGCGGCATCGGCTGCCCGCCCCCGCACGCAGCCACCAGCGTGATCACCCCGACACACCAACCCCGCCTCATGGTGCGTCCGGCCAGGCAATGAGGCGCGGCAAATCCTCGGCCCAGTCGCGTTGCCGCGTCCCGAACGGATACTGCACCCGTGCCATCCCGTCTTTGGTGAAGGCTAGCACCTGTCCTGCGTGACCCACCAGGTAGTCCTCGCGCCGCCCCCGCGTGGTGTCGAGCACCGCCGGCACCAGCCCCAGTGTGCGCTGCGCGCTGTCGATGGCCCACGGCTCGCCGGTGAGCCCGATGAAGTCGCGATTGAATCCTTTCACCCAGGCATGGAGGCGCGGCAGCGAATCGCGCGCCGGATCGGCGGTCACGAACACCACCCGCACCTCGCGCTGCACCGCATCGGGTAGGCGTTTCAGCACCGCGGCGATGTTGGCCAGGTGGACCGGACAGATGTCGGGGCAGTTGGTATAGCCGAAGAAGAGCAGCGTGACCGTGCCCTCGGTGGCCGTCACGAAATCATAGGGCGCACCACGTGAGTCGACGAACGGGACATCCGGCTTCGGAAGCGGCTCGGGGAGCTCGGCCCCGAGAAAGCCGTCCGGCGAGCGCGGTCGCTCGGGCGCGGCGGTGCACGCCACGAGCAGGGCGAGCGGGAGGAGGATGGCGCGTCGCATGCCGCTCACCGGCCCCGCAACCCGCTCCCGAAGGCGAACCCCTTGGCCACCACGAACACCCAGCCGGCGGGCTCACGGTCGTTGCCGAGGCGATACGCGAGATCCAGCCGATTGGCCTCGATATCGGGGGCGCGCGAAGCGCCGAGGCGGAGCCCGACACCGATGTTGCCGCCGGTGCGCACTGGTTGGCCATCGTACCACGCCCCACCGTAGTCGGCGAAGGTGGCCACACCCAGATCCACCACCTTGAGGAAATCCGCCGCGAGGCCGTAGCGGTATTCGGCGGTGAGGAAGAAGGCGCGGTCGCCGGTGAAGGCGTGTTGCGCAAAGGCGCGCGGCCCGACGCCGAGACCGATGTCATACTCGCTCCCGGGGCGCGGCGACTCGATCGCGCCCACCGTGGCATGGAACACCGCGAGATGCTTCGGGCTGGGCAACCACCCCACGGTACCACCGAGCGAGACGCTCCCGGAATCAAGCCCGGCGCTGGTGAAGAGCCCGTTGGCGCTCAGCCCCACCGTGGCGAACCCCGGCCCGAACCGCAACCCGGTGCGCGCCAGCAACTCGGGGCCCACCCCGGCGCGCTCGTAGCCGAACGATGGTGGGGCGACCCAGAGTCCCGCGCGGAGCACGGTGCTGAGGTCAAGGTCCTCATCGCGTGACAGCGCGTTGTAGCCGCGCACCTTGGCGAAGCGCGCCGTGCGCGACTCGATCCACCCTCCCGCGGCCGCTGTGATCGTGCGTTCGGCGAAGCCGAGCGCATCGAAGCCGACCTGCGGGATGAAATCATCGCGCCGAAGTTGCGCGGTGGCCCCGATGCGGAGGTACCCGTACGGTGACGCGTGCAGCGCATGGGCCACCTCACCGCGGAGCAGCACGTAGCGGCGTTGCAGCGTGTCGCGGGCCACCGCGAAGCCGTCGCGGAACCGCAGGACCCGCTCGGTGCGCGTGTCGGTCTCCAGCGACCAGCTCGTCCGGTCGGCCACCGAGAAGAACGGCTTGCCGAACCACGCCGCGGCCAGCTCGCCGTCGGTGCGGTCCTCAACGCGGGCCACGAGCCCGATGGTGTTGTTGATCAGCCGCGTCTGCCGGAACCCCAGGGTGGTGGTGGCACGGTCGGGATTCTTCTGGTAGAGCAGCGACGCCTGCGTGGCGGTACCGAGGAGGTTGTCCTCGATGAGCGCCACGGTGTAGGCCACGGCGCCACCGGTGGAGCGGAAGCGGAAGTCGGGCCGCGTGCTCCACCCGTCGCGAGTGGTCACGCGCACGGTGAAGCCGCTGTCGGAGGTGACGGTGTCGATGTCGGCGAGGCGGAACACCCCGAGGCGACGAAGATTCCGTTCGGATTCCGCCACCTTGGCCGAGTCGAAGCGCTCGCCGGTGGCAAACAACAGCTCCCGGCGCACCACGTAGGGCCGGGTGGTCACGTGCAGGCGATTGACCAACTTGAGGAGCCAGAACGATGTCTCGTCGGGGTCAAACACCGAGCGGCGCTCGACCTGCACCCGGTCGATCGTGGGCGCTTGGGCAGACAGCGACGGCGCTCCCAGGAGCGCGAGCGCCACCAGCAGCGGGGTGAGGGGGGCGCGGGGGACGGGCGTCCGGGGTCGCATCGCCCGCCATCTGCCGTTCGCCGTTCGCCGTTCGCCTGCGGTGCCGCGGAGTGCAGTGGTCAGCTCAAACTCTCCAGCAGGCGCCACAGCTCAAGCGGGGAGAACTCCGCAAAGCGCGCCCGGACGTCCTGCGCGGTCCACTCACGGAAGATCCACGACGACGACCGGCGCACCTCGCCGGCCACGAAATGGACGCGACCAGCGGTGACGGGGCCGTCCTGGCGGGTCTCGAGGTGCACGGACCAGTTGGTGCCGCCACGGGCGAGGTCGCCCATGTGGTCGGCATTGGCCAGATCGATGGTATCGGAAGGCGGAGTGGGCATTGGCGTTTCCACGGTGTCTCCCAACGGTAGCGACCCGCCCCCCGCAACGCCAGCACCAGGGGCGGGTATATTGCCGGATTGGCGGATCCACACAGTCCGCACGCCCCGATGATCCGCTACCGGAGACGCCATGTCCGAGGGTTCAGCCACACCGCCCCCCCAGTGCGGGGCCACCAGTTCTGACCGCTTCTGCGTGACCTGCGGCACCCCGCTCGGCGAGGGCGTGCGCTTCTGCCCGCAGTTCGGGACCGCCCTCGGCGGCGGCGCCCTCACCCCGGCGGGGCCTCCGGTCGCCGCGACATCGCACACGCCGTGGATCGTCGCGGGCGCGCTGGCCCTGATCGCGACGGCCTGGGTCATCTCCGCTGCCATTGGGCGTGACGGCCTCCCGGCCGGAGGCGGAGCACCGGCGGCCCAGCCGGCTGGCCAGCCGGCCGCCGCGCCGGGGGGCACCGCCCTCGGCCCCGCCCCCGACATCAGCAACCTCACACCGCGGGAGCAGTTCGCCCGCCTCAATGACCGGGTGATGGCCGCGGCCGAGACGCGAGACACCTCGACGGTGATCTCCTTCTGGCCGATGGCCTACGGCGCCTACGAGCAGCTCCTCCCCGGCGATCGGGACGTGGATGCCCGCTACCACATGGCCACGCTCTACCTGCTGGTGGGCCAGTTCCCCGAAGTGCTGGCCCTTGCCGACACCATCGTGACCGAGGCCCCCGAGAACCTGATGGCATGGTACCTCCGCGCCCTCGTGGCCGAGTATCAGGGCGACAGCACCCGCGCCCGCGAGGCGCAAGCCGCCTTCAACCGCCTCTATCCCGCCCAGATCGACCTGCCGCGCGGCGAGTACATCGACCACCGCGAGGTCCTCGAGTCCTTCCGTGCCCGTCCCGGAGCCAACTGACATGCCGACCGTGATTCGCGTGGCGCACTCGCCCGACTCCGATGATGCCTTCATGTTCTACGCCCTCGCCGAGGGAAAGATCGACACCGGTGACCTGGTCTACGAACACGAGCTGCAGGACATCGAGACGCTGAACCAGCGCGCCTTCCGCAAGGAACTCGACGTCTCGGCCGTCTCGATCCACGCCTACGCCCACCTCGCCGACGACTACGCGCTGCTCGCCAGCGGCTCCTCGATGGGCGACGGCTATGGCCCGCGCCTGGTCGCCACCACGGCGGCGCCCGGCGATCGCGTGACCGACGCCGCCACGATCCGCGCGGCGGCCAAGGGAAAGCGGATCGCCGTGCCCGGTCGCTACACGACGGCCTACCTCGCGCTGCAGCTCTGGCAGCCGGATTTT
>JBBQQJ010000204.1:0-4408 GCA_038216165.1 Gemmatimonadales bacterium | reverse complement strand
GGGCTCGCGATGCCGCCTGAGGGGCACGGCGCGGTGACGGTTCCCGCGCCCGGCCAGGGCGCCCGCGCGGGGAGCGGCCTGTCCGGTGCGATTCTCCTCGTGGGCCTGTTCTGGTGGCTCGCCACTGGTGCGATCGTCGCCGTCGAGCGCAACGACACCACCCGGCTGCTGGGCGTCATCGTGGCCACGTGGTTGATGGCGCTGGCCGGGGTCATCGTGGCGCGTGTGCGCGACGACTGCACCGCGCGCGGCGCGCTCCTCGGCTTCGCGGCGGGATCGCTGGCCTGGCTTGGGGTGTCGGCCCTGTTCTATGCGGGGGTGATCGTCGGGCCGGCGGTGACGGTGCCCGCCGCCCTCGGCCAGGCGCCGTCGTTCCCGCTCGCGATGCGGGCGATCGTCTCGACCAGCGGGCACGACCTCTTGGCGCTCTCGGTTCTGGGCGCCCTCTACCTGGTGCCCGGGCGCAATCCGATGGCATGGCAGACGCTGGGGCTGTTCTGGCTGGTGCAGCAGGTGGCAAAGATCAACGTGTTCGTGGGGGTCGTGAACAACGGCATCCACTTCCTGCCGCCCCGGCTCGCGTTCCTGACGGCGTTCTTCGGGCCGCCGCGGCTGCATCCGTTGCTGGTGATCACCATTGTCGGGGCGATCGTCGCGACGGTGTGGCTGGTGCGCTCCGCGCGCCGCGCGGAGGGGCGGTTTCCCCGCTGGCGTCGGGCGCTGCTTGCCGTGCTGGTCGGACTGGCCGCCCTGGAGTACGTGGTGTTGGCGATCCCCGGCAACCTGCCGCTCTGGGACGCGTTCCTGCGTTTGCGTGGAGGATGAGCATGGTCCCGATTCGATCCGGTGTCGCGGTGTCGCGGTGGGGGTGGGGCTGCACCGCGGTGCATGCGCTGCTCACGCTGGTGAGCATCGGCGCGTTTGCCATCATGATCGGGCGTCCGATCCCGACCGGCACCGATCCCGACTGGTGGCGTGCCTCCTACCAGTGGGGGATGACCTATGTGGGCGCGCTCGTGCTGGTGCTCGGCTTCCTCGGGGCGCTGCTGGCGCTCTGGGACGCTGTGGGTCGCCGTGCGGCACTCCGGGCCGCCACCTGGGTGGTGGGCTTCACACTCACCGTCGAACTGATCGGGGCGGCCACGGGGTTGCCGTTCGGCGAGCATGCCTACGGGCGCGAGCTGGGGTGGCGGGTGTTTGGTCTGGTCCCCTTCACGATCCCGCTCTCCTGGTTCCTGATGCTCTATGCCACCACCGGCCTGGCGCTCCGTGCGGGGTTCGGCTGGCGCGGCACGGCTGTCCTCGCAACCGTGGGACTGCTCGCCTACGACGTGCTGCTGGAGCCGGCCATGAGCGCGGCCTATCCCTTCTGGATCTGGCGGGAGAGCGGGATGTGGCACGGGATGCCGATCGCCAACTGGATGGCGTGGGCGACGATCGGTCCGCTCATTGGCTGGATGCTCCATCGTGCCACGGCGGGGCGGCTGCCGGCGATCGCCAGCACGCGCCAGCCGGACGTGATCTACCTCGTCAATGGGCTGCTGCCGCTGGCGATGGCCCTGCGCTATGATCTCCTCGGGGCGGCGCTCGTGGGGGGGGGAGCGATGGCGCTCTTCGCCGCGACTCCCGCGCTGGTCGCCTGGGGTCGGCGGCTGCGCCACCGGGTGCCGCCCACCGCGGTTGGCGCGGAGTGAGGCTGGGCGCCCTCTCGCTGCCCGCGACCGGGCCATGGCGCGCCCGGCTGCTGCGCTGGGTGGCCTCACCCCGGTGGCAGGCATGGGCGAGTGCCTTCCCGCTCACCCGCCCGTTCGCCCGTCGCGCGGCGCACCTTCGACCTCTGCGCTGGCTTCGTCTACACCCAGGTGCTGCTGGCCGTGACCCGCCTCGGCCTGCTGGAACTGCTGGCAGCGGGGCCGCGCTCTGCGGCGGACCTGAGCGCTTGCTTGGGGTGTCCGGACGACTCGACCGCGCGCCTGCTCTCCGCGGCCGGGGCGCTCGACCTGGTGCGCCAGCGGCGCGACGGGCGCTGGGACGTGGGGCCGCTCGGGATGGCGTTGGTCGGTCGCGAAGACTTCCGCGTGCTCTTCGAGCACAACACGCTGCTCTACCGTGACCTCGCCGACCCGGTCGCCCTGCTTCGGGCGGGGCGGCGCGATGACACCGCCCTCGCGCGGTTCTGGCCCTACGCCCTGTCGGCCGCGCCGGCGGGGATGCCGCATGACGCGGTGGCGGCCTACAGCGGGGTGATGGCTGCCTCGCAGCCGCAGGTGGCCGCGGAGGCCCTGGCGGCCTGCGACGTGCGGCGGCACCGACGGCACCTCGACATCGGGGGGGGGAGGGGGTGTTCCTGCGGGCGGCGGCACCGGATTCCTCGCGGGCCGGCGACCAGTACCAGAACGTGCAGTACCTCGGGCACCTGTCCAACGGGGAATTCGTCCGTACCATGCAGGCGATGACCAACTGGGTGGCGCCAACCTCCGGGACGGAAGCCGGGTGTGCCTACTGCCACAACACGGCGAACATGGCGAGTGGCGAGAAGTACACCTATCAGGTGGCCAAGCGGATGCTGGCCATGACGCAGGCGGTCAACTCCGAATGGACCGGACACGTCCAGCAGACCGGCGTGACCTGCTACACCTGTCACCGCGGCAATCAGGTGCCGACGGGGACCTGGTTCTACACGGACGAGAATCAGTCACTGCGCCATTACCTCGACCGGCAGGACGTCCGCGTCCAGACCGCGGGGGCGCTGCGCAGCGAGACGAACAACCGTTCGAGCGTGAACCAGACCGAGTACACGTATGGTCTCATGATCTCGATGAGCACCTCCCTCGGCGTCAACTGCACCTACTGCCACAACTCGCGTGCCTTTGCGAGCTGGGAGCAGAGCCCGGCGCAACGCCTGACGGCGCTGCGTGGGGTCCGCATGGTGCGCGCACTGAACATCGGCTACATGTTGCCGCTCCAGGATGTCTGGCCGGCCGCTCGGCACGCCCCGGGACACCTCACCAACGACGGGACCCTGAAGGCGTGGCATGTCGACGGCGCAGTCTCGCGCGGGCCGATGGGTGACGGCGCCAAGTTGCAGTGCAGCACCTGCCACCAGGGCGTCTACAAGCCGCTCTAGGGCAGCCGATGGCGAAGGACTACCCGGGGGATGTATCCCGGGCCGGTGGCGGCTCCCACGGCCGATTCCGCCGCGATGGCGGCGCCCACCGAGGTGTCGATGCAGCCCTGAGCTGCCCACGCTCCACCCCGCGCCCCCGTCCGGCTCTGCTGGACGGGGGCGCGGTCGCATAAGGTTGCGCTCCCAACATGGTCGGGGCAGGTTCCGAGGGTTCTCATCGGGCATGACGGAACCTCATGCGGATCGCCCGCCTCGCCCCCAACCGGAGACTGCCCCATCCTGCTGCTTGCCACCGACCTCGACGGCACTTTTCTCGGTGGGCGCCAGGCGGACCGCCTCGCGCTCTATCGCGCCCTCCGCGCCGCTCCCGACGTCCGTCTCGTCTTCGTGACCGGGCGCGGCGTGGAAAGCGTCCTGCCGCTGTTGGGTGATGCGCTGGTGCCCGACCCGGAGTTCATCATTGCCGACGTCGGCGCCACCATCATAACGACCGACGGACTCCGGCCCGTCGACCCGATCCAGTGGGAGATCGATGCCCAGTGGGTTGGCACCGAGGTGATCGTCGAGGCGCTGCAGGACATGGCGGGCCTGGTCCGGCAGGCGGTCCCCCAGGAGCGCCGGGTCTCGTTCTATGCCGAGGATCTGGCGGTGATCGAAGCCGTCCGCGAGCGCCTGCGCGACCTGCCGGTCGACATCCTCCACTCGGCCGACCGCTACCTCGATGTGCTCCCCACGGGCATCAACAAGGGCGCCACCCTGATGCGGCTGGTGGAGCAGTTGGGCATTCCTGCGGAACGCGTGCTGGTGGCCGGCGACACCCTCAACGATCTCTCGCTCTTCGAGACCGGCTACCATGGTGTGGTGGTGGGCCACTCCGAGCCGGCCCTCGTGGCCGCGACCCAGGGGGTCCCGCGGATTCACCATGCGCGCGCGGCCGGGGCGGGGGGGATCCTCGAGGCGCTGCGCGACTTCGACCCGCGGGGGCGCTTCGCCGAGCCGGTGGCCGGTCCGGTCGCGTCGGGTGATGCCCAACTCACCGTGGTCTATCATCGGCTGCCGTTCGACGAGCGGATGATCGACGGCACGCTCACCCGGCAGCGGCCCACCTCGCCGAACGGGATCATCCCCACGCTGCTCGGCTGCTTCGAGGGCGGCCGTCCCGGCTCGTGGGTCGCCTGGAGCACGCAACACGCTACGGGCGCCACCGCCCTCACGCACGAACTGGTGGACGAGGCGCGCTATCCGAATCTGCTCGCTGCGAAGGTCCCGCTCGAGGAGGAC
>JBBQQJ010000203.1:0-4436 GCA_038216165.1 Gemmatimonadales bacterium | reverse complement strand
GACGAGGCGCACCGCCCCAAGCTCCGCACCGCCGGGCTCCTGACGCGCGACCCCCGCATGGTCGAGCGCAAGAAGCCAGGCCGCGCCGGCGCCCGGAAGCGATTCCAGTTTAGCAAGCGCTAGCCCCTGCGGGGCAGCGCTTGCTATCCCGAGCGCAGCGAGGGACCTCCTCGCCGCGTTTGGGAAACCCGAGCGCAGCGAGGGACCCCTCTCGCCCCCGCTCGGAAGCTGGTTCGCCGTTAGCAGTGCCCCCTGGCCGAGGGAAACCGGCCGCACCACACGCCCGGCCACGATGGCCGGGTGACACACGCCCCCCGATCCTGCCGACCGACGTGCCCCGCTGGGGTGGTCGACAGGGCGTGACGGGGGCCGACGACCAACACTCCGAGGAGCACGACGACGTGGCAACACCGTCCCTGCAGGAACTGCTTGACGCTGGCACCCATTTCGGGCACCAGACCCGCCGCTGGAACCCGAAGATGCGCAAGTTCATCTTCGCGGAGCGGTCGGGGATCTACCTGATCGACCTCCACAAGACCCTCAAGCAGCTGGACAAGGCCGCCGAACTGCTCAAGCAGGTGGCGCTCAAGGGCGACAACGTCCTCTTCGTCTGCACCAAGCGGCAGCTCAAGGCCGTGGTCGAGGCCGAGGCACGCAACGCCTCCGCGCACTGGGTCACCGAGCGCTGGCTCGGCGGGACGCTGACCAACTTCCAGACCATCAAGAAGCAGATCCGCCGCCTCCGCGACCTCGAGCAGGGCGTGGCCGAGGGCGACTTCGAGAGCTACACGAAGAAGGAGCAGCTGCTCTTCTCCCGTGAGCGCGAGAAGCTCTCGCGCAACCTCGAGGGCCTCAAGGCGATGGGCCGCCTTCCGGGCGCGCTGTTCATCATCGACGCGAAGAAGGAGAAGATCGCCATCCAGGAGGCCAACCGCCTCGGGATCCCGGTCGTCGCCATCGTCGACACGAACGCCGACCCCGACCCGATCACGGTGCCGATCCCGGGCAACGACGACGCCATCCGCTCGGTCTCGCTCATCACCTCCGCGCTCTGCGATGCGATCCGTGAGGCCCGCGCGCAGATCCCCGTGCGCGATGCCGCGGCCGACGAGGATGCCGAGACCTACTCTGCTGGCGACGGCGACGGCGCCTCGGACGAGGAGCGCCGCAAGCGCCGCACGCGCCGCAAGCGCAAGGCCCGTCCGGAAGTGATCGCCGCGCGTCTGAAGACCGATGCGCCGGCCGCTCCCGAGGCCACCGGCGACGCCGAAGGCTGATCCGGCCCTCGGCCGGGCAAGCGCGACGCCGCCGCCTGCCGGGCTTCCATGCCCGGGGCGGCGGTTCCATAACCAGACTTTGACCATTGGGACCCGATGACTGCCATGACGATCACCGCCAAGGACATTTCCGAGCTCCGCGCCCGTACCGGGGCCGGCATGATGGATTGCAAGAAGGCCCTCGAGGAGGCGCAGGGCGACATGAGCCTCGCCGCCGAGATTCTCCGCAAGAAAGGGATCGCGAAGGCCGAGAAGCGCGCCGGCCGCGATGCCATGCAGGGCCTCGTCGGGATCGACGTTGCTGCCGACGGCAACGTCGGCTCGATGCTCGAGCTCAACTGCGAGACCGATTTCGTGGCCCGGAACGATGAGTTCCAGGCCTTACTGGCCAAGCTCGTCGCCCACCTCGCCGGCACTTCGCCGGTGGGCGTGACGCGCGAGGCATTCCTTGCCGAGACCCTCGATGGCACCACGATCGAGGAGGTCGTCAAGACGGCCTCGGGCAAGACCGGTGAGGCGGTGCAGGTCAAGCGCGTCGCCAAGTTCGGCGGGCTGGTCGGCGAGTACCGCCACTTCAACGCCCAGGTCGGCGTGCTGGTCGAGCTGGCCGGCGTGACCGGCGTGGATGCCCGGACGCTGGCGCGCGAGATCGCGCTCCACATCGCCTCGGCCGATCCAATCGCCGTCTCCACCGCCGACATCTCGGCGGAGCTGATGGATCGCGAGCGCCGGATCGCGGAGGAGCAGGTGGCCGCCGAGGGCAAGCCGGAGGCGATCCGCAGCAAGATCGTCGAGGGCAAGGTCGCCAAGTTCGCCAGCGAGCGTGCCCTCCTTGAGCAGCCGTTCATCAAGGACGAGTCGCAGACCGTCAAGCAGATGGTGGCCAAGGTGCCCGGCGCCTCGGTGGTCCGCTTTGCGCGCTTCAAGATCGGTGAGTCGGCCTAATGGCGCTGGCCTATCGCCGGGCCCTCCTCAAGCTGTCCGGCGAAGCGCTCGCCGGCGGCAAGACTGGGAGTCTCGACTACGCCGTCGTCGAGGCACTGGCCGAGGAGATCAAGGCGGTGCACGCCATGGGCGTGTCGCTGGGTCTGGTGGTGGGGGGGGGCAACATCGTGCGCGGGGCGACCGCCTCGCGCGAGGGGCTGGACCGCGTGTCCGCCGATTACATGGGGATGCTGGCCACCGTCATCAACGCGCTCGCCCTGCAGAATGTCCTTGAGGCGCTCGAGGTCGAGACCCGCGTGATGACCGCGATCCGCATGGAATCGCTGGCCGAGCCCTATATCCGCCGCCGCATGATGCGCCACCTCGAAAAGGGGCGGCTCGTGATCTTTGCCGGCGGTACCGGCAATCCGTTTTTCTCGACCGACACCGCCGCCGTGCTCCGCGCGCTGGAGATGGAGGCGGAGGTGGTGCTCAAGGCGACCAACGTGGACGGTGTGTTCACCGCCGACCCGCAGAAGGACCCCACGGCGCGGCACATTCCCGAGCTCTCCTTCCAGGACGCGCTCGTCAATGGCTACGCCGTGATGGACGCCAACGCCTTCGGCCTGTGCCAGGCCAATCAACTTCCGATCGTCGTCCTCAACATCAACCAGACCGGCGCGATCGCGCGAGCGCTCAGCGGTGAGCGCGTCGGCACCCTTGTCCGATGACCCTGACTGACATTGTTGCCAGCGCCCGAGAGGGCATGCAGAAGGCCGTGGAGAACACCCGCAAGGAGCTTTCGGGCATCCGGAGCGGGAAGGGCTCGCCCCAGCTCCTCGACCTCGTGCGCGTGGAAGCCTATGGCTCCACCGTGCCCCTGAACCAGGTGGCCATGGTCTCGGCCCCCGAGCCGCGGATGCTGGTGGTCCAGCCCTTCGACAAGGGGCTGGCCAACGTGATCGACAAGGCGATCCGTGACGCCGGCCTTGGCCTGAATCCGCAGTCGCAGGGGAACATCATCCGCGTGCCGTTGCCGATGCTCTCAGAGGAGCGCCGCAAGGAACTCGTCAAGATCTGCAGCAAGCTCTGCGAGGAGGGCCGGGTGGCCGTCCGCCAGGCACGCACCGATGCCATGACCAAGATCAAGAAGGCCGAGAAGATCTCCGAGGACGAGAAGACCCGCGCCGAGAAGGAGGTCCAGAAGCACACCGACGATGCGGTGCGCCAGGTGGACGACCTCCTCAAGGCCAAGGAAGCCGAAGTCCTCGAAGTGTGAGTACGCAGCCCTCCGCCGCCCTCGACGCGTTGCGCCTGCACGGCGCCGTCCCGCGCCACATCGCCATCATCATGGATGGCAACGGCCGCTGGGCCGGCGAGCGCGGGCTGGCCCGTTCCGCCGGCCACCAGGCCGGGATGCCCGCGGTGCGCGAGGCGGTCGAGGGTTGTCTCGCCGCGGGGGTGGAGGTGCTCACCCTGTTCGCCTTCTCCCAGGAAAATTGGCAGCGTCCCCCCGCCGAGATCGACGCCCTGATGGCGCTCCTCGAGGAGTACATCGCGCGCGAGGCGGAAGAACTGCGGGCGCAGGGCGTCGCCGTCCGGATGCTGGGCGACCTTGACCGCCTCTCGTCGTCGGCGCGCGCCGCGGTGGACGCAATCCAGTCCGCCACTGCTGGTGGCACCCGACTCGCCCTCAACATCTGCATCTCCTACGGCGCCCGCGCCGAGCTGGTGCGCGCCACTCGACGCCTCGCCGAGCGGGTGCAGCGCGGCGAGCTCACGCCGGAGCAGATCGACGAGGCCGCGCTGGCGGCCGAGCTCTACACCGCCGCGTGGCCCGATCCCGACCTGCTGGTCCGCACCTCGGGGGAGATGCGGATCTCGAATTTTCTCCTCTGGCAGGTGGCCTACGCGGAGTTCCACGTGACGCCGGTGCTCTGGCCCGACTTCACGCGGGAGGACCTGTATGGGGCCATCCTCGACTTCCAGCGCCGCGACCGCCGCTTCGGGCGCGTCAGCACCTAGGGGCCCCATGGACGCCAATCTCGTCAAACGCATCGGGTTCGCCGTGGTGGCGATCCCGCTCGCCCTCCTCGCCGTCTGGGCCGGTGGCTGGCCGCTGGCCCTCGTGGTCGCGGCCATCGGCGCCCTGGGCGTGCGCGAGCTGTTCGACATCGCCGCCCGGCAGGGGATCGCTGCGTTCCGCCGCACCGGTGTGGCGGCCGCGGCATTGGC
>JBBQQJ010000202.1:0-4502 GCA_038216165.1 Gemmatimonadales bacterium | reverse complement strand
GCGACCGCCCGGTCAGATCAAGGGAAACCCCGCCCCGTGCACTGATCGTTATGTTGACCGGCTCGACGTCCCACCCCGCCAGATCAGGGGCAGACGGCGCCGGTCAACATAACCACGAGGGCGACATACCATCGCCAGATCCCTACTCGAGACCGGCGGGTTCAGACCCCGACTACACCGTCCATTGTGAAGAGCCCGTTAACCGTCTGGGCCGGGCTGCTGGCACCGGCCCGGCAGGTGTTCCGGGCACCGAGCTTCGCGATCTTCACCGGCCTGATCACCGGCTGGGTCCTGGCCCCTGGCCGAAGGACCGTCACCGCGATGATCACCGCGGCCGACCCGGCCGCGGGGCGGGCGCACGATGCCTACCACCGTCTGCTGCGTGACGGCGCCTGGAGCATGACCGGGCTGTGGCGGCTCCTGGCCACCCATGCCGTCGACACGTTCGCCCCGACCGGTGTGATCGCCCTGGACTGTGATGACACGCTGTTCCACAAGAGCGGCCGCCAGGTCGAAGGTGCCGGCAACTTCCGGGACGCGGTCCGTTCCACCAGCAAGCGGGTCGTCTTCGCGCTCGGCCTGAACCTGGTCGTGGTCACACTGCGGTTCCCCCGCCGTGGGGCTCGATGCCGATCGCGATCCCGGTCAATGCCCGGCTGCACAAGAAGAACGACCCGATCACGACCGTCGAGCACGCCACCCAGATGAAGGGTGAACTCGCGGCCTGGTTGCCCGAGCGGGAGCTGCACCTGTGCGCCGACGGCGCCTACGCCAGCCTCGCCGGCGCCAAGCTGCCCCGCACCCACCTCACCAGCCGGATGCGCCGAGACGCCGCCCTCTACCAGCCGAAGCCGCCACCGACCGGCAAGCGCGGTCGGCCCCGCACCCGAGGCGCCCGGCTCCCCACACCACCCGAGATCGCCGCCCAAGCAGACCCACGTGACTGGCACACAGCCACCATCGACGTCCGAGGCCGCGCCGTCGAGAAGTTGATCCTCACCCAGGACGTGCTCTGGTACGGCGTCAACCCCAAAGACCTCGTTCGGCTCGTCATCGTCCGCGACCCCCACGGCATCGAGCCCGATGACTTCTTCATCACCACCGACCTCGACGCCAGCGGCGCCCAGACCGCCTCCCGCTACGCCGGCCGCTGGAGCATCGAGGTCTGCTTCCGCGACACCAAGCAACACCTCGGCGGCGAAAACCCCCAGTCCTGGAAGCGACAAGGCCCCGAACGGGTCGCGTGCCTCTCACTCTGGCTGCACGCCATGACCTGGTGCTGGTACCTCACCGAACACCCCACCGGTGACACCTGGATCCCGCGGCCCTGGTACCCCCGCAAGGTAACCCCGAGCTTCCTCGACGCCCTCGCCGCGCTCCGCCGCAGCCTCTGGACCGAACGAATTACCGCGATGACAGGCGCCGGCACGCCCGATCAACACAACACCAAAAATCTCGACGCCCTACTCGACACCCTCGCCTACGCCGCCTGAGACTGCGAAAGTCCACGCACATGTGGCCTGGACTATTTGCATCGTCGCAGGTCAGGGGCTTGTGGGGGTCTCCGGAAGCGCATTTCGTGTAGGCACACGACTTGTGGCGTGTCGCTCGACTGGGCGGACCTGGCCCGGTTCTGTGTGAGCATGTATCTGCGGGAGTCGCGCCGGACGAACCGTGATGGTTCGGTGGTGGCCTATCTGCAGTTGCGGGCTCCCGCTCGCTGCGCGGGGGCCCACGCCCGCACTCCGGCCGTTCAATTAGAGTTACGGCGGTGTAGTTTTGGGGGGATGCCTCGTCCTGGTTGGAGGAAGGCCGAGTCGGACCGGCGGTTGCCGGATCTGGTCTCGGTGGGTCTGTTGATGAAGGTCTTTCCCGCTGACGTCGTGGACGCGGTGGTCGCGGAGTGTGGCCGGACCGAGCGGCGGCGCCGGTCGTTGCCGAGTCCGACATGGAGTACAGACCTCACCCGCGACTTACCGCCGCCGCAGACTGCAACCCAGCCAGTGGTGCCGACCACCTTGCGGGAAACAATCGACCGCCGGCGGCGGGGTCAGCACTATCGGGTTAGGTCGACGCCGCCGCGCGCAGGATGGCGGCGGCGGAGCGGTCGATGTCTGACTCGGTAGTGGTCCAGTTCGACACCGAGATCCGGATCAGGCGTTTGCGGTGCCAGGTGGTGGCGCCCAGCCAGCAGGTGCCATCTCGCTGGACCGCCTGAATGACAGCATCGGTGCGCGACAGGTCGCCGAAGCCGACGAGCACTTGGTTCAGTACTACCTCGTTGTAGATCCTCGCGCCGCCGGCAGTCAGCAGATCCGCCATGCGCCGGGCGTGGGCGCACGACATGTTGACCAGGTCCGCGACACCGCTGCGCCCAAGCTCCTGGAAGGCCGCCCAGACCGCGAAGCCACGGGCCCGGCGAGACGACTCGGGGGTCACATCACCGAGCACGTGCTCGGTGCCGCCCGAGCCAGTCAAGTACGCGGCGACGTAGGACATCGCGGCGGCATGCGCGTTCGCGTCACGGCAGAACGCCAATCCCGAATCGTAGGGGACGTTGAGCCACTTGTGGGCGTCGGTGCCCCAGGAGTCCGCGAGTTCCACCCCCCGGGTCAGGTGCGCATACCGCGGGCTGGCGGCGGCCCATAGACCGAAGGCCCCGTCGACGTGCACCCATGCGTCGTGGCGACGTGCAAGCGGGATGGCCCGGTCGAAGTCGTCGCATGCGCCGGTGTTCACGTTGCCGGCCTGAAGGCAGACTATTATGGGGGCGCCTTCGTTGTTGGCCAGGACCTCTCCAAGATGGCCCACCTCGATCGCGCCGTTGTTGCCGGCACGGACCGGGTCAATGCTGGCGGTCCCCATGCCGAGCAGCCGCAGAGCACGGTCGATAGTGGCGTGGCGTTCCTCACTGGCGACCACACGGACCTGCGGGGCGCCGTACAGCCCGCCACGGGCGATGTCCCACCCGGCCCTGGCGAGGATCTCGTTCCTGCCGATCGCGAGGCCGATCGTGTTGCCGGCCTGGGCGCCGGTCACGAAGGCCACCGACGACTCGATCGGCAGGCCGAGCAGCTCCTTCGCCCAGCCGCCAGCTGCACGCTCTGCCGCACCTGCGGCGGGTGAGAGAACCTCGTTGTAGGCCGCCTGGTCCCATCCGGTGGTGAGGAAGTCGGCAGCGCTCGCGGCCGGCAGTGAACCTCCAACGACAAACCCGAAGTAGCGAGGCCCCGCCGTACCTGTGATGGCCCCGTCGGCCGCCGACAGGAGCTTGGTCAGGACGTCGTCGGGGGACGTGGGTTCGTCGGGGAGCGGTCCGGCGAACGCTGCTCGGATGTGCTCGGGCGACATGCTGGGCGCGACGGAGCGTTCTCCGACGGTTCTCCGGTGCTCCGCCGCTGCTCGGGCGGCACGGATGAGAAGGTGCTCCACGTCGTTCATCCGATCACCGTGCAACACCCACTGGCTTCGCACAACCACCCAAAACGCCTCCGGAGATGCGCGCCGGTCGTCGAAGCAGCGAAGGTCGGCGTTACCCAACGATACGAAGAAGTGCCTTCCGAGACGCTCACAGCTCGGTATGGCGGCGAAAGGAGCCATGCCACAGAGCCCCTCATGTCGCGTCTAGTAGCCGCATTCGACAGCCGCGAAGCGCGTCACGCTGGCAGGTCGCGCCTGACCAGCGCGTCGGGCAACACGTGTGCCGTCAACCGGGCCGGCTCCGGCAACAGGCTCCGCGCCGCCAACCGGCGAGGCCGGAAAATCAATCAGACGGAGCCGGTGGCCAGCGCCCGCGCCACGCGGTCCTCCAGCGGACGCGGGTAGCGCTGCACGCCGTTCGGTAGATCTGCGGTCTGCCCGCTCAGGATGGCATCCAGCCCGAGCAGCATGATCGCCGCAAACGGATCGAACAACTGGGGAGCTCCGATCCCGAGCCCGGCTACGAGGTTGACCAGGCTGCCCCGATTGAGCAGGTACACCCGCCGACCGGCGAGCTCATAGCGCTCGAGATGTCGGCGGACCGGGGTGCTCGGATGACGGTCGAGCCAGTTGACGTCGATTTCGCGATCGCTGTGGCCGACGTTGACGAGGATCGCGCCGTCGGCGACCCGCGAAAGTTGCTGCTCGCCCAGCACCCCGTCGAAGCCGGTGGCAGTGACGATCACGCTCGCTGAGCGGAGGGCGGCGGCCATCTCGGCGACACGGCACCCGTCATGCTGTGCCTGGACGAGCCGCACCGGATCGAGATCGACGACGGTCACGACGGCGCCGAGATCGCGAGCGCGAGCGGCGACACCCTGGCCCACCGGCCCGAACCCGACCACGACGACCTCGCGCCCATACAACGCCAGACCCGTGATGGCCGTGAAGGCCGGCCACGTCTCGACGCCGACATGGTGACGGTTGTGGATCAGGTCCTTGAGCGCGATCCCGTTCCAGTCGAGCACCGGGAACGGGATCTCCAGTCCGTCGAGTCGGTGCAGCCCGGTGGTCGTCGCCTC
>JBBQQJ010000201.1:0-4536 GCA_038216165.1 Gemmatimonadales bacterium | reverse complement strand
AGGTCGCTGCGCACGGCGTTGGTGATCGCCGGCGTGACCCAGCCGGTCCGGTTGGGCAACTTCGCCTGCTCGAAGTCGTAGACCATCGGTGAGGTCGTGAGCTGGAGCAGCATCACCTTTCGAAACGACGTCTCGTCGGTGGTCGTATCACCAGGGGGGGGGCGGAGCTTGGCGGTGAAATCCTGGTCCAGTCCGAGGGAGAGCGCCATGCGGGCCGGCGTGGGCGTTCCCGCCGCGGCGGAATTGGAAGTCGCGATCGCCCGGGCATAGTCCTCCGGCAGCGTGGCCTCGGGCGACCACGCAAGGTTGACCAGCGGCGCCACGCGGTGACGGATCCGCAACACCGGGCCGAAGGACCGGTTGAAGAGCGCGTAAAAGCTTGGCGCGGCGGCGAGTCCGAGCTCCACGCGCTTCCCCTGCTGTACCCACTCCCCGTTGGTGTTCACGTTGCGGAGCAGGAACGGGCCGCCGACGATGTTCCGCACGCCGATCGAGGGGGTGAACTTCCAGCTGGCCGAGGCGAGGATCGGGAGGTTGATGGAGGTCTCCCAGTCCACGCCGGAGGAAAAATCGCCGTCACGCACCTCGGTGACGGTGAGCGAATCGTCCGGGGCCGCCGTGGACAGATCGGGGATCCGACGCGTGACGGTGGTCCGCGCGACGCGCTGCCGATCGGTGACCGAGACGCGGTTACGCCAGTTGAACCGACCGAACTGCAGCGGCGTGTCGAAGGAGAACGACGTGTTCCGGGCCCGCCCCGTGGCGACCAGCGTGTCGAGGCCGCCCGGGGTGACGATGATCTGTGCCGGCAGCGGCTGCTTGAATTGGGTCTCGTTGGTGAGCGTGAGGCCGGGCGACCACGTCACGTTGGGGCTGAGGTCGAACGGCTTCGGGCTCACCGTGAGCGACGGCAGCGTCATCGTGCCGCTGCCGTCGGTCACCGATTGCCGCCGTGTGCCGCCGACGGTCACCTGGCCCCAGGCGAACCGGCGGGTGAAGTTGGCCGACGAGAGGATCTGCTGGGTGGTGAGCAGCGGGTCGACGGCGTTGCCGGCGACCACGCGCGAGTCGCTGGCGTAGTCGAGGTTGAAGATCAGGGACGTCGCCGCATTGAAGCGCTGGTTATGGTTCCAGCGCAACTGCAGCGAGGAGCCACCGTCCACCTCCGCCTGCCGGTTCACCCCGATCCCGCCCCGCACAAAGCGGTTGAGCCAGTTGTACTGGAGCTCCGCCCCGTACTGGATGTAGCGGGAGGCAAACCAGTCGAAGCGAGCGGTCACGTCGATGTAGTCGTTGGGCGCCCAGTAGTAGCCGACGTTCGTGACCTGCCGCCGGTAGCCGCGCGTGGGCCGCACGATGTCATTGAAGCCGAATTGCGGGATGAGGATCCCCGAGCGCCGGCCGGGTTTGGTGTCCTGGAAGAGGAACGGCAGCCAGACCACCGGCACGTCGCGGATGTACAGCACCGCCGGGCGCGCCACCAGGACCGACTGAGCGACCCACTTCACCTCGCCCGCCTGGAAGTGGTAGTGGGCCACCGGCAGGTCGCACGAGGTGAACTCGCTGCTGGCCGCGTAGAGGCACGAGGCCGAGGAATCCACGGCGAGATTGCCTCGGACGAACCAGTTGCCGCCGAGCTCATTGAAGGTCGTGAGGGCATCGGTCAGCACGCCGCGCTCCTGGCACGTGTCGAACCGCAGCGCCCGCCCGATGGCGATCCTCCCCTCCTCGAACATCTTCGGCTCACCCGTGGCGAGCAGCTCGCACCGCTCGTCGGAGTAGACGATCTGCCCACCCTCGAGCCGGGCCCCGTCACGCTCCGTGGCGGCGCGGCCCTTCAGGATGATGGCCGTGGAGTCCGCGTAGAGGAATGCCGAATCGGCCAGGAATCGCGTGATGGCGAAGCCTGGCCGACGGAGGAGCGCGGAGAGGATCGAGTCCTCCGCAGGAAAGGTGCGTTCCGGGCCGGTGGGCAGGCCCAGGCGCTTGGCGGTCGAGGAATCGATCTGCCGCGGCTGCTCGCGGCGGAGCGTGTCCCCGGCCGCCGCCGTTCGGGTGTCGCGCGCCCCACGTGGCACCTGAACCTGCCCCGCCGCGGGCGAGGGCGCGCCCAGCATGGCGAGGAGAATCGCGGCCCCGGAGATCGTGCGGCGCGCCCGCCCCTTCCCCTGCACCACGTAGCTGCCGACCACCCCGATCTCGTACAGCAGCAGGAGCGGAATGGTCAGCAGGAGCATCAGGAAGACGTCCCCGCCCGGCGACATCAGCGCACCACCGACGAACGAGAGCAGTACCGCGTACTTCCGGAAGGCGTTGTACCGCCGCGCATCGAACACCCCGAGCGCGGCCAGCAAAATCATCACCAGCGGGACCTCGGCCGAGATCCCGAGGGCGAGGACGATCTGGACCACGAAGGAGAAATACCGGTCGTAGGTGATCATGTTGTTGAACGCCTCGGGCTGGAACCCGAGCATGACCGGGATCGCCCGCGGTACGACAAATTCCCAGCCAATCCACCCGCCGGCCAGGAACAGGACCAGTCCGACCAGGAGCGCCGGCACCATGGCCCGCTTCTCCTTGGCGTAGAGCGCCGGGGAGAGGAAGGCCCAGAGCTGGTAGATCAGCACGGGCGAGGCGAGCACGAGGCCGACCAGCGCCCCGAGCTTGAGCGTGATCAGGAACGGTTCGGTCACGGCGAGGATGGTGAGCTTGCCACCGGGCAGGAAGGGCGCGATCGGCGCCTTGAGGGCCTCGATCACGTTGAGGCGAAGGACCGCCCAGATGCCGAGGCCGATCGCCACGACGAGCGTGCCGAGCACCTTGAACAGGCGCGACCGGAGCTCCTCGAGGTGATCGAGGAACGGCATCTCTCCCGTCGGGTTGGGCATGTGGCGGCGGCTTAGCGCAGTTGCCGGAGGCGTGCCACGGCGAGGTCATACTCCGACGTGCCGCGATAACGGTCCACCGCCACCCGGCCGAACCACCGTCGTGCCGCCTCGAGGTCGCCGACCTTTTGCGCCGCGTCACCAAGCTTGAACATCGCCTGGGGCGCGCGATCGGACTCCGGGAAGTTCTGCGCCACGTCCCGGAAGTAGGCCAGCGCCGAATCGGGCTGGGTGGTCTCGAAGGACTGGCCGATGCCGTACATCGCATCCGCCACCCGCGGCGAGAGCGGGTGCAACCGGAGCAACTCGCGGAAGCCGGCGCGCGCCGTGGCCGCCGAGCCGCGATTGAGCTGTGCCTGCGACTGCGCGAAGATCTGCTCCGCCGACGGCGTGGCCGTGGCCGGGGGCAGGACCGCACCGGCGGGCGGGGTCCTCGAGGGCGTGGTGGGCATTTGGTCCGCACCCTGCGGGGCACCGAGGCCGGCATCGATGGCATCCTGCCGCGCCTCGAGCTGCGTCCGCAACTCGTTGAGGCGCGCCTGCGACTGGCCCTGCAGCGTCTGCACCGTGAGCAACTGACGGCGGACCTCGACGAATTCCGCCGAGAGCTCGCCCTTGGCCATCCCGAGCGTGGTCGTGATGGCCGCAAGGGAGTCGATGATTCGCCCCTGCGAGACGATGATGCGGTCGAGGGCGGCGGCCCGCGCCGAGTCCCGGCGCTCCGTCTCGCGCTGCATCACCGCCACCTGCGACTCGACGCGCCGCACCTGCCCGGGCGTGGCACAGGCGCCAAGCGCGAGGGCGACCAGCAGCACGGCGCGTCGAGTGCGCATGGTCAGTTCCCCGGCGCGACGAGGCTCTGGCCGCCGGCGATGATCTCGAATTCATCGCGACGGTTGGCCGCCCAGGCCGACTCGGACATCGACGGATCGAGCGGCACCTCTTCGCCCAGCGACGCCACCTCGATCCGCGAGGCCTCGACACCCATGCGCACCAGGTAGTCCTTGGCCGCCACGGCGCGACGCATACCGAGGGCAAGGTTGTACTCGTCCGAGCCGCGTTCGTCGGCGTGCCCGACCACGCGAATGCGCAGCGCAGAGTTGGCACGCATAATCACCGCCTTGCGGTCGAGCTTGCCCTGATTCTCGGTGCCAATGTCGAACTGGTCATACGCGAAGTTGATCGTCATCGCCATCTCGTTGACCAGCGTGGCGCGTGCCGCCTCGGCGGCCGCGGCCGCGGCGCGCGCCGCGGCCGCGGCGGCGCGCACGGAGTCGGCCCGGCGCGCGGCGTCAATCGAGTCCTGGTTGATCCGCGTACCCATGGGCATCGGCGGCGGCTGGACCACGGGCTCTTCCTTCTTGCCGCAGGCGGTGGCGAGGAGGGCGAGGCCCAGCAAGGCGAAGGTCGGGAATCGGTGTGACATGGTGCGGCTCCGGCTCAGGTGTTCGGTTGGCCCGCTCGGGCAGACCAAGCGGCAAGACGGGCGCGTCCCGTCAGGTTGGACAATTGGCGCATCCGGCCCGACTCGTGGTCGAGGATCCAGAGCTGATTGCGGCCGGTCCGCGTGGACGTGAAGACCAGGTGCCGGGCGTCCGGCGCCCAGCTCGGATCCTCGTTCCGACCAGAGGTCGTCACCGTGCGGGTGCGG
>JBBQQJ010000200.1:0-4596 GCA_038216165.1 Gemmatimonadales bacterium | reverse complement strand
GGAGTTCTTGGTTCAGACTCGCTGCATCGGACAACGCCTCCCGCAGCGCACGGGCATTTGTCGCGAGGTCAGCCCGAGCTTGGTCCAGAGATGACGCCAGCGCAGTGGTGCGGCGGGTCACGTCTCCCGCCGAGCGCGCATGAGCGGTGGCAGTATCTTCGCGGGTCTCCGCCCGTAGCAGCGCGATCATCAGATCGGCGGCGGCGGCAAGCTCTGAAGCCCGGATTTGAGGATGACCGCCGATGAGCATCACCACCGGCCCTTCGGCCATGACGCAGACGTCGACGGGCTCCAGATGCTGAACGACCGGATGGGCGACGGTAGCGCGGAACCCACCCGCGCGGTTGCATCGGTCCAGGAGCTCGATCCACGTGAAGCCGCCCGCAAGCGTCTGCCGAAAACCGGGCGCGGGTCGCAAAATGCCCAGTTCCGGGTCTGGCAACAGGACCATGAGATCGCGCGCACCCAGACGCTGCGCCAGCGAGGCAGCCTCAGACCCACGGCTCTGTCGATCGGCAAGAGCTGAGAGCAGACGAGTCAGGTCATGGCCGCTTTTAGTGGTCACGCAGGCACAACAACGACCACTGCAGTGCAATTATGGAACCCTTCGAACTGACCCTCCGCCCGCGCGAACTGTCCGTGGGTATTGCAGCCGACTAGGTCGGCTCCGGCGAGCTGGTCGCGCACGGTAGCGACCTCCTCGCTGAACTGATCGCCCATCCGGAGCCGGGTCGCGACGCAGTCAAAGAAAAGCGCCGCCTGTGGCTTGTTCCCTCCCAAGGCGGCCAGAGCCACTTGAGTGGCTTCGTGGGCTGCCTCGACAGCTGACGCTTGGGAAGCCCGCATGAAGTAGACGACGGAGCCTTGAGGCACTTCGGCGGCGCAGAGGACTGAACCATCAGGCAGCACGGCCAGCGGGACGCGTAGCCGATGAGACTCACCGGCCACCATCCCCAGGATGTTATGAAGGAAGAAGGGGATGGGGGCAGCCCTATCGAGCGTTTGTCCTGTCGTCTGGGCATGAGCTTCGAAGATCTCCACCGCCGGCAAGCCGTTGAGGCTGATCAGTCTCATCCTCTCGGCTTCGGTGACGCGGTAGGCAGTCGACGCACGCGCCCACCCGTGACGAACGCCGATGCCGATCGCCTTCTCCGTCAGCATCTCCAACGCTACGGCGGCTCCATTCAGCACCTCACGGCCGAAGAACACTGAGGTGCGTTGAAACCGGGCATTGTCTCCGGCGCCGCCGCCAAAGAATTGGTACTGGCCCCCGGTTGCGAGGGTCAGCTCATCGATCAATACGTCGGCATGGCCGGCCAAGGCGTCAGCCATCACGAGGGCCGATCGGTGCGGGAAAGTGTAATCGGCGAGCCCGCTGAAGCCTGATGCGATCTGCCGGGCCGCTTCCGCACCGTCGCCCTCTATGTCGCGGGCAACGCCAATTCCAAAGCGCACGTCATCGCCCGCCAATCCGAGGGCGCAGGCTAAACCCTCGCCACGCTCATGGTTCATGAACTCGCCCGCCGATGAGGCACCCACAACAAGCGCCGAAGGGCAGTGTGTCGCGAGCTCATCCAGAAGGGCTGCGTGGTCATAAGAGGGGGCGGCGAAGACCATGAGAGCCTGCGGCTCACGCCCCAGTGCTTGCGAGATCTCGATTGCCAGCCGTCGTCCAGCTTCGCGGGCGTCGTCAACATTGGTGGACGCTGCCGCAGTTTGCATGTCTGGATCCCCCTAGCCAGCCATGTCCGGGAATGGGTCCGGACTACCGCTGACACAGCGGCCAAACGTCAGCGGGCTGGATGCAGTTCCCTTCGCTAAGCCGTCAGGCTGAAGGTCTGCTCCCCACCCATAGCGGACGTCGCGTAGGTCCTCTCTCAAGACGAGCCCCGGTTGCCTGCATGACTTCGACGACCTGATATTTCGGTAGTCCGCTCTATGTCAGCCGAGTTGTCCCATTGCGACGCTTGGCTGTGTCTCTCCCGTCCCTACCTAATGTCCGAGCAGTTATGGACGAGGACAATGGCTAGCGGCTGGGCGCACGAGGGGGCAGTGCTCGATCAGATCGAGGACACCATCACGGACGGGGTTCTTGCGGCGCGGTCACGCATCCCGGCCGGGGAGAGCTTGAGCCACTGCATCGAGTGTGGCGACGAGATCCCGGAAAAGCGACGCGCGGCGGTGGCAGGAGTGAAGACCTGTATCCACTGCCAGAGCGGGCGCGACGGCCGTGTCGTGCTGTCCGGGATCAACCGTCGCGGCAGCAAGGACAGCCAGCTGCGCTAGATTTCCCGCGCCGCGATTGCGGCGATCGGATAGCTCGTGACCGTTGCTGGTTGGCGTGTCTGCGGTTTGCGCTACACATCCCTGCATGACCGATCAGACACACAGGTTCTCCATAAGCGGCAGCTCCACCCACTATGTCGAGGTGACTGAGGAGGAGCTGAACGCAGTTGACGGGCGATACCACGACCTCGTGCGCGAGAAGGCCGTGGCCGGCGGGCTGATGACGAAGATCGAAACCCGGACCGCCTACGTCGCCCCTGCGAAGTCATCCTCGACACCGCAGCGCTAGGCGGGGAGTCGCCCGCCGCCACCGGCTATGCAGTGACCGCCAGCCAAGGCCATTCCAAAAAATAAGGGGTCCCCGCCCCGCGAACCGACCGAAGCCAGCGCGCGAGGCGGGGTAGGGGTTAGGCCGCAGCCTGTTTCGCCGCGCCGGCCTCGACGGCGGCCAGCAGGGTGTCGTTGGCGAGGTGCGCGTACCGTTGGGTCGACTGGTAGCTGGCGTGACCCAGCACCTTGCCGACGGCGAACAGATCGACCCCGCTGTTGACCATGAAGGACGCCGCCGAGTGCCGCAGATCGTGGATCCTGAGGCCCGGTAGCTTCGCCACCTTAATCGCCCGCTGCCAGCCGTGTTTGATCGACACGAAGGGCTTGAGGGTGTCGGGGTTCGGCACCAGCCAGGGACAGTCTTTGAACCGAGGCAGGTCGGCGATAATGGCCAACGCCGCCGCCGACAGCGGCACATGTCGAGGCTTCCCGGTTTTCGAGGTCGGGATCAGCCAGGACCGACGGTCGACGTTTACGTGTTCCCAGCGGGCGTCCAGAAGCTCACGCAGCCGGGCACCGGTCAGGAGGAGCAGGCCGACGATGTGCTGGAGCTGGGGGTTATGGGACCCGGCCACGGCCTCACGAAGGCGCGCCGCCTCCTCCGCCGACAGGAACCTCTCACGGGCGTTGTTCAGGGGCTTCCTGGCGACGCCACGGGTCGGGTTCTTGTCGGCCCCCATGACCTCCCAGCGAGCGCCCAGGACGAACGATCTGCCGAGGATCACCCGCATCTTCTCGACCGTCGCCGGAGCCGCGCCGGCGGCACGCTTGTCGGCGAGCCAAAGGCTGACACCACGCGGGGTGATGTCCGTGATCCGCACCTTGCCCCACTTCGGCAGGAGGTGGTTTCGGACGACGGCCTCGGTGGTGCTGTAGGACTTCTGGTGCAGCTTTGCGTCGGCAAGGTGCATGGCCGCAAGTTCGCGGTACAGCGGCACCGCCTTGGCCTCTGCCTTGGCCGCGCCGGGGTCGCCGCCCATGACGACCTCCGACCGCAGCTGCTGCGCCCGCTTCTTGGCCGCCGCGCACGTGATGTCGTCCACCTTTCCGATCTTGAACTGGCGCTGGCGTCCGGCCGCGTCGGCATAGCGGAGATAGTAGGTCTTGCCGCCGGTGGAGCGGCATTCCAGCACGAAGCCGGTGACGGTCTCGTCGTAGTAGTCGGTCTTCGCCCTGCCCGGTTCGCAGTGGGCGAGCGTCACGTATGTCTGGTCGAGCCTTGCCTTGGGCATGGTCGGACTCCTGATGTTGATGGGTTGGGATGTGAGGGACGATTGAGAGCGTCGGCCGACCGGCGAACGGACGGCGTCGGCAGAGCAGACCCCGGGGCGCGGAACCCCGGACGAGCTGGGGCGCGGAGGCCCGAGAAGGCCCCAGAGTCGGCCGCTGACGGCGTTTTCGGGGGCGGGGATGGCGGGGGTCATCGGGACCCCGGGGCGGGCCTCAGCGGGCCGCGTTTCGGAGGGCTGGCGAAGCCGGGGCGGGCCGACGAAAACCGGCAAAACAGGCGACCTATTTCACCCGTTTTGGGCGGAGGCCGGGCACCGGCGACGCAGTGATCGCCGGGCCCGGAGAGGCCGCCTAATCAGCCACAACCCTCCAGGTGTTGCGCTGCGTCTTTGGGCCTTCAACGATGCGAAGCCCGCCAGCCCAGCGCCCTCGGTTGTTCCGGAGATACCAGCCCAGCCGTTTGGTGTGCACCACACTGCCGTCCATCACTTCGATCTCTTCGAGGATTTCCCGAAGTTGGGCGTTCCGGAGTGCCTCGGCGACCACCTCCCGCACCATCGTGGCGTCGTCATCGAACAGTCGAACCCAAAGCTTGAGAAACACTTCGAGGGCGTCTTGATCGGTGTCTTGCTGGACCTGTTCGATCAGGCTGGTTGCAGGATCGGGCTCGCCCAACCAGATGAGCGGATAACGACAGAACATCGACCAGTCTTCGTAGCTTCCGATAGACGGGACATCGAACGAAGGCTG
>JBBQQJ010000199.1:0-4622 GCA_038216165.1 Gemmatimonadales bacterium | reverse complement strand
CTTCAGGGCGATGTCGAGGAGCGGGTTGATCCCGGTCACCTCGAACACCTTGTCGGCCTGGGCCTTGATGATCGTGGCCCGGGGGTCGTAGCTCTTGTAGACCCGGTGGCCGAAGCCCATGAGCCGCCCACCACCGCTTTTGACCTCCTCGATGAAGGCCGGGATGCGGGCCTTGGTCCCGATGTCGTCGAGCATGCGCAGCACCGCCTCGTTGGCGCCGCCGTGCAGCGGGCCGTAGAGCGCCGCGATGCCGGCGGAGACGGCGGAGAAGGGGTCCACGCCCGAGGAGCCCACGGCGCGCACCGATGAGGTGGAGCAATTCTGCTCGTGGTCGGCATGCAGGATCAGCAGGATCTCGAGCGCTTTCTGCAGCACCGGGTTCGGCTCGTGCTGGCCGCCGATGCTGAAGGTCATGTTGACGAAGTTGCCGATGTAGTCGAGGTCGTTCCGCGGGAACTCGTACGGGAGGCCGCGCGAGTGGCGGAAGCAGAATGCCGCGATGGTGGGCAGCTTGGCCATCAGGCGGACCTTCTGCACGTACCGATTGTGCGGGTCGTGCACGTCCTTCGCGTCGGGGTAGAAGGTCGACAGCGCGCCGATCGTCCCGAGCAGCATCCCCATCGGGTGCGCGTCGTAGCGGAACCCCTCGAGGAACTTGATGATGTTGGTGTGCACATAGGTGTGGAAGCGGATGTCGTGCGTCCACTGCCGCAGCTCGTCGGCGGTCGGCAGCTCGCCGCGGTCCAGCAGGTGCGCCACCTCGAGGAAGCTCGACTGCTCGGCGAGCTGCTCGATCGGGTAGCCGCGGTAGCGGAGGATCCCCTGGTCGCCGTCGATGAAGGTGATCGCGCTGCGGCAGGCGGCGGTGTTCATGAACGCCGGATCGTAGGTCATCATGCCGAAGTCGTCGGCCTGGACCTTGATCTGCCGGAGGTCGAGCGCGCGGATGGTGTCGTCGGTGACGGGGAGCTCGTACTGCTTCCCGGTCCGGTTGTCGATGATGGTGATGGTGTCCTGCGCCACGGTGCGGCCCCTGATGGCGAAAGGGTCAAGAAGGCTCGAGCGAACGCCAGTCCCGGAAGATAATCCGACCGTCACCCCTTGCGCCGCGCGGCCTCCCACTCTCCATTGGCACCATGGACGACCGCTTCGGCCCCACGGGCCCCGATCTCGCAACCCGCCGCGCCGGCTTCCTGGCGGGCGCCCCCATCGGGGCCGCCCTGGCGTTCCGCACCGCCACCCTGACCGACCCGGACGCCATCCGCGCGGCCATCGGTCACGACGCGCCGGTGACACCACTGGCGCCGCCCGACGGCCGGCGGCATGCCGCTACGGCGCTCGCAGACGGGCTCCTGGAAGAACTGGTGACCGGCGGCGTGGACCTGCGGCGCCTCGCTGGCACGTGGATCGCCTGGTGGGAGGCGGATGGCCTCGGGGTCGACGCCGCCCTGGCCGAGGGGTTGGCCCACCTGCGGGAGTTTGATGCGCCGGTGCGTTCGCTCCCGGTCCATGGGCCGGCGCCGCTCGCGGCGGTGCTGCCGGCGGCGCTCACCGCGAGCGCCCCGAAAACCATGCTGGCGGGCACCTTCCACACTGCGCGATTGCTGGATCCCACCGAGTCGACGTCGCTCTGCGCGGTCGCGCTGGTGGTGGCGGCGTCCCGTCTCCTCGAGGGCTCGCGCGACTTCATCCCCGACGTGTTGCGGGTGCTGCGCATGAACGACGCCCCGGCGGCGCTGTTCGAACGTTTCGCCGCGATCCCGCGCGACCCGCGCACGGCGCCGCCCCGGCCGCGGGGCGAGATGCCGGCACCGGATGTCGTGGCGGTGTGGGTGCTCTGGCAGGTGCACCACCGGCCACGGAGCACGGAGGTGCTCGAGGCGATGGTGCTCAGCGGGGCGACGTCGCCCGTGGTGGGCGCGCTGCTGGGCGCGCTGCTGGGGGCGCGGGATGGGCTCGCGGCGTGGCCTGTGGCGTGGCAGGCGGCTGCGGGCGAGGAGGTCGCGCTGCGACGGGTGCTGGCAGGGCGGCTCGCCGGCTAGCTGCCGGCCGCCGTCCGCGCCTCACTCACGAACTGGTCGAGGATGAACTTGTGCAGGGCGTATTCTGGCCGCGCGGAGGCCATCTCGCTGTCATAGTGCGTCAGGAAGGCGGCCTGCTCGCGACGGAGCGCCGCCTGGTCGGTGCGCTGCCGCGCCAGCGTTCCGTGGATCACGTAGCTGAAGAGGTGTGATGGCACCTCCGCCCGGATCGTGTCGGCGAGCGCCGCGGCCCCGGCCAGATCGCTGGTGTGCATCCGGATCATCGCCGCGTGGTAGCGCGCATCGACGTCCACGTCGCCGGGGAGCAGGTTGGCGTACGCCTGCAATGCCATCGGGGAGAACTGCGTGACGGTGGCCTCGTCGCCGTTTTCGGCTGCGCGCATGACGCGATCGTACAGCCGGTCGAACTGCTCACGCGGCGTCATCGTGCTCAGGTCAATCGCGGCCGCACCACCCGTCCCTCCGCCCGTGGCGGCGACCGCCCCGGGCGGGGGCGTGGGGGCCGGCCCGCGCGGCCAGATCATCACCAGCACCACGACCACCACCGCGACGCCCGCAACCAGGTAGGCCCAGGTGGGCCGGGCCGCGGCATCCGGCGCCCCCCCCCCAACGACTCGTGGCACCGGTGCCGATGCCGCCTCGCGCGCCGACACCGCTGTCCCGCACACGCTGCAGAAGCGCCCGCCGGCGGCGATCGCGCCACCACAGGCAGTGCACCAGCGCGCGTCGCGGGCACCGCCGCACGAGACGCAGAAGGCGCCCTCGCCAGGCGTGCCGCAGGCGGGGCAGGGGGTCAACGGGGTCGTCGGGGTCATCGGGGTCATCGGCGCTCCGGGGACGGGAACTTCGGATCAGAGAGGACAGGACCAATCTAGTGGCATCCGGAGGGTCCTCCGGCGTTTCACGGAGGACAATGCCGACGTTTCAGGTGGGGGATTCACTGAGGGACAAATCCCGTCGCGGACCGACCATAGTGACCGTAAGTCTATGCCAGTATGCAGCTTGTGTACGGTTTGGGCAGGGCAAAGGCGCCACGAGGCACGGCCTTTCGCTTCCGGGCGCCCTGGCGGCGTTGCGTGGCGCTTGTCCGTAGCGCTACGGACCGGTACTGTCCCTGTGTGCATTGATGCTACATGGCATTTGACCAAGCCCTCGCTGGATGCCGAAAGGCGGCAGTCCCATGGTCCCGCGTTCCTTTCTTCGCCGCGCCCTGCTGGCGATTCCCCTCGCCGGGTATCTGCTCGCCTGCACCTCCGAGTCCATCGTCTATCGCGATCGTGAACCGTTCAACGAGCCCGTGGCTGCAGCCGCGGGTTTTCTTGGCTACTTCACGCAGGCCTCGAAGAAGACCACCTGCGGCAATTGTCATGTCGGGCACCAGAGTGATTGGGTCGGGACGGCCCACGCCGATGCCATGGCCACGTTGCCGGCCAACGCCCCGGCCTCCTGCAAGAACTGCCACTCGGTCAACGCCCGCGGCAACATCGCGACGGGTGTGGCCGGCTTCGAGGCCACCTCGGACCCCGCCTACAACGATGTCCAATGCGAGGCGTGCCACGGACCGGGGCTTGAGCACGTGAAGAACCCCGAGGTCAAGGCCAACGTGCCGCTCGCGAACGCGAACCTGACCGACCCGCAGGCGAGTTGCGCGGCGTGCCATACCGGGACGCACCATCCGTTCGTGGAGCAGTGGGAGCTCTCGCGCCACAGCGAGGTCATCACCTTTGCCGCGAACAACCCCTCCTGCGCCGGCTGCCACGAAGGGAAGACGGCGATGCTGCGCTTCTCGGGCCAGGATCCGAGCTTCCGCGACAAGGTCACTCCCGCCGGCCCGTGGCCGACCACCTGCACCGTCTGCCACGATCCGCACTCGGCCCGTAATGCAGGGCAGCTCCGCCTCTCGGCCTCCACCCCCGACCCGGAGCAGAACCTCTGCATGCAGTGCCATATGCGGAAGATCGAGCCGAGCGGTGGGAACAGCCGGGGCAATGCGCCGCACGCACCGCAGGGTGCCGCGCTGATCGGGACGGCCGGGTACCGGCCGGTGAATTTTGCCTCGCCTGAGGACCAGATCGTCTCGACGCACGGCTCGGCCGCCAATCCGCGGCTCTGTGCCGGGTGCCACGTGAACAACTACACGGTGACCGACCCCCAGGGCGGCTTCGTCTTCCAGGCCGTGGGTCATACCTTCGGCGCCCTCCCGTGCGTGGACGCGCAGGGCATCCCCACCGGCAACAGCGGCTGCGCGTACAGCACCGCCGCACGGACGTTCGCCGGGTGCACCACGTCGGGCTGCCACTCCAGTCCCGTGGTCGCCTCCAACGCCCTCAACTCGCTGCGGATCCAGATCGCCAGCTTCGCCGACCAGCTGTGGATTGACAACAATGACGACGAAAAGATCGATGCCTTCCCGACCGACGGCGGGCTCCTGGCAATCATCAAGCGGGATTTTCCCACCGCGATCAATCCGAGCGACAACATCATCTCGCCGGCGGACGGCGCCGAATTCAACGTGAAGCTCTTCGGCGAGGGACGCTACGGCAACGGCGACAAGTCCCTCGGCGTCCACAACCCGTTCCT
>JBBQQJ010000198.1:0-4639 GCA_038216165.1 Gemmatimonadales bacterium | reverse complement strand
GCCACATGTTCATCTGCGCCGAGTCGTTGCGCAACTCCATCGGGCAGCCCATCTCGTTCGCCAGTTCCTTGCGCGCGCCGAGGCTGCTGTCCATGTCGAGGAGCTTGAGCAGGTCCACGATCGAGGTCTGCCAATTGAGCTTCTGCGGGTTGGCCGCGGCCCGCTTGCCGAGGTCCGCCACGACATCCACCACCTCGATCGGCGCGGGCTGCGCGGGGGTGGTCGGAGCCGACGCCGTGATCGGCTGCGCGACGGGAGTCGCGCCCGGGGGAGGCGTCTCATCGTGGCCGATGCCGAGCTTGCCGAGGATCGTGCCGAGGATACCCATGAATCTCTCCTGCGTTGGGGGGAGCACCTGCCGCCAGTGTCGCAAAAGGCCAGTGCGTGGTGGACGAACAGCACCCCGTCGAGGCACACCAAGTATTCCCCCGTTCCCCCGCGCGGCGCAGCCGCGCCCCGTCCGGCGGGTGACCCCGCCGCCGCGTCGCGGGGTGGGGCAGGCAACCGCCGGCTGGGATGAGCCCCTTTCAGCCCCCGTCCGACTATTTTGGGCCATGACGTTCCGTGCCCTGCCCGGTTTCCGCGACTTCCCGCCCGATGACCTCGCCTTCCGGAGCCATATCTTCGGCGCCTGGCGTCGGGTCGCACTCCGGTACGGCTTCGAGGAGTATGACGGGCCCCCGCTCGAACCGCTCGACCTCTACACGGCCAAAAGCGGGGACGAGATCGTTGGCCAGCTCTACAATTTCACCGACAAGGGCGAGCGCGAGGTCGCCCTCCGGCCGGAGATGACCCCGACCTTCGCCCGCTTGGTGGCCGAGCGCGCCAACGGCCTCAAGAAGCCGATTCGCTGGTTCGCAATCCCGCAACTCTTCCGCTACGAGCGGCAGCAGCGGGGCCGCCTCCGGGAGCACTTCCAGCTCAACTGCGATCTGGTCGGCGAACCCGGTCCGCTGGCCGACGCGGAAGTCATCGCGCTCGCCATCGACGTGCTCCGCGAGCTGGGGCTCACCCACGAACACTTCCGTGTGCGGATCTCCGATCGCCGTCTGCTCGACGCCCTGTTCGCGGCCCTCGGCGTGACGGCCGAGCAGAAGCCGACGGCGATGCAGATGCTCGACAAGCTGGGCCGCGCCGAGTACGCCAACGCCGAAGCGGCGTTCGCCGCTGCGGGTGGGCACACGAGCGCGGTCGAGTTCCTTACCGGGCAGTTGCGGGAAGCCACGACCTGGGACGAGCTCCTGGCCCGTGGGGCCAAGCACGAAGGGGTGGCCGCGGCGCTGGACGCACCCCACCCCCTCCGTGAGACGCTCGACGCCCTCGACGCGATGGGCCTTGGCGCCTTCGTGGAGCTCGACCTCTCGATCGTGCGCGGCCTCGCCTACTACACCGGCACGGTGTTCGAGCTCTTCGACGTGGGCCGTTCCCTCCGGGCGATCTGTGGGGGCGGGCGTTACGACACGCTCCTCGCCAACCTGGGTGAAGTGGACCTCCCGGCGGTCGGGTTCGGCATGGGCGACGTGGTGCTCGGCGAGCTGCTGAAGGAGCACGGGCTCCGCCCCGCTGCACTTCCGAGCATTGACGTGCTGGTGGCCGCCGTCACGGCCGACGATCTCCCGTTCGTGCTCGACGCCGCGCACGCGCTCCGGGACGGTGGCCTCGGCGTGGAGTACGCGCTCGCCCCGCAGGCGCTGGGCAAGCAGCTCAAGCTGGGGCAGTCGCGCGGCGCGCGACTCGCCGTGGTGATCGGGCCCGATGATCGGGCCACCGGGGCGGTGATGGTCAAGGACCTCGCCGCCACGAGGCAGGAGGCGGTGCCGCGCGATCAGCTCGTCGCCCACTGCCGCGCACTTCTCACTTCGAACGGTTGACACGAGATGGCCGAGTCCAAGGCAATCACCACCCGCGCTGCCGACTTCAGCGCCTGGTACAACGAGCTCATCCAGCGGGCCGAGCTCGCCGATCACTCGCCCGTGCGCGGCTGCATGGTCATTCGGCCCAACGGCTATGCCATCTGGGAGCAGATGCAGCAGGCGCTCGATCGGATGTTCAAGGAGACCGGCCACCAGAACGCCTACTTTCCGCTCTTCATCCCGCAGAGCTTCCTGAGCAAGGAAGCGGAACACGTCGAGGGCTTCGCACCGGAGACCGCCGTGGTCACCCACGGCGGCGGCAAGCTCCTCGACGAGCCGCTCGTGGTGCGGCCCACCTCGGAGACGATCATCTATGCGATGTTCTCCAAGTGGATCCAGAGCTGGCGCGACCTGCCGATGTTGATGAACCAGTGGGCCAACGTGGTCCGCTGGGAGATGCGCACCCGGCTCTTCCTGCGCACCACTGAGTTCCTCTGGCAGGAGGGACACACGGCCCACGTATCCGAGGCCGAGGCCGAGGCGGAGACGCTGGTGATCGTCGGGCTGTACCGGACGTTCATGGAGGAGTGGATCGCGATGCCGGTGGTGACCGGCCTCAAGACCGACAGCGAGAAATTCGCCGGCGCGCTGCGCACCTACTCCTGCGAGGCCATGATGCAGGACAACCGCGCCCTCCAGGCCGGCACCTCCCACAACCTCGGCCAGAACTTCGCCAAGGCCTTCGATGTCACGTATCAAACACCCGAGGGGGACCGCGCCCACGTGTGGAACACCTCGTGGGGCGTCTCCACCCGGATGATCGGCGGCCTGATCATGACGCACGGGGATGACACCGGGCTGGTCTGCCCCCCCCGCTTGGCCCAATGGCAGGTGGTGATCGTCCCGATCTGGCGCTCCGACGAGGAACGTGATGCCACCCGCGCCGCCGCGCTCGAGCTGCAGACCACGCTGCGCGCCGCCGGCCTCCGCGTCACGGTGGACCAGCGCGAGGGGATGAAGCCGGGCGCGAAGTACTATGAGTGGGAGGCACGGGGCGTGCCCTTCCGCATGGAACTCGGCCCCCGCGACCTCGCCGCCGGCAACGTGATGCTGGCCCGGCGCACCGGTGGCAAGGAGCCGGTGCCACAGGACGGGCTCGCCACCCGGATGCAGGAGGAGATCGAGGCGATGCAGCGCGGACTGCTCGAGGCGGCCAAGGCGCGCCGCGAGGCCAACACGTTGCGCGGACCGAAGAGCAAGGAGGAGTTCATCGCTTTCCTGAACAACGACGGCGGGTTCGTCTACGCCGGCTTCTGTGGGGATCCAGCCGTCGAGGCTGAGATCAAGGAACAGACCAAGGCCACCATCCGCTGCCTGCCTGATCCGGAATTCCGCTCGGCCGAGGCACCGACCACCTGCATCTGGACCGGCAAGCCCGCGGTCGTCGAGGCGATGTGGGCGCGAGCATACTGAGCGCGCTGCTCGCCGACGCGGGGCTCCGTGAGGACCCCGCCCTTGGTCTGGTCATGGGGAACGTCCCGCTGCGCGACATCGCGGAGCGGAGCGGCACCCCCACCTACGTCTACAACGCGGCCGTGATTCGCGCGCGCTACACCGCGCTCGACGCCGCCTTCGGCGACCTGCCGCACCGGGTCTGCTATGCGGTGAAGGCCAACGGCAACCTCGCCGTCCTGCGCCTGCTCGCCGGGATGGGCGCCGGCGCGGACATCGTCTCAGGCGGTGAGTTGCTGCGCGCCCTCGCGGCAGGGTTCCCGCCCGAGCGCGTGGTCTTCAGCGGGGTGGGGAAGACCGACGAGGAACTGCTTGCTGCGCTCACGGTGGGCGTGGGGCACATCAATGTCGAATCCCTCGCGGAACTTCGCCGGGTGACGATGCTGTCGGAACTGCAAGGCGTGCAGGCCACCATCGGGATCCGCGTGAACCCCGATGTCACCGCCGAGACCCATCCCTACATCTCGACCGGCAAGGGCGGGCTCAAGTTCGGGATTCCGACCGACCAGCTCCCCGAGGCGCTCGCCATCCTCGACGAAGCGAGCCACCTCACCCTGGGCGCCCTCGCCATGCATCTCGGCTCGCAGATCACCGACCCCGCACCGTGGGTGAAAGGGCTGGAACGGTTGCTGGAGCTCCTCGCGGTGGCGCGCACCGCCGGCCATGCGCCCACCACGCTTGATATCGGCGGTGGGCTCGGCATCCGCTACCACGACGAGACCCCACTCGCCCCGGTCGACTGGATCACCCCGCTCATCCCGATGCTGCGGGAGAGCGGCTGTCGCGTGCAGGTCGAGCCGGGGCGCTATCTCGTGGGCTCGGCGGGCGTGCTGCTCACCACCGTGGTGCACCGCAAGATCTCGGGCGGGCGCGAGATCGCCATCGTGGACGCCGGCATGAACGATCTCCTCCGCCCGTCGCTCTACCAGGCATGGCACGAAATCATCCCGGTCGAATCCGGCGCCGGTGAGCCAATCATCACCGATATCGTCGGACCGGTCTGCGAGACGGGCGATTTCCTCGCCCTCGAGCGCCCGCTCGCACCGGTGCCGGCGGGCAGTGCCATCGCCGTGCTCGGCGCGGGCGCCTATGCGTTTGCCATGAGCTCCAACTACAACAGCCGCGCGCGCGCCGCGGAGGTACTGGTCGATGGCGATCGCTGGGCCGAGATCCGCCCCCGCGAGCGGCTCACTGACCTCTTCCGCGACGAAATCGCCGACCCCTTCGCCCAGGCCGAGGCCCCATGAGCCATCATCCCGGCATCCTGATCATCG
>JBBQQJ010000197.1:0-4700 GCA_038216165.1 Gemmatimonadales bacterium | reverse complement strand
CCGAGATCTGCACTTCGGCGGTGGCGAAGCCTTTGCGTTTGGCGTTTTCGCTCAGCCACCGGGCGAAGAAGGTCTTCCCTGAGCCGTACTCTCCGCGAATCGCCTTGAACTGAGCCCCGCCGCCGGCAACGGAATCCAGCTCGGCGGCGATCGTGGCGTCGAAGCGGTTCAGGCCGACTGCCATCACGTCGAGGCCCCGCTGCGGGACCGTTCCGCGCCGCAAGGCATCGATGATGTCCCGGCGTCTCCGCGCGCTTAGCTCCGCAGTCATGCGCTAGTGCCGAGTCCGAACTGTTCGCGCAGCAGCGGCACGTCGAGCAGGACGGTCTGCCCGTCGGTGTCGGTGGCGACCACTTCATAGCCCTCGACGTTCAGCAGGCGTCGCAGGGCGGCCAGTGTTGGCTCGACAGCGTTCGCCGCGATGCCGGCGGCGGCCGCGAGCGTGTCCTTGTGAACCCGACCGTCGCGGCTCAGCAGAAGGTCAAGGATCACCTCGACCACGGTGGTGTTGAGCGGATGGCGCCCCGCCCGACGCTGTTGTCCGGCGAAAATTTCACCCGCGATGACGCGCCGGGCCAGCGACACTCCGACCGCGGTGTCGTCGGACGGCACCTCGAGGTCGAAGGCCATCTGCGACGCGGCCATTGGGTTCTTCTTCACCGGCTTCGCTGCGACAGCCAAATGTGGCGCAGGTGATGCCGGTCGGCTCGCCTCGTTCCACCATGCGGGGCTCTGCGGCACGGCATCGACCCAGCCGGTGACACTCGGTTGTTCCTGCCGCCGGAAGATGAGCACGGGAATGGTGAGCTCGGCCAGGCTCGCCCCGCCGTGGTACCCGGCGGCCTTCGCGGTGTACCGCAGCCCTTCCGCGCGGGCGAGGATGGCGCTGCCGCCCGGGGCCAGCACCCGCGAACCGGTAACCATGACTTCATCACTCGCCGCGGGACCACCCTCCACGCTGCGCCAACGTCCGCCAGCGCCCGCCACCGGGCGGTGCTCCCCACCGCGTTCGATGACGTGACCATGGTCCGAGGTGAGGACCACGACTCGGCCCGCCAGGGCCGCCTCGTTAAGAAGAGCCCGTAGGTGCTGAATCTGGGGCAGTGTCCAGCGTGTTCCGCCCGGGTCGTGCTTGGCGAGGGCATCGTCGATGGTGTTCAGCACCACGCCGATGACACGCTGCTTGCGATCGGCGATGGCGGTTGTCACCGGATCCGGCAGGAGTACGCCGCCGTCGGCACGAAGGTCGTTCTTGTGAAACAGCACGCCCTCGATGGCGGCAGCGAACTGTTTCTTCTCAGTGTCCTGCTGTCCCGCCAGCAACCGCCCGGCGAGTAATGACGTCCGAGAGTAGGTCGTCACGGTCGGGAGGGCGGCCAGGGCCACCGCGCGGCGTCCGCTTTCCTCGGGGACGAGTTCGACCCATCCCGTGGGGGCAATGTCTTGGGCAAGTTCGGTCGCAACCGCCACGCTCATGCCGTCGAGCACGATCAACAGCACCGGGGACGCCTGCGCGAGCGGATAGATGGTGTGCTGCAGCATCGCCTCCACCGGAATCGCAGCCGCACCTGCCGGAGCATCGCCGGTCAGCATGCTGGCCGCCCGAATGTCTTGGGCGTTCCGAAGCGCGCGCACCCGCGTGACGAGGGAACCGTATGCGGCCGCTACCTCCGGATCGGACGACCCGTTCCACACCGCGGCGAGGGCACGGTCGACCCAGCCTCCGTCAGCGGCATACCGTTCGAGCGAACCGGAGAGGGTTCCAGCATCCGCACCGGTGTCGCCCACGGCCAGCCACCGGATGAGGCGGACCGCCATGTGCGCCGCGAAGGCCTCATCGGGGGCACGATGGGCCAGTAGATGGCTGCTCACGGAGGTCAGCGCCTGTTCGACTGCGGCCGCGGAGGTGGCCGTGCCGTCTTGGAGATAATTGCTGATCTGGCGGGCGACAGTGCGAAGGCGCTGCCGGAGCCCGGCCGTCAGCACCAATGATTCGGCGGCCCCAGCGGCCCAGCCCTGGTCGGTCAGCAGCGCCTCGGCTTGAGCGATGATCGGTGTGGTGATCGGATCGTCGGCGGCATCTCGTCGCAACAGGATGGCGACGGCGGCGTCCGCGTAGCTCCGAGCACTGGTCGGTGTGATACCCGCGCCGACAATGCGTTCCAGCCTGGTTCGGGCCGCAATCTGGTCGACTGATCCTGCGGCGTCGCTGACGCTCGGCCACAGCACGTCCGTTGCCAGCCCGATGGAGATCACCGATACGCCCGTGCCAGCCGAGATCGCTGTCAGTGCGAGCGACGCAACGTCGCCAAGGTAGCTGCCGGCGGCCGCGGTGAGCCCCGCACGGACAGCCTCGTCGAGCGTGATCCAGCGTCGGCGAGCGGCCCGCCCGTCAAGCTGCTCCAGCAGCAGCAGGGCATCGATCGTGCCCGTGACGGGCAGCCCGAGTACCTGCTCGAGCAGGGCGCGTACCGCGAACTCGGCGGTGAGCGCGCCCGCCGGGACGGTTGGCCATCCCTGGGGTGGCCGGTGTTCCAGCAAGGCAGCAGGCAGCCACGGGCCCACCGTACGCAGTCTCGGATCCACCTCGGTCGCACCGAATAACGCCGGCACCAGGCTGGACTCGTCGACCGTTTGCACTGTCTGCCGGTCGGCGGGGATTCGAACGGCACTCCCCAGTTCTTGGTCGAGTCTGTCCGTGAGAACGATGAGGTACTCGTCCTCCCCGAGACTGCTGTACGCGTCGAGCACGGCCAGCTGCGAGATCCCAGCCGCGACCTTGACCGTGTGATCGCCGATCCTCAGCTCCGGCGGCCCCAGCCAGCGCGGCTGCGCGCGCAGCAGCATGATCCTCGTGTCCGGCTTCTTGACCAGCGCTGCCGCACGCTCACGGATAATCGCCTCCGTCAGCACAGGGGCGTACCGCGCCTCGGTCATTCCAACCACCAACGGATGTGCACGCGCTTGCCGGGATTTTTTTCCAGTCGGGCGCGGATGCTCGCCGTGACGTCGCTGAGTTCCTGCTCGAGAGAATCTCCCAGATCAAGCTCAATATCGTCCACTGCCACCACCGCCGGAACGGGACTCGGCACCGGGGTGGGAACGAGGTCCGGGATAGGGGTCGGTGCCGGCGTCGCAGCCGGCGCGGGAGTCGGACCGGGTGCCTGATCCTGCACGCGTCGGATCAAGGCGTCTTGGGCTTCCCTCGTAGCCGGCGTGAATCGCGCGAGCAGCGGAACGTGGAGTTCGTCCGCTACGGCCGCCGCGCGCAGCGCCGCCATCGCGGCATCGAGAGCACCGTCATTGAAGACTCCGGCGGTGTGGATGGCACTCCAATCAGCGCCGTGCAGAGCTCTGCTGATGTCACCACCCGTGGTGATCGAACGCGCAATGCTCTGGGCCTCGTCGGGCAAGGCTGCGGCCGCGAGTACCTCAACGATGACGCGTGGGTCGCGCTCCTTGACAAGGTCGGCCAGTAAATCTCGCGCCCGCCGGGCCGTGGCCAGCCGACCAAGCGCCGCATCCCGGTTGATGCCGAGCGCGCTCGCGTGGGCTTCCAGCTCAACCACAAGGGGCGCCGCATCCGCATTCCACCGTGCCGCCTCCGTGGCAATGCTGTGCCCCAGCCGACGCACCGCCGTCGACACAAGATTCGGCTCCGGCGGAATCCCAAACAACACTTGGGCCCGGGAGACCGCTGATGCCCAATGCTGCTCAGATGGCAGATTTGCCGCACGCAATATCAGGTCCGGCGTGAGGGTGCCCGCGGGCGGGGCGTCGACGACGGCCATCCCCCGAACCCATTCGCGATCGCTCAACAGCGCCCACGTGATCAACACGGCGTCCTCCATCACGGGCGACATACCCCACCGATCAAGTTCGCCGCGCAGCGCGCCCACAGTCACGCCAGCAGGAAAGCCCGAGCTCCAGCGCACGAAATCGTCCCGCCAGCCAAAGTTTGCCGCCGACACCGCAAAAACATTCTCGCGCAGTGTCCCGAGTCGCAACGGCACGGCGATCCGGCGGAGCAGCTTCTGCGAAGCGCCATCAAGTCCTTGAAGTCGCCCGCCGTGCGCGTGCGCGCGTGCCACAAGCTCCAGCGTGGCCCTCACCTCGGCGGGGCGCACCTCTGTAATTCCCGGCTCGATGTGAGGGTGGTCCGGGTGCTGACTCGCCCACGCCTGATCGAGGACCGCGTGGATTCCGTCCTTCATTGTGACCGCAACCGGCGGCTGGATCGTCAACCCGGGGAACAGCGTCGAGAACACCTCGTTGCCCTCGAGCTGTCGGTCGATATCGTCACCCTTGGGCGCGCTCACCCCATAGGCCTGCCGCAGCACGTCCTGCACGCGGCTGCGCAGGGCCGCACGCTGATTTTCGAGGGCGTTGCGGGCGGGCGCCTTGTCAGCGACCGACAGATGAGCGGCATTCTGGTCGAATTGGGCCGGTTTCAGCACGTATTCGAGGGCGACGAGCTTGCCGATGTCGTTGAGTCGATCGCTGTGCAAGAAGTTGGGGATCCAGGCGATGGTCGCACTCTCAACACCGTTGCCCTTCAGCACGTTCAGCCGGGCGATATCATCGGTGGGTGAATGGGTGTCATCGTCGTAGGGGAAGTCGATCACCAGCCGCCACGTGTCGGGATCGGCGATGAGGTCAACGTCGCGCACCTCAGCGGTGTCCCGCACGTTGCCGTACAG
>JBBQQJ010000196.1:0-4734 GCA_038216165.1 Gemmatimonadales bacterium | reverse complement strand
CTGAGCGACGATCGCAGGAGGATGTGACGCGGGGGCGGTGACCGATCGGTCACCGCCCCCGCGTGCATCCGGCCAACGAGCCACCACGCTCAATAGCCGGATCCGCCCCCGCCCGCCCGCGGGTCACTGACGCCCACCCACCCCGCCGCGGTGCGCATGATGGCCTGAAAATCGCCCCAGCCACCGCTCAGCGCGATCTCGTGGCCGAGGGCGCGGAGGGCATCAAGGCTCGCCTCACTGAACCCGCCCGGCGACTCGACGCGCAACTGGTCGGGCAGCGCCTGGTGGTGGGTGCGCGGGGCTGCAACCGCGTCGGCGAGCGACATCCCGTGGTCGATCACGTTGGTGAGCACATGGAACACCTGGGTGATGATCGTCGGACCGCCTGGTGAGCCGACCACCATCCGCAGCGTCCCCGTCGGGTCCACCACCACGCTCGGCGTCATGGCGGAGAGCATGCGCTTGCCCGGCTCGATCGCGTTGGCCTCCCCCTGCACCAGTCCGAAACCGTTGGGCCGCCCGGGTGCCGCGGCGAAATCATCCATCTCGTTGTTGAGCAGGAAACCCGCACCCCGCACCGTCACGAAGGACCCAAAGCCGAAATTGATGGTCGTCGTGGTGGAGACCGCATTCCCTTCGGCGTCAACCACCGAGTAGTGCGTGGTGTTGTTGCCCTCGATGATGGCGGGGTTGAAGGCCGGCGTCGGGGTGGCGCGCGCCGGGTCGATGTTCCGGTGGTGGCCGGCGGCGTAGTCCTTGGAGAGCAGAAGCGCCATTGGCACCGACTCGAAGTCCGGATCGGCCAGGTACTGGTTCCGGTCCGTGAACGCGCGGCGCATCGCCTCGGCCTCGAGGTGCAGCAGCGCGACGCTCCCGAACGGTGGCAGCACGGCGGCGTTCTCCACGATGTTGAGCAGCAGTGCCAGTGTCACGCCGCCCGACGAGGCGGGCGGCATCGACCCGATGGTCCAGCCACGGTAGCCGATCCGGATCGGCTCCCGCCACTTCGCCTCGTAGCCGGCGAGGTCGGTGGCGGTCATGATCCCCCCCCCACGCTGCATCTCGGCCTCGAGGGAGTCGGCCACCCAACCGCGGTAGAAACCGTCGCGACCCTGATCACGGATCGCCTCGAGCGTGCGCGCGAGGTCGGACTGCACCTGGAGGTGCCCCACCGGCGGGGCGTCGCCCGAGGGGAGCAGGAACTGGCGGGCACTGCCGTCGAACTGCGCGAGCCGACGGGCTGCCCCGCGGAGCGAGCCGGCGCGGGACGCGTCGAGCACGTAGCCCTCGCGGGCCAGGCGGATCGCCGGGGCGAGGACGGTGGCGCGCGGGAGCGTGCCGAAGCGTTCGTGCGCGGCCAGCAACCCAGCCACGGCCCCGGGCACGCCGGAGGCCAGATGCCCGATCCGGGACTTGTCGGTGAGTTCCCCCGCGGGGTCGAGGTACATGTCGCGCGTGGCGGCGGCTGGAGCGGTTTCGCGATAGTCCAGGGCGTGGGCCGAACCGTCAACCATGCGCATCACCATGAACCCGCCCCCGCCGATGTTGCCCGCCACCGGGTGCACAACCGCCAGCGCGAAGCCGACGGCGACGGCCGCGTCGACGGCGTTGCCACCGGCGCGCAAGATGTCGCGCCCGACCTCGCTGGCGATCGGGTGGCTCGAGACCACCATCGCCTGCGGAGCCTCCGTGACGATCGCCTGACCAGTATGGCGCCACGTGTCGGGGAGGACGCTGGTCTGCTGGGACGGCAGTGCGGGGGGGAGGAGGAGAAAGGAGGCGACGAGCGTCGTGATGGATGTGCGGAGGGGCATGGGTGGCATCCCGGCGGGCGGTGGAGGGTGAACGTGGGGGATGTGGTCCAGGAAGGACTCGCGCCGTAAGTTACCCTGCAGCATCCTCGTTCCCCCAGCCTCAGGACGTCATCGCCCGTGAGCCAGCCCCAGCCGTCCCGCGCCACCGAGCGACGCAATCCGCGCTCGCATGACATCGACTCCCGGACTCCGGGTGAGCTTGTCGATCTCTTCCTCGCCGAGGACGCACGCGTGCCCGCGGCGGTGGCCGAGGCCCGCGATGCGATCGTCGCCGCCCTCGAACTGGTGGAGGCCGCCTTTCGCCGAGGGGGGCGGCTCTTCTATGTCGGGGCCGGCACCTCCGGCCGTCTCGGCGTGCTGGATGCCTCGGAGTGTCCGCCCACCTTCGGGACCGATCCCGCGATGATCCAGGGGATCATCGCGGGCGGCACCGATGCGCTCACTCGCGCCATCGAGGGCGCGGAGGACCGGGCTGCCGATGGGGCTGCGGCGCTCGTGGCGCGGGGCACCGGTTCGCGCGACGTCGTAGTGGGCATCGCGGCGAGCGGGAGCACGCCCTTCGTCGCCGGTGCCCTGGCGTGGGCCCGGGCCGAGGGCGCGGCCACCGTGCTGGTGACCTGTGCCGAGCCCCCCGTCGCGCTGGCCGCCGACTGCGACGTGCTCATTCGGCTCGACGTCGGCCCTGAAGTGGTGACCGGCTCTACCCGGCTCAAGGCCGGCACGGCGACCAAGCAGGTGCTCAACCAGCTGACCACCGGAGCGCTGGTGCGGCTCGGAAAGACCTACGGCAACCTGATGGTGGATCTGCAGGCACGGAATGCGAAGCTGCGAGATCGGGGCGAGCGGATCGTCGCCGAGGTGCTCGGGGTCGCGCCGACAACCGCCCGCGAGGTCATCGCCGCCGCCGGGGGCAACGTCCGGACGGCCATCGTCATGCTCCATCTGGGCGTGGATCGGATCGGAGCCGAGGAGGCCCTCGAGGCCGTGGACCATCGGCTGCGGGCGATCGTCGGGCCGCCGCCCCCACCCGCGGAGGCCCCATGAGCGAGGCACCGATGGTCCTGGTCGGTCTGATGTCGGGGACCTCCCTGGACGGGGTGGATGCCGCCGTGGTCCGGGTGCACGGCCCGATGCGGGTGGAACTTCTCGGCTTCGCGCACCGCGGCTATGCCCCGGCGGAGCGCGCCGCGATCGAGGCGGTCCTCGGGGGGGGGGATATCCGGGCGGCGGCCCACCTCCACGCGGCACTGGCGGACTGGGCCGCAGAGGCGGTCGATGCCGCGCTCGCCACAGCCCACGTCCGCGCCGATACGCTGGGTGGCATCATCTTTCCGGGGCAGACGGTCTGGCACGAGCCCCCGGTGGTGACCTGGCAGCTCGGCGCGCCGGCGGTGCTCGCCGAGCGCTTCGGGGTGCGGGTCGTGCACGACCTCCGCAGCCGCGACGTTGCGGCCGGTGGGCAGGGGGCGCCGTTGGTGCCGCTCGCCGACGCGCTCCTCTTCGGGGCGGCGGAGCATCCGCGGGTGCTCCTCAACCTGGGCGGGATGGCCAACGCTACCTGGGTCGGTGCGCTGGGGCGGCTCGAGGACGTCGTCGCGGGGGACAGCGGACCGGGGATGGCTCTGATCGACGGGGTCGCCCGCCTGGTGGATCCGGTCCTCCCCTACGACCATGACGGGCGGCTGGCCGCTGCCGGTCGGGTGGACGCCGCGGCGCTGGCCGACCTGCTCGCCGACCCGTTCCTCGATGTCCCCCCCCCACGGAGCACCGGCCGGGAGCGCTATGGCCGTCCTGCCGCGGAGGCGCTGCACCGGCGGGTGCCGGGGGCCGACGGGGTCCGCACCGCCCTCGCGTTCACGGTGGCGTCTGTGGTGGATTTCGTCACGCGCTTCCTGCCGGCGGCCCCGGAGGTCGTGGTGGCGGGGGGCGGCAGCCGCCACCCGGTGCTGATGGCGGAGCTGGCCGATCACCTCACGGCCGCGGGCATGACCCTGCGGCCCTTCGACGAGCTCTTCTTCCCGGCCGAGGCGAAGGAGGCGGTGGCGTTCGCCCTGCTCGGGTGGCTCACGTTGCACGGGCAGCCGGGAACGCTCCCGGCGGTAACCGGGGCCCGGGGGCCGCGCGTGGTGGGAGCGGTGACGCCGGCCTAGCCCGCGGTCAGCGCCCGCTGAACCACAGGGCGGTGGCCAGGAGCGCCAGCACCACGGCGGCCGCGATGAGCGCCAGCCCAGTCGGGGAGCCGCGCCGTGGGGGCTGCGGGAGTGGGCCGGCGGTGGCGGGGAAGGCCGCGGTGGGTTGCAGGCCTGGCCGCGCGTCGGCGTCCTGCGGTTGGAATTCGTGATAACCGGGCTCGTCGTCCGGCGCCGCGGCCGGAAGCCCTGAGCCGTCGAAGCGTACCGCGACCACCGTGATGTTGTCGGGGCCGCCATGTTCGTTGGCGAGATCCACCAGCGCGCGGCAGATCGCATCGGGGGTCTGGTGCGCGGCCACCACCGTCGCAATCTCCTCGCGGCGCACCACGGAGGAGAGACCGTCGGAGCACAGGATCAGGACATCGCCTCGCTGCAGCTGTTGCCACGACAGGTCCACGCTGACGCGCGGATCGGGCCCGAGCGCCTGCAGGATGATGTTGCGGCGCTCGCTCGCCTCCGCCTCCTCCTCGGTCAGCTCCCCCACCTCCACGAGCCGCTGGGTCAGCGACTGGTCGCGTGTGAGTTGCCGGGCGACGCCATTGCGCACCAGGTACCCCCGCGAGTCACCGATCTGCGCCAGGAGGAGGTGGTCACCCCAGATCCCACCGACGGTCGCGGTGGTCCCCATGCCCCGGACATCGGGGTGGTCGGCCGCGTAGGTATGCAGCCGCGCGTTGGCCGCCTCGACGGCCTCCCGCAGGTGCTGGGCGAAGCGCGCCTCGGTGATG
>JBBQQJ010000195.1:0-4764 GCA_038216165.1 Gemmatimonadales bacterium | reverse complement strand
GGACTCACTGGCCGCGAGCGCACCGCCAAGCGGACCATGATGCGCCCCCGGGTCGCCGCGGGCGAGCTCGTGGCGCGGGCCGCCGCTGGGCGGGTCGGCATCCTCGCTGGCCGCGAGGATCGCGGACTCCACAACGACGAGATCGATCGGTGCGCCGCGCTGGTGACGATCAGCGCCAATCCCGCCTATTCGTCGCTCAACCTGGCGCAGGCCTGGGCGATCATGGCGTACGAGACCTGGGTGGCGCGGGGTGGCGACGAGGCGCCGTTCAAGCTCCCCCGTCACGCCGCGGCGCCCGCCACCCATGAACAGATGGAGGCGATCTTCACCGACTGGCAGGCATCGCTGTCCAGCGTGGAGTTCTTCAAGAAGCGCCAGCCAGACCTCGTGATGCGCGGGTTCCGAGAGCTGATCTTCCGGGCCGAGCCTGATGCGCGTGAGGCCACGCTGCTGCGGGCGATGGGCCTCGAGGTCGGTCATTTCCTCAGGCGTCGTGGGATCATTGCCGACTGAGGCGGGCCGGACCGTCTTTCACCCGGACGAAATCCGACGCCGCCTGCGCCGCTTCGCCCCCCGTAGTTGAACGGACCCCGTCGCTGCACTAGTTTTGCGACCGACCCGGGGGAGTCGTGGGTAGGCTCCTCCTTTTTGCGGGACCAGCGCGTTCGTGAAATGATTCACAAGCCCGGATCCTCTTCGGCGGTCTGCCCTTATGCGTACCAAGCTCTACTTCGGTGGTGTGACGCTCGGCGCCCTGGTGGTGGCCGCGATCGCACTGACACGACAGACCGACGCCCAGCAGGCGGCGCCGCCGCCGCCCGCCGTCACACTCGACACGTCGTCCCTGCAGGGCCCCAGGCAGCCGATCCTCTTTCGCCACGATATTCACGCTGGCCAGCTCAAGATGCAGTGCCAGTATTGTCACTATTCCGTGCAGGTGTCGAGCGAGCCGGGCATCCCGAGCATGCAGACTTGCATGGGCTGCCACACCGTCGTGAAGGGCAGCACCGACGAGCATCGCGTCGAGATCAAGAAGCTGACCGATGCATGGGCCGCCAAGAAGCCCATCGAGTGGGTCCGCATTCACGCGGTTGCCCGGCACGTCCGTTTCCCGCACAGTCTCCACATCAAGGCGCTCGGATCAAACGGCTGTGCCACCTGCCACGGCAACGTCGCGCGGATGCCGCAGGTCTTCAAGGTGAACAACGTGAACAACATGGGTTGGTGCGTGAGCTGTCACATCGAGCGAAAGATCACGCGGGATTGCACCGCGTGTCACTACTAGCATGACCACGCGACTTCCCGAGACCGGAGCAGTGATGGGCGACGACGCGCAATCGGGCGTTGACAGGCGGCAGTTCCTCAAGGTGCTCGGCGTCACCGGAGCAGGCGCTGCAACGCTCGGTGGATGTTCCACCGACCGCGTGGCGAAGCTGGTTCCGTACATGGTGCAGAGCGAGGACCAGGTGCCGGGGGTGCCGACGTTCTACGCCAGCACCTGCACCGAGTGCTCCACGGGGTGCGGCCTCGTCGTGAAGACCCGCGAGGGCCGACCCATCAAGCTGGAGGGGAATCCCGCGCACCCGGTGAACGCCGGCGCGCTCTGCAGCCGCGGGCAGGCCGGGCTGCAGGGTCTCTACAATCCCGATCGGATTGGTACGCCACTGGCTCGCAACGCGGCGGGCGGTTTCGATGCGATCTCTTGGGACGACGCGATCGCACGCCTGGCCGCCAAGGTTCCGGGGGCGCAGGGTCGCCTCGCCGTCATCAATGGGTACGGGGCAGGCACCTTTTCCGCACTCGTCGATCAGTGGACCACGGCCATCGGCGGCCGCACGGTGCGCTACGACCCGTTCGCGCGCGAGCCCGAACGGCTCGCCGCCCTGCGCGCCTGGGGCCGCAGCGAATTGCCTGCCTATGACTTTGCGGCGGCGCGATACATCGTGTCGTTCGGCGCGGATTTCCTCGAAACCTGGGGTCCCACGGTCGAGCACCAGCGCGGATTCGCGATGTCCCACGGGTTTGCGGACGGCCAGATGGCGAAGCATGTCTTCGTCGGCCCGAGGATGTCGCTGACGGCCGCGAACGCTGACGAGTGGCTCTCGGTCCCCGCAGGCACCGAGACGCTCGTGGCGTTCGCCATGGCGAGCCACCTTGGCAGCACCGCCACCAGCCACACGCCCGATTCCGTGGGGATCGCGACGGGCATCGATCCCGCGACGATTCGCACGATGGCCGAGGAGTTCCGCAGCATGTCGCCGTCGCTCGCGGTGGCCGGTGGCGTGCCGGGGCAGCACCGCGGCGCGATCGATCTCTGCCACGCCGTGAACCTGCTCAACGAAGCCGCCGGCAACGTCGGGCGCACCGTGACCTTCACCGCGGCACCCATCGGGTCGGACGGATATGCGGCAACGCAGGCGCTGTTCGCCGACATGGCGAGCGGTAACGTGGCGATGGTGATCGTGCACCAGGCGAATCCCCTGTTCACGATGCCGAAGAGCGGGAAGTTTGCCGAGGCCTTCGCCAAGGTGCCCTTCAAGGTCTCGACCGCGCAGGTCATGGACGAAACCGCCGCCGCCTGTGACCTCGTGCTGCCGAACCTCCATGGGTTGGAGCGCTGGGATGACCTGCAGCCGCGGTCCGGCCTGATCGGCCTCCTGCAGCCGACCGTCCAGCCGGTGTTCGCGGCGATGCACACCGGTGACGTGCTGCTGGCGACGGCGCACAAGGTCGGCGGGGCACTGGGCGCTGCGTTCCCGGCGACGACGTTCGAGGAGCACCTCAAGGCGGCGTGGGGCAACGACCCCGACGCGTGGCGCGAGGCGCTTGCGATTGGCGGCAAGTTCAGTGGAGCCATACCGGGCGCGGATGCCTCGATGCCCGGTGCGGCGGTTCCCGCCCCAGCGCCGTCGGCCGACGGACTGATCGGCGTCCCGACGTTTGACGGCGACGGCGAGTTCGTCTTCCTCCCGTACCCTTCGATGATGTACTACGATGGCCGCGGTGCCAACAAGCCCTGGTTGCTTGAGAATCCCGACCCGATGACCAAGATCACCTGGCAGTCGTGGATCGAGCTCCATCCAGACACCGCGCGTCGCATCGATGTGCGCGAGGGCGAGATCGTCGAGGTGACATCGCCGCACGGTTCGCTGCGGGCACAGGTGTATGTCTATCCGGGCGTCCGGCCCGACACCGTGGCGATGCCGATCGGGCTCGGGCACACCGCGTATGGCCGTTATGCCAAGGGCCGCGGCGTCAATCCGCTCGACCTGCTCGGTGCCGCGAACGGCCAGGGTTTCCTTCCGTACGTGGCCACGAGGGTGTCGATCTCGCGAACCGGTGACTATCACAAGGTGGCCAAGACCGAGGGCACGCCCCGCCAGCTCGGCCGGGGCATCATCGAGGCGATGGCCTTCACCCATGCCGCCGCGGGGATGACGCCGGAGGAGGCGTACAAGGCCGACGGTCACCCCACCCACGAGATCAACCCACCGCGTGAGGTCGAGGCGATCGACGGCTGGTACGAGGGGCAGGTGGAGCGCTGGAAGCTGGGCGAGTACGGGATCGAGCACGCCAAGTGGGGCATGGCGATCGACCTGTCCCGTTGCACCGGATGTTCGGCGTGCGTGACGGCGTGCTACGCCGAGAACAACATTCCCACGGTCGGCGAGGAGCAGATCTTCAAGGGCCGCGAGATGAGCTGGATGCGGATCGAGCGGTACTGGGAGGGCGGGGATGACGGCGAGCCGATCGAGGCACGCTTCATCCCGATGCTCTGCCAGCACTGCGACAACGCGCCGTGCGAGCCGGTGTGCCCGGTCTACGCGGCATACCACACCCCCGATGGACTCAACGGACAGGTCTACAACCGATGCGTCGGCACGCGGTACTGCAGCAACAACTGCCCATACAAGGTCCGGTACTTCAACTGGCTGAAGTACAACGAGACGGCGTGGCCGTCGCCGCTCAACCTGCAGCTCAACCCCGAGGTGACCACGCGTGCCCGCGGAGTGATGGAGAAGTGCACCTTCTGCGTACAGCGCATCCGGGGCGCGCAGGGCCGCGCCAGGCTGGAGGATAGTCCGCTCAAGGATGGCGACATCATGCCGGCGTGCGCGCAGGCCTGTCCGTCGCGGGCCATTGCGTTCGGCAATGTGCGTGACGCTGCGGCGACGGTGGTGGGGTGGAAGCGCGACCCGCGTGGCTATCGGGTGCTCGAGGACACGAACGTGCAGTCGGTGATCACGTACCTCGCGCGGGTGATCCATCGCGACGCCGAGCAGCCCGCTGCCGCAGGCGATACCGGGGGAGGGCACTAGGATGGCGGTCATCGCGCACGACCCGAGCCGGCCGACGCAGACCCACGGCGAGGTCACCCGCGACGTCCTGAAGACGATCACCGACGCCCCGACCCGCGGGTACTACATCCTTGTCGGGCTGATGGCGTTCTTCACGCTGATTCTCTTCGCGACCCTCACGGCCCTCCTCAAGGAGGGTCTCGGGCTCGCCGGCTACGCCCCGCCGATCATGTGGTCGGTCTACATCACCACGTTCGTCTTCTGGGTCGGCATCGGCCACGCCGGCACGCTCATCTCGGCGATCCTGTTCCTCTTCCGCTCGCCCTGGCGCACCGCGGTCTACCGGGCGACGGAAGCGATGACCGTGTTCGCCGTCATGACCGCGGCGCTCTTCCCGATCATCCACATCGGGCGCCAGTGGATCTTCTACTGGCTGCTGCCGTACCCGAACTCGCGCTTCCTGTGG
>JBBQQJ010000194.1:0-4796 GCA_038216165.1 Gemmatimonadales bacterium | reverse complement strand
CGCCGATCCTCGCCAGCCACTCCGGCGTGCGCGCGCTCTGCGACCACTCCCGGAACCTCGATGACGAACAATTGCGCGCACTGGCCGCCAACGGTGGGGTGGTCCAGCTCGTGGCCTTCAACGGTTACGTCAAGTGCAGCGCGGACGCATCGGCACGCACCGAGGCGCGTCAGGCCGCGTTGACGGCGTTGCGCGCGAGCTACGCCATCACCGCCCAGCGGCCACAGGAGGTGAGCGCGGCGGTCGAGGCCCTGCCCAACGACCGGCGCAATGCCTACCTCGCGGCACAGGAGGACATCATCTCGCGGCGCTATCCCGCGGACCCGGGCGCGACGGTCGCCGACTTCGTGGACCATATCGACTACGCGGTCGCGTTGATCGGCATCGACCATGTCGGGATCTCGTCGGACTTCGATGGCGGGGGCGGGGTGGAGGGGTGGCGCACCGCGGCGGAGACCGGCAACGTGACCCGTGAGTTGGTGCGTCGCGGGTACAGTGAGGCGCAGATCGGGAAGATCTGGAGCGGTAACCTGCTGCGGGTCATGGAGGCGGTGGAGCAGGCGGCGGCGCGGTGAACGGTGAACGGGGGTGCGCATTCAACCCGTTCACCTACGACCTGCGACCTACCTCACGTTACCGCTTCTTGCCCATCAACCCGCCGAGCAGTACCCCCATCACGGCCCGGACGAGCATCGTCTGGGCCGTGCGTGCACCGGGTGACTTGAGGATCTTGTCCATGGCGCTTGGCGCCGGACGCGCGGTGCGGCCCGTGCCCGCGGTGGCGCGGTCCTCGACACCCAGCGCGTCCGCCGCCGCCGCTTGTTCCACGCGCGCGGCGAGCATCTCCCTGGCACTCGCCCGGTCCACGGCCTTGGCATAGAACGTCACCTGGCGCGAGCGATCAGTGCGGGCGGCGAGGTCGGCTGCGGCGAGCGGCTGCATCGAGGCAGAGGGCGCGATCATGTGGGTGGCGACCGGCGCCGTCGGTGTCCCCTTGCGGGTCAGGGTGGTCACCACGGCCTCCCCCGTGCCCACGGAGGTGAGCAACTCCTGCACGTCGTAGAACGGGGTCTTCGGGAAGGTGCGGGCCGCGGCGCGGAGCGCCTTGTCGTCGTCCGGCGTGAACGCCCGAAGCGCATGCTGCACGCGGTGCCCCAGCTGGCCCAGGATATCGGCAGGCACATCCTTGGGGCTCTGCGTGACGAAGAAGATCCCGACACCTTTGGAACGAATCAGCCGGGCCACCTGCTCCACCTGGGTCAGGAACGCTTTGCTCGCATCCGTGAAGAGCAGGTGGGCTTCGTCAAAAAAGAACACCAGCTTCGGCTTGGCCTGGTCGCCCACCTCGGGCAACTCCTGGAAAAGTCGGGCGAGCATCCACATCATGAACGTCGAGAACAGCGCCGGTTTGTCCTGCACGTCGGAGAGCTGGAGTGCGCTGATGATACCGCGTCCGTCCCGATCAACCTGCATCAGATCACCCAAGCTGAACTCGGGCTCGCCGAAGAACGCCTCGGCCCCCTGCTGCTCCAGCTCGACCATCTCGCGAAGCAGCACGCCGACGGTCGCCTTCGACATCCCGCCATAGTCGCGCAGTTCCTCGCTCCCGTCGGTGGCGAGGTACTGGAGCACGGCGCGCAGGTCCGTAAAGTCGAGGAGCAGGAGGCCCTTGTCGTCGCAGTATTTGAACACCAGGGTGAGCACGCTGGTCTGGGTGTCGTTGAGCCCGAGCACCTTGGCGAGGAGGAGCGGCCCGAAGGAGCTGACCGTGGCGCGGAGCTGGGCGCCCGCCTTCCCCGTGAGCGAGAGGAACTCGACGGGGAAATCGGTGGGGCGCCAGGGATGCCCGGTGGCAACCGACCGCTCATCGATCTTGGGGTGCGGCGTGCCGGGGGTCGCCAGCCCGCTGAGGTCGCCCTTGAGGTCGGCCACGAACACGGGGATCCCGGCCGCGGACATCTGCTCGGCGAGGAGTTGCAGGGTCTTGGTCTTGCCGGTGCCGGTCGCACCGGCGATCAACCCATGTCGGTTCAGCATCGCCAGCGGCAGGCGCACCAAGGGTTCCGGGTGGATCGCCCCGTCGTGCATCGGCGCGCCCAGGATGAGCGAGTCGGTGGTGGGGAAGGCCTCGCGTACCGAGGACAGGAAGGCGTCGTCCATCAGGAAGTCCCGGTCGGGGGAGTGATCAGCTGGCGTCGAGGCCGAGCACCTGGCGCGCGCGGGCCGTGGCGACGTCGAGGGTCTCGTGGACCTCGATCTCGCCGTGTGCGCGCCAGAAGGGATCACCGATTCCGCCCACGGCGGCCACCACGGTGTCGTCCCACAGCTCGTAGGCGGTCTGAAAAAATCCATCGGGCCGGCGGTGGATCACCGCGCGCCGGTCACCATCAGGCGCGAGGATGGTCGCATGCACATCGGGCACGGGGGCGCTCCGGCATCGAGGGATAAGGGTGACGGTTGTCTCTGGGAAAGTAGCGCGTGCCAGGGTTAGCGGCCAAGCGCGAGCTCAGTCCCCGGGCAGCATCCACCAGAGCGCGGGCCGACCAACGTTGCAGTGCACCGCCCGGCCGAGCAGTCCCCAGGAGCTGAGCCCCAGCGGCAGGACGAGCCGGGCCACGCGCCACGCGCCGAGGTGTGGGGCAGGGGCACCTGCCACGACCGCAAGGCGCGCGTCGCGCGACGGCACCGGGTGAAAGATGCGCTCCACCCACCGCGCGCGAGCAGGCTCGTCGTCCTGCCACCGGTCGAGCGCACTGATGCCTTCGGCGAGCGCGGCCGGCGACGTGCGCGCTGCGGTGCGTCGATCGAGGGCGAGCACGGCCCAGCGCGAGGGTGTCGGTAGCAGCAGCACGCCGAGGAATCCCCAGAGGGTGGTGCCAAGGGAAAATCGGACCAGCGCTGCGGCCGAGGTCGGGGGGCCCAGGGCGAACGCCGTCAGGACGGCGCCCAGCGTGACCCAGCCTATGGCGGCAGCCTGCCCCCGTCGGCGCGTGGCCCCCATCGCGAGTGCGCGCCGGAGCAGCAGCGCGTTGGTCACGGCGCGGGGCAAGCGGTACCACTGCTCCGGGACGACCAGTCGCGGGACGAACACGCCACCAAAGCCGCCCACGAAGCCCTCGTCTCCTGCGGCGACAACGGTGGTGCGGGCGGGGTCCAGTCCGGCATCCTGGAGGGCTGCTGCTGCTCCCGGCCGGCGCGCGAGGCGGGCGCCGAGGGCCGCGAGTCGATCCAGACCTGCGAGTGCCGCGAGACTGAGGATGAGGGTGGCACCACCGACACCCGCGACACCGAGCGCCCGTGCTGCGACCACCAGGACGGTACCCGCGACCCCGAGTACGACGAACTGCAGCGTCACGCCCCGGCACCAAGCCCTGACCCACGTGCCGACGGCAGGCCGGACCCGGACGAGACGCAGTCCGCCCAAGAGATCCAGGGGCAGCACCAGCAGCGTCCACGTGAGGGGCCAGGCCAGGGCCATCGCCACGGCCTGGTGCACCGGTTGGCCTGTGTCGGTGGGCAGCAGGCGCTCGGGCAGGTCGAGGAGGAGCAGGGCCAGCGCCGCGAGGACACTGAGCCCCACGCCGGTGATGCCGAGGTAGAGGCGTGCGCGCGCGAAGGTCATGCGCGGGGATACGCGCGCGAGGCGGGAAGGGTCCGCAATGCACCGCCCCCGGTCGCGCGCGGCGGCCGGGGGCGGAAGAGCGGCGTGCGTCGCGGCGCTCAGAAGGCGATGTCGAACGTCCCGCTGCTGACGAGCCGCTGGCCCGTGGCGGGGGTGCCAGGGCCGGCCTGTGCGGTGAAGGAGAACGTCCCCGCGACCCGCGCAGCAGTGAGGGTCGAGATGGAGATGGCCCCGGTCGCGGGGGAGAGGGCCGTCGTCCAGACGGATGCCGTTGCCCCGGTCGTGATGGTCAGCAGGGCGAGCTGACCGGCGAGGTTCGGGTTGAGCTGGAAGGTGCCGGCGCCCGTGACGTTGGGCAAGGTGATGTTGATCTGCGTGGCGGTGCCGGACTTGATGTCGCTCCCGGCAATGGTCAGGACCGTGCCGCTGCGAACCGCAGTGATCGCCAGCGGATTGCCGGTCCACTGGACGCCGGCGACGCTCGCCTGCATGGATTTGCTGCCGCCTCCGGTCGGCCCGGTGCCGCTGTCGCTCCCGCAGGCGGCAAGAGTGGCGGTGGTGGTGGCCAGGAGGACGAGGGCGGCGAGGCGGAGGCGCGACATGGTGGCTTCCTGTGGAATGGGTGGGTCGATCAGTACGCCGGCTCGAGGCGTGGATTGGCCGGTACGACATTCGGGATCACTGGAATTCGGTAGAGTCGAAGGAAGGCGAGGGCCGTCGAGGCCTTGAGGCGCAGCCGGGCCAGCGCCGCGCCCGGCCCCGTCCGACCGGCCAACTCCTGGAGGGCCAGGGTGTTGGCGAGCATGCGGTCGAGCGTGGGGCGGAAGGCCGGGTGATGGATGTCGATCTCGAGCGGGAAGACCTGCTTGCTGATCGCGGAGGTCTTCTCGAAGACCGCCATGTCGTAGGTATCGGGATCCATTCCCATCGCCGCGAAGAACTTCGGCCGCATGTGATCGCGCACCCACATCGTGGCATAGACGGCGAGCAGGAAAAAACGGATCCAGTACTTGTTGAGCCCCTCGAGGGTGCCGGGCACCACACGCATCAGGATCGCGAACGCCTCGCCGTGGCGGAACTCGTCGTTGCACCAGTTCTCGAACCACTTGAAGATCGGGTGGAACCGCTTGTCCGGGTGCTGCTCGAAATTGCGGAAGATCGTGATGTACCGCGC
>JBBQQJ010000193.1:0-4797 GCA_038216165.1 Gemmatimonadales bacterium | reverse complement strand
ATCGCCGATCGCGAATCCGCCCGCGCCATGGCGTGGCGGGGGCGACAGTGACGCTCCTCGCGTTCCTCGCCGTGATCATGCTGGCGCCGCCAGACCGGTTGCAGGTGACCTCGCCGCGCGGGGCCGTCACCATCATGCTGCGGCACGATCCGGTCGCCGGGGCCCTCGTCCCGCTTGCCCCGCTGGCCGCGGCCCTCGATGCCACGGTCGAGTTCGCCTGGCCATGGGTGGTGGTCCGGAGTGGGGCGGGGCGCTTTCGCCTTCTCATGGACACGCCGCTGGTGGATGACGGCACCACCATGCGCATGTTGCCGGCCGCCAGCGTGCACCAACGGGACACCACCTGGGTCCCGCTAGCCTTCGTGGCGGCGGTGGTGGCGGATCCCTCGCGGAAGGCGTGGACCTATGCCGCCGCGACCGCCACGCTGGCCGAGGGGCCGCCGCTGACCGCACTGGTCACCCGCCCGGCCACCACCAGCGTCGGGGCCGAGGCCCGAGCGCGGCTGCCCTCGGGACTCCGCCCCGGACACAGCGTCACCCTCGACCCTGGCCATGGCGGAACCGATCCCGGCAACCCTGGTCGCTTCTTCCCGACGGGCGTCACCGAGAAGCACGTCACCCTCGCGGTTGGCCTCCACCTGCGCGATGAGCTCGAGCAGCGGGGGGTCAAGGTGACGATGACCCGTACCACCGATACGCTGATCAACCTGGGGCACCGCGCGCCCAGGTACTGCCGCGATGAGTGCGACCTGTTCGTCTCGATCCACGTCAACGCCCTCGATGCCCGACCCGGCTACGACAAGGCCCGTGGGTTCGAGACCTTCTTCCTCGATGAGGCGCGGACCGCCGATGCGCGTCGGGTGGCGGCGATGGAAAACGAGGCGCTCCGGTACGAGGTGACCGACGCGGAGGAGAAGCCGCTTGGCGGGCTCGCGTTCATCCTGAAGGATCTGCAGACCAACGAGTTCCTGCGCGAGTCGGCCCGGGCGGCCCAGTTGGTGCAGTCGCACATGCGTGAGGTACACGACGGACTCGATCGCGGCGTCAAGCAGGCCAACTTTGCCGTGCTGCGCACCGCCCGGCGTCCCGCCATCCTGGTGGAACTCGGCTTCGGCACCAATCGCGAGGACGCCCGCCTGCTCACCACCCGCGCCGGACAGCGCTCCCTGGCCACCGCGCTCGCGGATGCCGTCGTGGCGTACCTGCGGGAACACGAACGCAAAACGGGCGAAGCGTCGGGGGCGGCGCAATGATCCGTCGGTCGCTCGCACTCATGGTCTTGGTGCTGCTCGCCGGCTGCACCTGGTCCAACTCGCTCTATCATGCCCGCCGCCTGAGTCGCGCCGCGGAGAAGCTGGAGCGTGAGGGACGGCCGTTTGATGCGGGGACGGCGTGGGGTGAGGCGGTGACCAAGGCTGACTCCGCCTACGCGCGCCATCCCGGCGGCAAGGCAGGGGCGGAGGCGCTCTGGTTGCGCGGGCGCGCCCTCGCCCGACTCAACGACTGCGAGCAGGCCGCCCCCGCCCTCGAGCGGGCCTGGCTGGAGGCCCCCGAGGCGGAGTGGCGCGACGCGCTCCTCCTCGATCTCGGGCGTTGTCGCGATCGCATTGGCGACCCGCGCGCTCTCGCGGCACTGCTGCCCTTGCTGGAGAGCCCCGACCCCGCTGTCCGCTTGGAAGCCAAGGCACGCGCCGGCCGGGCCTACGTGACCGCCCGAGCCTGGGACGATGCGCTCCGGGCCCTCGACGGTGTCGAGGGCAATGCCGCGCGCGTCGATCGCAGCATCGCCCTCGCCGCCCTGGGGCGCACCGACGATGCCTTGGCTGAAGTGGAACCGCTCCTCGTCCGCGCCGACACGAGTGTGGCGTGGGCGCGGCTCCTCGGCAGCATTGCGCAGCGTGACGCGCCGGATGCCGAGGCGCTCTTGGGGCGCCTGCGGGCCTTCCCCCAGCTCGCGCCGCGCCACACCGCCGCCTGGGACTCGGCGATGGCGCGGGGTGCCGCGATTCCGCGCGCCGACATCCCGACGTATTTGCAACGCGCCGCCCGCACCATCGGGAACCCGGCAAGCAGCGACGCCCGTATCCGGCTGGCCGAGTGGCGCCTGGCCGCCGCGCGCACCCCGCAGCAGCTCGATTCGCTTCTGGCAGGTATCGAATCGCTCACCGCGAGTGATCTCGCCGCCGGGCTCGTCATCGGACGGTACGAACGCCTCGGCCGGGCGCTGCTGGCCGACATCGACAGCGTCCCGTCGGGGGGACCGCTCGGCGATCTCGCCTACTTCCACCAAGCCGAGATCGCGCGCGACTCGCTCCGCGCACCGTTGCTCGCCAGCTGGCTCCTGGCGCATCTGGCCAGCGATTGGCCGGACTCCCCGTTTGTCCCCAAGGCGACCCTGGCCCGCATCGCGCTCGAGCCCGACTCCGGCATGGTGCTGCGCGAGCGTGTCCGGGCGCATCCCGAGAATCCGTACCTCGCCTACCTGCGCGGCGAGGCGGGCGCCGGGTTTCGGCAACTCGAGGACTCCCTCAGCCAGTACATCGGCGATCGGGCCGCCATCGCCGCGACCCGTCCGCGGGCGCCGGCGCCGATCTCGGAGTTTGAGTGATCCTCCCGCGCGAGGTCGCCGGGCTGCGCTTCCCCAATCCGATCCTGCTCGCCTCCGGTACCGCCGGCTACGGCGTGGAACTCCTGGGGGTCTGCGACCTCGCCCGGCTCGGGGGAATCGTGACTAAGGCGGTGTCGCTCGCGCCGCGCCACGGCAATGCCCCCCCCAGAGTGGCCGAGTTCCGGGGCGGCATGCTCAATTCCGTGGGCCTCGCCAATCCGGGCGTCGAGGCGGTGCGAGCCGACGCGCTGCCGGCGCTGGCGCGGGCCGTGAGCGGTCCGCAGGTGCTCGTCAACGTGGTCGGCTTCACCCTCGGGGAATACGCCGAGGTGGTTGCGCGCCTTGACGACCTCGACACCCATGCGGCGTACGAGCTCAACCTCTCCTGTCCGAACACCTCCGCCGGTGGGGTGGAGTTCGGTGCGGATCCGGCGAGTGTGGCCGATGTCGTGGCTCGCGTCCGCGCGGTGACGTCGCGCCCGATCTTCGCCAAGCTTTCCCCCGCGCTCCCTGACATCCCCTCCCTTGCACGGGCCGCGCACGAGGCGGGCGCGGCAGGCGTCTCCCTGGTCAACACGATGCCGGGGATGGTCTTCGAGGGGGGAGTCGCCAAACTCGGCAACGGCTTCGGCGGGGTCAGCGGACCCGCCCTCCTCGCCACCGGGCTGTTGGCGGTCCAACGGGTGGCCGACCGGGTGCCGGGACTCGCCATCATCGGCCTCGGCGGGGTGCGCTCCGCCAGCGACGTGCGCCAGTACCTGCAGGCGGGGGCCCATTTGGTGGCGATCGGCACCGCCGGCATGGCCCATCCGCGGCTTCCCGAACGTATTCTCCGCGACCTGGAGCGGCAGCATGGCTGAGCTGATTGTGGCGCTGGACCTTCCTGACGCACCGTCGGCGGTCGCCCTGCTGGACCGGTTGCCGGAGGGGTGTCCGGTCAAGGTCGGCTCGGTGCTGGTCACCCGCGCGGGGAGCGGTTTCGTGCGGGGGCTGGTGAGCAGCGGGCATCCCGTCTTCCTCGACCTCAAGTGGCATGACATTCCCAACACGGTGCGTGGGGCGGTGCAGTCCGCCGTGGAGCTCGGGGTGGAGATGGTCACGGTGCATGCCCTGGGCGGGCCGGAGATGCTGGCGGCGGCGCTCGAGGCCGCGGCGGATCGCCTCCGGGTGGTGGCCGTCACGGTCCTGACGTCGCACGACGCCGCCGGCTTCGCGGCGGTGACGGGGCGTTCGGCCGTCGACCTCGCGGACGAGGTGCCGCGGCTGGCGGAGCAGGCGCTCCGGGCGGGGGTCCACGGGATCGTCTGCTCCGCCGAGGAGCTCCACGTGGTGGCCCCGATGGCGGGCGGGCAGCGGCTGGTGGTCCCGGGCATCCGGCGAGCGGAGGACGCGCGTGGCGATCAGCAACGGGTCGCGACCCCCGAGGCGGCGGTGGCGGCTGGAGCGACCCATCTCGTCGTGGGGCGGCCGATCCTGGGCGCGGCCGATCCGGCGGCGGCGTGGGCGGCCTTCCAGGCGGCGGCCGGCGGTCGTTAGGGGCACCGGGGGCCGCGGGAGTCCAGCGGTCGCGCAGGGTTGCGCGGCGTGCCACCCTCCAGTATCATTCCCTGCTGTCCCGAAAACCCGGGTTCCGGAGAGTTAGCCGTGCAGGTTCGTTCGAGTGTGAAGCCAATCTGTGAGAGCTGCAAGGTGGTGAAGCGTCGCGGTGTGACGCGCATCATCTGCAAGCGCACTCCCAAGCACAAGCAGCGGCAGGGCTGAAATGGCGCGTATTGCTGGAGTGGACCTTCCGCGCGAGAAGCGCGTCGAAATCGGTCTGACGTACATCTACGGTATCGGCCGGGTCACGAGCCAGAAGATTCTGGCCGAGACCGGGATCAACCCGGACACCCGGGTGCGCGACCTCACGGACGTCGAGGTCGGGCGCCTGCGGCAGATCATCGAACGGACCGTGAAGACCGAGGGTGCGTTGCGCACCGAGATCGCGATGAACATCAAGCGCCTGATGGACATCGGCAGTTACCGCGGGATCCGTCACCGGCGCGGGCTGCCGGTGCGTGGTCAGCGCACCCATACGAACGCCCGGACGAAGAAGGGCCCCCGTCGGGCCATCGCCGGCAAGAAGAAGGCGACGAAAAAGTAATCCATGACTGCGCCCACGACTGCACCCCGGCCGAGCGCCAAGCGCT
>JBBQQJ010000192.1:0-4881 GCA_038216165.1 Gemmatimonadales bacterium | reverse complement strand
GGCGGTCCTGCGCGGTGACTATGACCTCCTCTGCGTCCTCGATGACGCCGGTGCGGTACGTGCGCTGGCGCCCGATCTGCTCGCCATCGCCAGCTGGGACGTGCGCGGGGTGATCGTAACCGCACCGGGGGACCGGCCCGGGGTGGACATCGTCTCGCGCTGCTTCTTCCCGTCGCTCGGTGTGCCGGAAGACCCCGTCACCGGGAGCGCCCACTGTGCCCTCGCGCCCTATTGGAGCGGCGTGCTCGGCCGGACGGTCCTCGTGGGCGAACAGGCCTCGCGCCGGGGGGGCCACATCCGGTGCGAGGTGGTCGGCGCGCGGGTCCACCTCGGAGGCAAGGCCGTCACGACCCTGCGGGGAGAACTCGTCGCATGAAGGGGGGCATGCCGCGACGCAGATCAGCGGTCCGGAGAACTTCCGAGCGCGCGGTGGTGTTTAGAACGCAGACCATGCGCCAGGGCTGTCGAACCTGGCGCGCCATCATGAACCTGGTGACCGTGCCCTGAGCCTGGGCAGGCCGCCACGCACGGAGGGAATGCCATGCCAAAGATCGGAATCAAGGTCAAGGTCGGTAAGATGGCCGAAGGGATGTTGGCCGCGCTGCTGGCGGATGAGTACGTGCTGCAGCTCAAGGCGCGCGGGGCCCACTGGAACGTCGTGGGCCACGACTTTGCGCCGATGCACGCGTTTTTCGAGGGCGAGTACAGCGCCTCGGCAGCGCGCATCGATGAGGTCGCCGAGCGGATCCGGATCGTGGGTGGTGCCGCACCGGCCAGTCTGAAGCGGTATCTGGGCCTCGCCCGCCTCAGCGACGACGACGCACTCAGCACCGAAGGCACCGCCGGAGGCTTCGTGGCGCTCCTGTTGGCCGATCACGAGGCAATCTGCCGTCAGGTCCGCAAGGACATCGCCACGCTGGGCGAGGCGGGGGACGACGTCGGCACCGAGGATTTCCTTACGGGCCTCCTGCAGCAGCACGAGAAGGCGGCGTGGATGCTGCGGGCAATGGCTCGGGAATGACCTGCAACGGCCGGCCCTGACGGATGGAATGCGAGCGCGGCCCTGCCGTGCTCGCCGTGAGCGGCTGGACCGGGAAGTACTGCAACGAGGGGACGGGGGCGCCGCGGACCACCAGCATCCGGGCGGTCGGTGAGAGGACCTCCTCGCGCCGCAAGAGGGTGCGGTCCGAGGCGTCGACCCAGAGTCGGGACTTCTGTCCCTTGATTCCCAACTCGACCAACCAGACCGGTCGAAAGCTGATCCCGCCGGACAGGGTGCGTGCCTCGGTCGTCTGCGACAGCACCTCGTAGGTGACCCAGTAGAGGTCCCCGCCAAAATCGGACACGACGGGCAACTGTCCGCCCGCCCCCTCGCGCAACGGCATCGCGGCGATCAACACGTCCAGCGCCACCGCGCCGTAAGGCTCCGCCTCGTGCAGCGTCTTGCGTCGCCGCACGCGCCCGGCGGGCGAGACGTGTTCGGCCTGCACTGCCCGACGGTCATAGGCGAGCCGCGTGATGCCATCCGCCGAGTGGCGTGCCGTGCGCAACGTGCGGAGCGACCAGCCGTCGAGCCAGGCGGAGTCCACCACGGGACGCTGCTGGGCGTCGATCGTGCGCCGGGTGATGATCCACATCCGCTCGCCCCGCGCGCGAGCAGTGTCGACGCGGAATTCTCCTTCATGGAGGTCGGTGGTGTCGCCCCCCTCGATCCGGCGCACCACCTCGATCACGGTCACGGGCTTGAGTGCGCGCCCATCCGCCCGGGGCACGAAGCCGAAGAAACCGTAATTTGGCAGTTCCCAACCAACGGCAGAACACGCGGTGCCGGCCAGCGCCAGAACGGCGAGCAACGGCAGGACTCTCGGACGGATGATGGCGAACTCGTGGTTGAGGGCAGCCCGGGTCTCAGGGAGGGCAACCCCAAGATACGTCAGGCCATCGGCAAAGGTTGAGCCGGCGCCCGATGAGCGGTCAGGTGCCCAGAGCGCCCTATCGGTACAGGATGCACACGGTATCTTTGAGTGGTTCCCTCCTCTCAGGACGCTCATGCCCGCCCCCAGAGCATTGCTCGCCATCTGCGCTGCGCTTGGCGCGGCCGGCCCCTTGGTCGCCCAGGGTGTGCCGCCCGCGCACGACCCGCGGCTGTCCCAGGTCGCCACGGCACCATCCGCCGAGCGGCTCGCGGCCGACATTGGCACCCTCGCCGCGTTCGGGACCCGGCACACCTTTTCCGACACGCTCTCCACCACCCGCGGCATCGGGGCGGCCCGGCGGTGGGTGTTCGCGGAGTTCCGCCGCATCAGCGCCGCGTGCGGGGGATGCCTCGAGGTGCGCTACACGCGGAGCATCGTCCCCGGCCGTGCCGGGACCCGCATCCTGCGCGACACCGAGATCGTCAATGTCGTCGCCATCCAGCGCGGCACCACCCACCCGGATCACGTCGTGCTGATGACGGCCGACATTGACTCGCGGGCCAGCGATGTGATGGACGCCACGTCGGACGCCCCCGGTGCCAACGACAACGCCAGCGGCCTGGCCGGGACGCTGGAGGCGGCGCGCGTCCTGAGCGCCCATCGCTTCGGCAAGACGATCCTCTATGCCGGCCTGAGCGGCGAGGAACAGGGGCTTTACGGCGGTGCCGCCCTGGCGCGCGAGATCCTGGACAGTGGCTGGACCGTCGAGGGCGTCCTCAACAACGACATGATCGGCAACATCGCCGGGATCAACGGGGAAGTGGACAACCGCTCATTCCGGATCTTCTCCGAACCGGTGGCAACCACGGAGACCGAGGCCGATCGCCGCAACCGCCGCGTCTATGGCGGGGAGGTCGATGGCCCGTCCCGCCAGCTCGCGCGCTACATCGAGACAGTGACCCACCGGGTGTTGCCCGAGATGCGGCCCCGCATGATCTACCGCCTCGACCGGTTCGGTCGCGGCGGCCACCACCGTCCGTTCAACGACCTCGGGATGCCGGGCGTGCGGATCATGGAGATGCACGAGCACTACGACCGCCAGCACCAGGACCTGCGCACCGAGGACGGCCGCGCCTTTGGCGATGTCGTCGCGTTCGTCGACGTCGAGTACGCAGCCCGCCTCACCGGGGTGAACGCCGCGGTGCTGGCCGCGCTGGCCTGGGCACCTCCCCCCCCCACACGGGTGCGGATCCAGGGCGCCGTCAGCCCCTCCACCTCCGTCTCGTGGGCGCCGGCACCCGCCGACGGGGCGATCGGCTACCGGATCTACTGGCGGGACACCACGGCCCCGCAATGGGAGCACTCCCGGTTCATTCCGGCCGGGCGGACCCTCGTGACCCTGGAGAACATCGTGATCGACCATTGGCTCTTCGGCGTGGCCGCCGTCGGGCCGGCCGGCCACGAATCCGTGGTCCAGTTCCCGAGCTTCGGCCGATGAGCGCCCCGGTCGCGGCGGCAGGCCTCGCGCTCGGCGTGCTCCTCTCGGGTTGTGACCACACGGCCCCATGCACCACCACCGACCAAGGCCCGCTCGGTCCCTTCAGCGATGCGGTGCCGGTCCGGTTGACGTATGCCCCGGGTGCCGGCCTCATGCCCGCTTTCGCCGAGGACGGCTCGGCTGTGGTGTATGTGTACGCTCGCGGCACGGCCGACCGCGATCGCTGCCTCGCCGTGGTGCCGGTCACCGGCGGGACGCGCACCGCGGAGGCGTGCGCCCTGCCGCTCGAGGGAGAGGGAATCACCGACGCCTTCTCCTTCCCGGCCTTGGGCCCCGGCGGTCGCATCGTGGCCAGCCGGCACGGCAACCTGCCGATTGGCGCGGCGCCCTCCACAGGGAGTGTCCAGCTGCTCCGCGCGGACTCCACCGGCAGCCGGGTGCTGCTCCTCCCGCTCATGGTCCAGCCGCCCGAGGGGACGCGCCCCTGGATGTGGATGGTGACGCCGGCGTGGACCGGCCCGGATCGGTTCGTCGGCATCGCGGCGGAACATGCCATCGGCTCCTGGGATCCGTTCCGGACGCCGCCGCCCAGCCCCTTCGACACCCTGTATGTCGGGAGCGCGATCGTCGAGATTGACCGCGCCACGACGCCGGTGACGCTCCCCGGCCGGTTCGGGCGCATCGCCGCCGCCCCGGACGGGCGCCTGCTGGTCGCCGAGGTGCACACCGCCCCCGGTCAAGCCGACCTTTACCTGCTCCGGACGGACCCGTGAACCAAACCCGCCCGCTGGTCCTCGCTGCCCTCGCCCTGATCGCCGGCTGCGGCCATAGCGAGCCCTTCACCGCGGCGCCCACGGCCCTCGACGAGCCGCTGCGCGCCGCCCCACCCGTCCAGCTCACCTACGCATCGGGTGCCAACACCCAACCCGGCATCAGCACCGATGGGCGCGCGGTGACCTACAGCTTCGTGCGGGGCACCCCGGACCGCGATCGCTGCCTCGGCGTCCTGCCAATTGGGGGGGGGACGCGCCTCCGGACGCTCTGCTGGACCGCCGCCGGCCAGGACACCCTGTCCGATGGCCTTGAGGTCGGCGCCCTCGCGGCCGATGGCCGACTCGCCTTCACGCACCACGCCTCGCGCACCAACGGCATCGTGGCCGCCGTCGCCGGACTCTATCTGGCAGGCGGTTCCCGGGCGGAGGATAGCGAACTGGTGCTCCAGTTGCTCGCCTTCCAGCCGGCGGCCGGAACGGCCTGGGATTACCTCCTCGACCTCACCTGGAGCGGACCGGATGAGCTCACCGCCCTGGCCACCGATGTCGTGATGATCAATCGTTGCCCGCCGGCAACCTGCTGGGACACCACCCATGTCGCCCTCCACGTGGCGCGCCTCGACCTCTCCGTCCGACCGATCGGCGTGACGGCCGTCGCGGTCGGACCGACGGCCACCGGTGTGGCGGTCGACGG
>JBBQQJ010000191.1:0-4923 GCA_038216165.1 Gemmatimonadales bacterium | reverse complement strand
CTTGCGGTACTCGTCCAGCGTGGTTGCGCCCACGCAGTGCAGTTCGCCGCGGGCAAGCGCGGGCTTCAGCATGTTGCCGGCATCCATGGCGCCCTCGGCCTTGCCGGCGCCGACCAGGGTGTGCAGCTCGTCGATGAACACCACGTAGCGCCCCTCGGCGTCGGTCAGCTCCTGCACCACCGCCTTCAGGCGCTCCTCGAACTCGCCACGATACTTGGCGCCGGCGAGGAGGAGGCCGATATCGAGCGCGACCAGCTCGCGGCCGCGCAGGGAATCGGGCACGTCACCATCGACGATGCGCTGGGCGAGGCCCTCGACGATCGCCGTCTTGCCGACGCCAGGCTCCCCGATCAGGACGGGATTGTTTTTGGTCCGGCGTGAGAGGACCTGCATCACGCGCCGGACCTCCTCGTCGCGACCGATCACCGGATCGAGCTTGCCGCTCCGGGCCAGGTCGGTGAGGTTCCGCGTGAAGCGCTCCAGCGACTGGTACTTCGTCTCCGGCTCCTGGTCCGTCACGCGATGGGAGCCGCGCACCTGGTCGAGCGCGGCGCGCAGCTCGTCCGCGCTGACGCCCTCGTTCTCGAGGAGGCGGCGCGCGGTGGTCCCCTTCTCCTCGACCAGCGCGAGCACCAGGTGCTCCGTGGAGACGTACGCGTCGTCGAGATCCTTCGCCACCTTCTCGGCGCGCGCGAAGACGCGCTGCAGCGCACGGTCGAGCGTCGGTGTGAGGTCGCCACCCTCCTGCGAGGGGAAGGTGGCGATCTCCGCCTCGACGCGGTTGGCCAGTCGCGGCACCACCAACCCGGCCTTGGCCAGCAGGGGTTGGACAATGCCATCCTCCTGTGACAGCAGCGCCGACAGCAGGTGGGCATCGTTCACCACCGGATTGCCGCGATTCCGTGCGTGCTCCAGCGCGGTCCGTACGGCGTCCTGGGCCTTCGTCGTCAAGCGATCGGGGCGCAACATCTTGGCACTCCTCGTTCGGGGCTCGCCTGGTGAAGGGCAAGAGATGGACCGGCCCACGCCTGCCGCCCTGGCACCCGGTCTCGCCATCCTGGCGGGGGAGGGGATGCCACCGCAGCCACGTCTCGTCCGGAGTGGCGAGTCATGGCTGCGTGACGAGCAGTTTGCGAGTCGCGGCGCGCTGGCCGCTCACCCCGAGCTGGACGTAGTAGATCCCCGGCGGTGCCGCCCGAGTCTGGTCATCGATCGTGCCGTCCCACAATGCCACATATCCTCCGCACCGCATGACGAGCCCGTCCATCGGCTCGGTTTGGCGCCCGCGCAACCGGAGGGTGGCCACGGGCTGGGCCAGCACATTGTAGACCTTCAGCGACACGACGGGTCGGGCACCGTCCCGGCAGATCTCTGTCCCCAGGGTGAACGGAACGAGCGCCGCCGGGAAGACGGGGTTGGGCCGAGGCTCCTCGAGGACCACCGGCGCTCCGAGAGCCGGTCGCTGGGCACTGACCGGTCCGGTCACCCCCACCGCGAGGAGCAGACCCATCCCCGGCAAGCAAAGCCGGCGCATGGGAACTCCTGACTATCGGACAAGGTGAGGGTCTGGTCGAATCTCCCGCTGTGGGTGATATCCTGACAGCCCCATTCCGGGCCGAACCTGAAACCTACTCCGGCCGGGCAAGGGTGTCATCCGCGACCGGTCCCCCGCCGTGTTGCCAGGCGTCCAGCGCCGGGAGGCGGGAGTCGCCAAGGTGGGTCTGAATCCACCGGGCCAGGAGGCGACGGTGGGCCGTGGCATGCCGGATGTCGAGCACGGGGAGGTCGGCGCCTACCCGGAGCAGCTCGCCGAAGGCCACGCGGTCCTCGGCGCCAAGGCGGGTCGCGACGCCACCCCGGGCGCAGGCCGGGCAGAGGAAGCCGCCGTCCCGGTAGGAGAAGCCAACCTCCCCCGCGGGGAGGGGCGCGCCATCGCGGGCACACTGGTCGGTGACCGGCGTCAGGCCGAATTCCCCGATGAGCTGCCAGAGGGCGCGGAGTCCGATCACGGGCAGGGCGTCGGCCGGGGCGAGTTCGATGAGCGCGATGGCGTCGACCACCTGGTCGTAGAGCGCCGGGTTCCCTTGGGGGGGGACGAAGCGGAGCACCATCTCGGCGAGGGCACTTGCGGTGCGGAAGCGTTCGAGGTCCCGACCGATCCCGGCATGCAGGTCGGTGAGATCGAAGGCGGTGAGGGTGTGGAGGTCACCACGGGTCGGGAGGAGGTGGGCGGTCCCCACGCTGAGGAACTGCAGTGCCGCGCCGAAGGGTGAGCGGGGCCGGGTGGCGCCCTTCGCGATGGCGGAGCGCACCCCGCCGGTGCGCGTCAGGAGCCGGACGATGCGCGAGGTCTCGCCGTAGCGGATCGCGCCGAGCACGAGCGCAGGGGTCAGCTCGGCGGCGGCCGCCACGGTGTCAGTTGTCGAGTCCGAGCAGGTCGGCAGGAATGTCGGTGGTGGCGAGGGCGATCGGGCAGATCCCCCCGGTCAGGGGGGGGCGTTCCACGAGGTCGGCCCCGAAGACCCGCACCCGCCCGGGATTGGCCGACGTGCAGCCACCCTGCTCCAGCACATAGAGCCGGCCAAGCAGGTCCGCGGTGACACCCGCGGGCGAGATCAGCGGGATCCCCTGCCCGACCCCACGCACCACCCTGCCCTCGCGCGTATCGAAGACCATCAACCCGTTCGCGGCGCTGAGGACCAGGATCCGGTCGCCGCCATCGGAGGCCAGCCACTTGGGCGCTGCGCCGAAGCCACCGTACGAGGCAAGTTCGACGTTCCGCACCGGGTCGACCACAGAGAGGCGTCCCTCAATGGGCGCCCCGTTGCCGGGGCTGAGCACATAGAGCAGCCCATCCGCGCCATAGGCCGCGGGGCCGGCGTTACCGGGGCCGACCAGCGGAATCGAGTCGCCCGTCACCCCGTTGGAGATGGTGGAAAGCCAACTGGCCCCGTTGGCGCAGTTCAGGTCGACCGGGGTACAGCCCACGCGGTTCCCGGCAACCACGTACACACGCCCGCGCGCCACCCCGAAGCCCTGCGGTCCGCCGCGCACCGCGACGAGGTCCCCGGCGCCCGTGGCGGGGTCGATGCGGAAGACCTGGTCGGTGTCGCGCGAGGAGACGTAGAGGAGACCGTCCTGCCCGAAGGCAACGGCCGACACCGGCCCGGCAAAGAGCGGGATGATCCGCAGCACCTCCTGTCGGGCGAGGTCGACCAGAATCACGGCACCACTGCTGGCAAGGCCCACCACGGCGAGGTTGCCCCGCACCGCGAGGGTGGTCGGATCGAGCGGCGTCGGCGAAATGGAGATGACGCGCAGCGAGCTGGTGGAGTCGACCTGCGTGACGATCAGCGTGCGCTGCGCGCGATCGAGCACGACGAGGACTTCCACCGGGAGCGAGCCGACGCCCGTGGTCGGTGCACAGGCACCGGCCACGAGCGTGACACAAACGGCCAACGTCCTCAGGTGCATCAGTTGCGCTCCGAGCGTCAGAAGCGGAGTCGAGCCCCGCCGAGTAGGGTGCGCCCGCGGCCGCGGAACCCGACCACCTGCTCGAATGCCTCATCGAACAGGTTCTCTCCCCGGAAGGTGAGGTCGAGCCCGGGTCCCCCCCGCCCGCTCCCCACGACAGGGAGGTCGAGCGAGGCGTCCACCAGCGTATAGGAGGGTAACGTAACGCGGGCGGCGGGGAAATCCCGGAAGTCGGCATCGTCGCGAGCGCCGACCCGGCTGAGGGTGACGCCCAGGGTAGCGGCTCGCACCACGAGGGTCGTGGTGAGCCCGCCACTGGAGGCCGGGCGGCGGAGCAACCGCGCCCCCTGGGTAAAGGTCACCGAGGAGACCGCCCCGGTATCCGTGACCTCCGTACGCAACCAGGTCCAGTGGGCGCGCACCGTGAGGCCCCCGGTGGGCCGGAGGGTGACGGCCGTCTCGAGGCCGCGGGCATCCGCCCCCTGCAGGTTCTGGTAGGTCGGGGCATCGGCCGGCGACGAGACGTACTGGATCAGGTCGCGGAATGTCTGGGCGAAAGCGGTGGCGGCCAGGGTGACAGCGCCGCTTGCCAGCCCCCGTTCGATGCCGACCTCGACGTTCCGGCTCCGCTCCGGGGTGAGGCCCGCGTTGCCTCGCTCAAAGGCGCTTGCCGCAAAGAGCTCACTGAACGTTGGGGCCTTGAACGCCGTGCCGGTGGCGCCCCACACCCGCGTGTGGCGATCGGGTCGGGTGGTTACACCGAGCCGAGCGGTGGTGAAGGTGCCGAAGGCCGAGTTGTCGTCGAGACGCACACCGGCCTGCAGGGTGATCCCCCGTGCCGGCTCCGTGAGGAGTTGCGCCAGCGCGTGGCGGGTCGTGCGGTCCGCCGCGAAGCTGCCGCGTTGCTCGAAGATCCCTGCGCCGAAGTTCGACACGGTCCGGGAGTCCTGCGCCTCCTCCTCGCGTTCGAGCCCGAGCCCCACGCTCACCCGCGTGGCCCGGGCGACGTCGACATCGAGTCGGCCCTCCACGCCGCGCCGCCAGGTACGGGCGTCGCGCTCGCCCTCGAACCCAAAGCCAGTGGTGTCGGCGGCACCATCACGCGCGTTCCGCGCATCGGCATCGACGCGCCGGAGAAAGCCGTGCACGACCGCGACCACCCCGGGCACGAGGCGCCGCTGGCCCTCGAGCCCCAGCAGGAGCGATGTCTCGGTGGTGAACTGATTGATGTCGACGGGCACCCCGCTGCCGTTCGTCGGGAAGCCGGCGCGCACATCGCCCACGCGGGCGGTGAGCGCCACGGCCCCGTCGGGACCCGCATCGTAGCCGAGGCGGGCCGAGCCGACCGTGTTGCGATACGCATTGTTGAAGTCGTAGATCCCGTCGGAACGGAAGTCCGACCCGGCCGCCGAGAGGCGCCACGGCCCCCCGCCGCCCGCGACCTCGGCC
>JBBQQJ010000190.1:0-4960 GCA_038216165.1 Gemmatimonadales bacterium | reverse complement strand
GATGGCATGCCGCAGCGCGCCGGCCTGGCCGCTCACGCCGCCGCCATCGAGGTGGGCCATGACGTCGTAGGCGCCGAGAGTGTCGGTCGCGTTGAACGACTGCTGGATGTGCTGAACCAGCGATGGGCGCGGGAAGTACTCGCCGAGGTTGCGGCCGTTCACGATCCACTTGCCGGTGCCGGGCGTCATGTAGACGCGCGCGACGCTCGTCTTGCGGCGGCCGACGGCCTGCCAGCGGAGCTCTTCGGTGGTGCTCATCAGTTGGCCTTCGTGGTCGCGATGGTGAGGGGCTTCGGCTGCTGCGCCTCGTGCGGGTGCTCGGCCCCGCCGTAGACCTTCAGCTTGAGGCGGAGCTTCTGCTTCGCCAGAGAGTTCTTCGGCAGCATTCCGAAGACCGCCTTCTCGATCACCCGATCGGGGTGCTTGGCGAGGAGGTCCTGGGCCGGCGTGTGGGTGTCATGGCCCATGTAGCCGGTGTGCTTGAAGTAGGTCTTCTGCGCCAGCTTCTTGCCGGTCAGCCTCACCTTGCTCGCGTTGAGGACGATGACGAAGTCGCCAGTGTCCATGTGCGGGGTGAAGGTCGGCTTGTGCTTCCCGCGGATGATCTGGGCGACAGTGCTCGCCAGACGGCCCAGGGGAATGTCGGTTGCGTCGACGACGTGCCAGTCATGCTGGAGGTCGGACTGCTTGGCGCTGAAAGTCTTCATAACGTCGGTTCAATCCCAGCCGGAACGGTAAATCGCCACTTCGGACACAGACCCTGAAGATACTGTACTGGAAGGGGTTGGGTCAAGCGGGGGCGCCAGAGGCGCCGTCGCGGGGGGTCGCCGCGTTGCGGCTCCGGGGGAATGGGGGACGCCGCTTCGCGGGGCTTGGGGGGGTGGGGGCCCCCGCCCCGATGGGGAGCAGGGGGCTCCGCTTCGCGGCGCGGGTGAACCGAGGGCCTGGGGGCACGGGCAACGGGCGGCGAGGTCGCCCGCCCGGAGCAATGGCAGGGTCGCAAGCCCGCCCCGCTGTCGTGAGCGGCGGCGTCCTGCCGTGGGAATCGGGGTCGGCGGTTGCCCGTGCCGGCGCCTTGACAGTGATCGTACCGGCCAGTAGAGCTAGGGCTCGACTCGATCTCCCACCGAACAAATCAGGGGTGACCCATGGCCGAGTGCATCATCGTCTCGGGTACCCGTGTCTGTGACAGCAGCGCGATGTATCGGGTCAACAGCAGCAAGGTCACGAAGCGTTTCCCGACTCTCACCAAGGCGGCCCAGCCCTGCGTCGCGAGAGAATTCCCTCGAACGGGCCAGCTCCAACTACAGCGTCAATTGGCGCGGGAGGTGGCACGCGCCCCCCACAGCCGGCGAGGATCGGGCAGCGGGACAGGGCACGGCGGGGGCCCCACGGAACCATGTCACCTCCAACGTACGACGATGGCAGCACTATAGCTCAAATGTCGCAGGGCTTATTCGGGCGAGTGATGTAGATCCAGTCGCCGGTTGGTGCCGGCTCGACGCTGATGCTCACCAAGCGCCAGGTACGCGTCTGCGTTCGGATCGGAATCATCGGACTGGGTGGTATGGCGGAGTTCGTGCAGCACCATTGCCGCTCGCCGATACGCGGTCTGCTCCGGCCGGACAACACTGCCGCATTTCCAGGAGGCTGGATCAAAAGGAACGCCTCCGGCACAGCTTCCTCGTCCACCACGGAGGCCGCCTCGGGCAACGTACAGCTCTCTCGCTCTCTTTACTTGTGAAGCTCCTACCCTTCCCCGACCTCCAGGAGCACCGCCCCCTTCGCCACCGTCTGGCCCGGCACCACCCGGAGTCCCCGCACGACCCCGCCCCGGGGGGCCTTGAGCTCGTTCTCCATCTTCATCGCCTCCAACACCACGACCCCGGCCCCGGCGGCGACCGCCTCCCCCTCGTGCACGAGCACCCGGACCACCAGTCCCGGCATCGGGGCCTTCACGACCGCCGCCCCACCGGCGTGGACCGGCGCCGGGGCCCGCTGACGCAGTTCCCGGGTCTGAGCATCTTCCACCCGCGCCTCGTGGAGCGTCCCATGGTGCACGAGGCGCCACCCGGCGGGCCCCTGGCCGTCGAGGCCGAGGGTGAGCAGGTCGCCGTCCAGGGTGAGCCGCAGCTCGGCCCGGCCCCGTTCGCGGTGGAGGACAGCCTCCACCCGGCGGCCATCAACCACGAAGGCGTCGCCGTCCCGGGTCACTTCCAGCGTGCGCCCATTGGCAGTCACGAACCAGGTCATCGCGGCTCCAGGACGGCGACGCACTCCACGTGCGCCGTCTGGGGGAATTGGTCGAAGGCGCGCACGCTCCGCAGCAGATAGCGGTCGGCGAGCCGGGTGATGTCGCGCGCCAAGGTGGCGGGGTCGCAGGAGATATAGACGATGCGGACGGCCGGCGATGCCACGAGGGCGGCCGTCACTTCGGGACCCATCCCGGTGCGCGGCGGGTTGGTCAGCACGGCCACCGGCGGCGGCAACTCGCGGAGCAGGTCCTCCACCCGTCCGATCAGCCGCACCGGCCCCTCCGGACCACGCGCCGTGGCGAAGGCCACCGCCCGCAGATCGGCTTCCACGCTGGTGACACGCGCCCGCAGCGCGGCGAGGGCGGCCGTGGCATCGCCGATCCCGGCATAGAGATCCCACACCGCGTGCCCGGCGACGTTGCCGAGTGCGGCGAGGGCGGCCGTGCGCACGACCTCTCCCATGGCGGGGTGGACCTGCTCGAAGGCGGTGGCCGGCCACGGCGTGATGCTCCCGGCCACCGCCCGCGGTGCGCCATCGGCGGGGTGCCACCAGATGGTGGCGGAGATGCCCGAGGCGGTGATCACCCGTTGGAACCCTGCCCCCCCCTGCCACGCCCGCCCGCCCGAAGTCACGACGATCACGTGGACGCCGCCGTCGGGGCTCTCCCGCAACACGAGACGCGTGGCATCGGGCGGCAGGTGTTCGCGCGCGCGGCGCACCGCCGCATGCAGGGCCTGCAGGGCGGGCGTGGCCAGCAGGCAGCGCTCCGCCTCGAAGACTTCCTCGGGTCGCCCCGTGCGGTGGTACCCGATCCGCCCTCCCTGCACGGCGAAGGTGACCTTGGCGCGATATCCGATCTGCGCCGGCGAGGGGGTCACCTCGGGGTCGGCCACCTCGAGTCTGCCGATCCGTCGGAGTGCGTCGCCGACCATCCGGCTGCGCGCGGCGCGCTGAGTGGTGGCATCGAGATGCATCAACTGGCAACTGCCGCAGTGGTCCCGGGTGTAGTGCGGGCAGGGCGGCTCGACGCGTCCCGGGCCGGGCGCGATCAGCGCGGCGATGGTCCCCCGCGCGAAGCGCTTGTGCCGGCGCACTTGGCCCAACACCACCTGATCCCCCGGGGCGGTGCGCGGCACGAAGACCGTCATCCCATCGGGGAGCGTGGCGACGCCGTCGCCGCTGGAGGTGATCCCGCGGATCGCCACCTCAGGCCCACCGCTCACGCGATGCCGTCGGTGCGAGCGGTGGTGCCCCAGCGGGACGGCGCCGCGGCGGCGGCCGAGCCCGCGGCGCGGCGTTCGGCCCGGCGCTCCTCCTCGAGGAGGATGGCAGTCAACGCCACGGCGAGCGGGACCTCGTCCGCCGGATCCGCAGCGACCAATTCGGGGTGCCGCTCGAGGAACTGGATGTCGATCAGCCCCGCCTGAAAATCGGGATGGGCCAGCAGGCGCCGCTGGAACGGGATGTTGGTCGCCACGCCCACCACCAGGAGCCGATCGAGCGCGTCGCGCATCCGCGCGATCGCCGTGGGGCGATCGGGGCCGTGCACGATGAGCTTGGCAAGCATCGAGTCGTAGAAGAGGGTCACTTCGCTGCCGCGCTCGATCCCGGCATCCCAGCGGATCGCCTCGCCCGTTGGCACCTCGAGGGCGCGGATCACCCCACTGCTCGGCAGGAGGCCGTTGGAAGAATCCTCGCTGGTGATGCGGCACTCGATGGCCCAGCCGTGCGGGACGAGCGGCCCCGGCGGCAGCGTCATCGGGAGGCCACGGGCGATGCGCAATTGCTCGCGCACCAAGTCCACGCCATACACCAGCTCGGTGACCGGATGCTCGACCTGGATGCGGGTGTTCATCTCGAGGAAGAAGAACTCGCCCGAGTCGGCGAGCAGGAATTCGCAGGTTCCCGCGCCGCGATAGCCCACAGCTTCGGCGGCGGCCACCGCGGCGGCACCCATGCGCTCGCGGAGCTCGGGCCCCACCGCCACCGAGGGCGCCTCCTCAACCACCTTCTGGTGCCGGCGCTGCACGGAGCACTCGCGTTCACCCACGTGCATGGTCCGCTCATGATCGGCGAGCACCTGGATCTCCACGTGACGCGGTCGCTCGACGAAGCGCTCGAGGTACACGCTGCCGTCACCGAACGCCCGCAGCGCCTCGCTGGCCGCCGATTCCACCGCAGCCACGAGTTCGCCGGGCGCGCGCACCACGCGCATCCCCTTCCCCCCCCCACCGGCTGCGGCCTTCACCAGCACCGGGTAGCCGATCTCGGCAGCGACCGGGATCGCCTCGGCGGGGTCGGCGAGCGCGGTGACCGCGCCCGGCACGATCGGGACCCCGGCCGCCTGCATCAAGCGGCGGGCAGAGGTCTTGTCGCCCATCGCCTCGATGGCGCTCGAGGGCGGCCCGACAAACACCAACCCGGCCTCCTCGATCGCGCGGGCGAACGGGGCGCGCTCGGAGAGAAAGCCATAGCCGGGGTGGATCGCCTGCGCACCCGATACGATCGCGGCGGCAACAATCGCCTCGATCTTGAGGTAGCTCGCACCGGGGGCGGCAGGGCCGAGTCGCACGGCGTGGTCGGCCAAGCGGACAAACGGCGCGTGGCGATCGGCGTCGGAATAGACGGCGACCGCCTCGAGCCCTTCGGCATGACAGGCGCGGATGATCCGCACGGCAATCTCGCCGCGATTGGCGACGAGCAC
>JBBQQJ010000189.1:0-4965 GCA_038216165.1 Gemmatimonadales bacterium | reverse complement strand
CCTGGGTGGGTTGCTGCAGGAGGGTGAACAGGGCGAGCACGATCATGATGGTGTCCGGGAAGAGGAGATGGGGGGGCCTGCGACGGCGAACGGCGAACGGCAGTGTCGATGGTGGCGAACGGGTGCTCCCCCGTTCGCCGTTTGCCGTTCGCGACCTACGACGTCGGCGGGTTGAACGAGGTGTGCTGCTGATCCACCCACGACCGGTGGTAGTCGGGGTCCTCGAAGGCCTGCGCGGCCCGGGCGACCTGAAGGGGCCGGAACGAGTCCATCATCACGGCCAGTTCGTCGGTGTGCGTGGCGCCGATGCTCGCCTCCGCCCGACCCGGGTGCGGGCCATGGGGGAGCCCGTCGGGATGGTGCGTGATGCTGCCGTACTCGATCCCCTTGCGGCTCATGAATTCAGCCGAGGCGTAGAAGAGCACCTCATCGGAGTCGACATTGCTGTGGTTGTATGGTGCGGGCATCGCCTGCGGGTCGAAGTCATAGGGCCGCGGGCAGAACGAGCAGATCACGAAGCCGTCTCCCTGAAAGGTCTGGTGGACCGGAGGAGGCTGGTGGATCCGCCCGACGATCGGCTCGAAGTCGTGGATGTTGAAGGCCCACGGGTAGAAATAGCCGTCCCAGCCGACGACGTCGAACGGGTGGTGATCGAGCACCAGCTCATTGATGGCGTCGTACTGCTTGACGAGGATCGGGAACTCCCCGCGCTCATCGTGGGGCTCGAGCGCGGCGGGCCGGCGGATGTCGCGCTCCGAGTAGGGCGCCCCCTCGACCAGCTGCCCCATGTCGTTGAGGTAGCGGCGCGGGAAGCGGATGTGGCCGCGGCTCTCCATGACCAGCAGCTTCGGCGCGCCCATGTTGCGGTCGAAGCGCCACTGGTGGGTGATGTTGCGATGGATCACGACGTAGTCACCGGCCCGCACGGGGAGCACCCCGAATGGCGAACGGAGTTCTCCCCCCCCCTCGGCGAGGTACACCACCTCATCGGCCTGGGAGTTCCGGTAGAACGGCTCCTCCACGGCGTCAGGCGCCACGTAGAGCATCCCGATGTCGGCGTTGAAGAGCAGCGGCACGCGGTCGAGCACGGCGGAGCCGCCCTTGGTGGCGCCCGCGGTGCGGAAGTGGCGGTGCCGGAGGGAGGTGTCGGTGTCGGCCTCCCACACGAGCGGCTGCACGCGCCGGGCCGAGATGACGGTGGTGGGCGGATGGATGTGATAGAGCAGCGAGGCGGTGCCGGTGAACCCCTCGTGGCCCATCAGCTCCTCGGCGTAGAGGCCGCCGTCGGGACGGCGGAACACGGTGTGGCGCTTCCGCGGGACCTGGCCCATGAGGTGGTAGATCGGCATCAGAGGTTCCCCCGGCGGGCCTGCTCGCGCTCGATCGCCTCGAAGAGCGCCTTGAAGTTGCCGGCCCCGAAGCTCTTCGCGCCCTTGCGCTGGATGATCTCGTAGAAGAGCGTGGGACGGTCCTGTACCGGCTTCGTGAAGATCTGCAAGAGGTACCCCTCGTCGTCGCGGTCGACCAGAATGCCGAGTTCGGCGAGCGCACCGATCTCTTCATCGATGGTGCCGACGCGGTCGAGGACGGTCTCGTAATACGTGTGCGGCACGTTGAGGAACTCGACGCCCCGGGCCTGCAGGTCGCGCACGGTGGTGATGATGTCGTCGGTGGCGATGGCGATGTGCTGCACCCCGGGGCCGCCGTAGAAGTCGAGGTACTCGTCGATCTGCGACTTCCTGCGTCCCGCGGCCGGCTCGTTGATCGGAAACTTGATGCGGCCGTTCCCGTTGCTCATCACCTTCGACATCAACGCGGAGTACTCGGTGCTGATCGTCTTGTCGTCGAAGGTGAGGATATTGGTGAAGCCCAGCACGTCTTCGTAGAACTTGACCCAGACGTTCATGCGGCCGAGTTCGACATTGCCGACGCAGTGATCGACGTACTTCAGCCCGGTGCTCCGGGACTGGAAGGGCGAGTGGAGCGGCTGGAAGCCGGGCAGGAACAGGCCGCGGTAGTTCCGGCGCTCCACGATCGAGTGGATCGTGTCGCCGTAGGTGCGGATCGCCGCCAGGACCACCTCACCCTCGGGATCGGACACCACCTCGGGGGCACGCGCGCTGGTGGCACCCCGGGCCACGGCCACATCGTGGGCCGCTCGCGCATCATCGACCCAGAAAGCCATGTCACGGACGCCGTCGCCGTGTTGGCGGACGTGATCGGCGACCTCGCCATCCGGGCCGAGGGCGGAGGTGAGGACAAAACGCACCTTGTCCTGCTCGAGCAGGTAGGACGCCCGGTCACGCACCCCCGTCTCGGGCCCGCGATAGCCGGCGAGCCGGAAACCGAAGGCCGTCCGATAGAACATCGCGGCCTGCTTCGCGTTGCCGACCCAGAACTCGATGTAGTCGGTGCCGTTGATCGGGAAGGCGTCACGCGTTGCGGGCGACGCGTCGGTGGGCTGGGTGGCGGTCATCAGGTCTCTCCTGGCGGGACAAGGCGTGCAAGGTGGTCGGCAGGGCGTGCCAACGTCCACCCCGGATCGGTCCGGCGATGGCCCGGTCGCTGCGCCCGACTGTTCATGCGTCCGCCGCGGCGTCCAGGAAGGAGGCCAGGTCGGCCTCGCCGATCCCCGGCTCGCCAGCCGCGACGCTGTCGAGCCGCCCCTCGCGCACCCACTCGATCAGCCGCGTCACCTCGTGGAAGAGATGATCGAACGAATCCACGACGAAGAGCAGCGGTTGGTAGCGGTCGATTTCGAAGGCCTGGTTGACGACCCACTCCAGTTGGAAGGGCCAGCGCTGCACCTCGGGGGACTCAATGCAGTGCTGCAGCTCGCCATAGGATGACAGCAGGCCGGACCCGTAGGCCTTCAGCTCGCCCGGCTGGCTCCCCTTCATCAGGCCGAATTCGACCGTGAACCAGAAGAAGCGGGCCATCGCCTTGATCACACTCGTGAGGTGCCGCACGCGGGCCTGGTCATCGGGGATCTCGGCCGCCCGTGCCGCAGCTGCCCGCGCACACTCGCCGAAGGCCACGAGGGTGTCGGCGAAGGCCGGGTCGGTGTGCATCGGCACGTGCCCGGCGATGTCGTGGAAGATGTCGGGCTCGGGCAGGTAGTCGAGCACCTCGCCATCGCGAATCGTGATGGTGGTCGGAAACTCGCGCTGGCGCAGGCAATCGAAGAACCGGTAGGCGGGCACATACCCGCTGACGGCTTTGGTGCGAAACCCCGTCAGCGGTGCCATGAATCGGTTCACTTCCTCGAGGCGGGGCACCCGGGTCGGATCGAGGCAGAGGGTATTGATTCCCTCGAGGAACCGAGGATTCGCGTAGCGGGCCCAACGGGGCCCCATGCGCTCGTACAGCCGGGCCCAGACCGCATGGTTGGCCTCGGAGTAGAGCTCGTATGGCTGGTCGACGTAGAGCCGTCCGGCCGCCTGCGCCTCCTCGATGAACGGGGCGCGGGTGGTGGTCAATCCGGGCGAGTCGGTGGTGGCAGCCATGCGGACCTCGGTGGTGGGGTCAGACGGCGAAATCTAATGGGGCGGCTCAGGGGGCAAAGCGCGATGGGCCCTGCCCCGACGCTATCGGGCCAGTTCGGGCCGATCAGCGAACCAGGCGAGCGCCTCGGGATTGGCGAGGGCGCCCACGTTGCGCACCGGGCGCCCCTCCACGACATCGCGGACGGCGAGCTCGCTCAGCTTGCCGGACCGGGTGCGGGGGATATCCGGGACGGCCAGCACGACGCGTGGGACATGATGTGGTGAGGCGCCGGTGCGGATGCTGTGCCGGATCCGCCGCACGACCTCCTCGGTGAGCGTGTGTCCCTCGCGCAGGCGCACGAAGAGGACCACGCGCACGTCGTTGTCGGTGGCGCCAGGCACGCGCTGGCCCACCACCAGGCTCTCAAGCACCTCCGCGATCGCCTCCACCTGGCGGTAGATCTCCGCCGTCCCGATCCGCACCCCGCCCGGGTTGAGAGTGGCGTCGCTGCGCCCGGAGATGACGAATCCACCATGGACCGTCCGGGTGGCCCAGTCGCCGTGATGCCAGATCCCCGGAAACCGCTCGAAATAGGCCGAGCGGTAGCGCTCGCCATGCACATCGTTCCAAAACGCAACAGGCATGGAGGGGAAGGGCTGGGTGCAGACGAGTTCTCCGGCCTCCCCCACCGGGAGGGGCACACCGTCCGGGTCGACCACGGCAACCGCCATCCCCAGCCCCGGCCCCTGGATCTCGCCGCGATGCACGGGGGAGAGCGGATTGCCAAGGACAAAGCAGGAAACGATATCGGTGCCGCCGGAGATGCTGGCCACCTGAATCCGGGCGCCCACCGCGCGGGCCACCCACTCGAACGACTCGGCCATGAGGGGGGAGCCGGTGGAGAGGATCGCGCGCACCCGACCGAGGCCGTGCCGGGCGGCAGGGGTCATGCCCTCCTTCTCCGCGAGCGCGAGGAACTTGGCGGAGGTCCCGAAGACGTCCACGCGGGCCTCCTCGGCGAGGCGCCAGAGGAGATCGGGCTCGGCCGGGGGCATCGGTGCGCCGTCGTAGAGCACCAGGGTGGCCCCGCTGGCGAGCCCCGTGACGAGCCAGTTCCACATCATCCAGCCGCAGGTGGTGAAGTAGAAGAGCCGCTCCCCGGGACGGAGATCGACGTGCAACTGGTGCTCCTTGAGATGCTGGAGGAGCGTCCCTCCCGCCCCATGGACGAGGCCCTTCGGGAGCCCGGTGGTCCCCGACGAGTAGAGCACGTAGAGCGGATGACTGAAGGGGAGCCGCGCGAAGTGGAGTGGCGGCACGGGCTCCTCCGGCCGGCGCAGCGCATCCCACGACATCACGCGCGGGTCCGCCACCGGTGCCGCCCCCCCCCGGTAGGTGAGTTGGACCGCGTGGCGGACCGACGGGAGCCGGGGGAGCAGTTCCGCCGCGCGCGCGGTGCAGTCATGCACCGTGCCGGCG
>JBBQQJ010000188.1:0-4972 GCA_038216165.1 Gemmatimonadales bacterium | reverse complement strand
TGTCGCACACCGCGACCAGCTCGCACTCCGTGGCGTGCGCGTCGAACGCCTCGAGGTGATTGGCCGCAATCCGTCCGCAGCCGACCAGCGCCACCCGGATCCGCCGGTCGGTGATCGGGGGCGCGCTCACCCCCGCGATCGTCCCGGGAGGGCCGCTCACCCGTAAAACTCCCGAATCGCCCCGACGACCTCGTCCTGCTGGCTCCGGGTGAGTTCGGGATAGACCGGGAGGGAGAGCACGCTCTCCATCGCCGTCTCGGTGACCGGGAGCGCCCCGCGGCGATAGCCGAGGTGGGCGAAGCACGGCTGGAGGTGGAGCGGCAGCGGGTAATAGATCGCGCAGCCGATGTCGCGCGCCCTGAGGTGCGCCATGAGGTCGTCGCGTCGCTCGACGCGGGGCGTGTACTGGTGCCAGATGTGCTCATTGGCCGCATCCACTCGGGGGGGGCAGACCGGTGCGAGGCCCGCGAGCGCGGTGGTGTAGTACTCGGCATGGGCCCGGCGTGCGTCGTTCCACCGCGCCAGGTGCCGGAGCTTCACAAGGAGCACGGCCGCCTGGATCGAATCGAGACGCGAGTTGAAGCCGACCTCGTCGTGGTGGTACTGCTTGGCCCCGCCGTGCAGGCGGAGCCGCGCCAAGCGTGCCGCCAGCTCGGCGTCGGTGGTGAGCATCATGCCGCCATCGCCCCACCCCCCAAGGTTCTTGGTGGGGAAGAACGAGAGGGTGGCAACGGTGCCGAGCTGGCCGGGATGCGTCCACTGGCCGTCGACCAGCCGGCGGGCGCCGATGGTCTGCGCGCCGTCCTCGATGACCGCCAAGCCGTGCGTGGCAGCCAGGGGGGCAATCGCCTCCATTGCAGCCATCTGCCCAAAGAGGTGGACCACCACGATCGCGCGGGTGCGGGGCGTGATCGCCGCCGCAATGGTCTCCGCGGTGATGTTGTAGGTGACCGGGTCGATATCGACAAAGACGGGTGTGCCGCCGGCATTGTGGATCGCCCCGGCCGTCGCGAAGAAGGTGAATGCGGGGGCGATCACCTCGTCACCCGGCTGGAGCTCGAGGGCCCGGAGCGGAAGCAACAGGGCGTCGGTGCCGCTGGCGCAGGCCACCGCATGGGGCAACTCCATGAGCTCGGCAATCGCCGTCTCCAAGGCAGCGACCTCGGGCCCCATCACGAAGGCCTGGCGCTCGATGACCGACTGGAGGGCGGGCCCGACCTCATCGCGGATGGTCTGGTATTGGGCGACGAGATCGAGGAGCGGGACCGGCATGCACGTTCCAGGGTTCGGGGAGCTAAATGCAACCAATCCCGAAAGTTAGATGCCGTCCGGGGGCAGGGCAACGCGCTCGAGGGCCGCACCGACTTCCCGGTAGGCCATGCCACATACTCCGCACGTCGCGTGCCCGGCCAAATCCGGGTGCAGGCGCTCGCCGCACTGGCACATCCAGCCGATACGCCGGGCCGGGACCCCGACCATGAGGGCGTAGGCCGGCACCTCCCCCGCCACCACGGCACCGGCCCCGATGAAAGCGAACTCCCCCAGGGTCGCGCCGCAGATGATCGTGGCATTGGCACCGATCGTGGCCCCCCGGCGCACGAGCGTCCGGCGGTACTCGTGCTTTCGCGAGACGTGGCTCCGGGGGTTCATCACGTTGGTGAAGACACAGGAGGGGCCGCAGAAGACGTCATCCTCCAGCTCCACACCCTCGTAGATCGAGACGTTGTTCTGGACCTTGACGTTGTTCCCGACGCGGGTGCCGCCCATGACCACGACGTTCTGGCCGAGGGAGCAGCCCGCACCGATCACCGCCCCCGACATCACGTGGCAGAAGTGCCAGATCGTGGTCCCGGCGCCCACCTGGGCCCCGGGATCGACGTAGCTGGACTCGTGGACAAAGGGATCGGACACGCGGTGGACCTCGGCGGGAGGAGTGGGCAATCTACAATGCCCCGACGAGGCCGTCGGGCTGGATCAGCTTCACCTCGGGCACCAGGGTAACGCCCCATCGCTCGCGCACCCCCTCGCGGACTGCTCGCATCAGCGTCATCACCTCGGCGGCGGTGCCCTTCCCCGTGTTGACGAAGTAGTTGGCGTGCATCGGCGAGACCTCCACACTGCCCACCCGGTGGCCCTTGAAGCCCGAGGCCTCGATGAACTGGCCGCTGGTTCGTGGCTGGCCTTCGGCCCAGTCCGCCGGGCACTCGGGGTTCTGGAAGACGCTCCCGCAGCACGGCTGGTTGAACGGGGTACCCTCGCGGCGCCACCGATAGAGTGCCTCCGTCTCACTCCCCAGCGCGGCGGGATCCGCTTCGTGCAACTCCACCGTCGTCTCGAGCACCACCACCGGACCGAGGGCGCTGCGGCGATAGGCGAAGCCCACCTCGGCGGCCGGCACCAGACGATCCCGGCCGGCGCCGTCCACCACCAGCACCGAGTGCACGGTGTCCCGCCACTCCGCGCCATGGCAGCCCGCGTTCATGACGATCCCCCCCCCAACGGAACCGGGCACACCCACCATCTTGTGCACCCCGCCCCACCCGGCCGCCGCCGTCCGCTTGGCGGCGAGCGGCGAGGGCAGTCCCGCCCCGAGCGTCCACCGCGAGCCGTCCTGGACGAGGTGGTCGAGCCCCTTCCCCAGCCGGATCACCAAGGCGTCGAGCCCGCTATCGGGAAAGAGCAGGTTGCTCCCCAGGCCGAGGGCGAACCAGGGGATACCCGCCTCGGCGGCATGGCGGAGCCCGATGGCCACGTCCTCGGCGGTCGCGGCCAGCAGCACCGTGGCCGGCCCGCCAATCCGGTAGGTGGAGTGCCGGGCGAGCGCCTCCCCCTCGCGCACTTCCCCGCGAACCGCCGCGCGCAGGGCGGCGGCAAAGCCCGGGTCGCGGGCCGACGTCATGCAGAGGCCGTGGCGCGCGCCAGCGCGTGCCATTCCTGCAGGGAGCGCACCTCCCCGGGACGGCTCTTCAGCGCGATGATCGCATCGCACGCAGCCGAGGCGGCCGAGAGGGTGGTGGTGTACGGGACACCCTGCTGGAGCGCAGCGCGGCGCATCGAGTAGTCGTCCTGCTGGGTCAGCTTGCCCAGCGGCGTGTTGATCAGCAGGTGCACCTGCCCCGAGACGATCAGGTCAATGCCGTTGGGCCGCCCTTCGTGCACCTTGAGGACCCGCTCGATCGGGATCCCGCGCTGCCGGAGGAAGGTGGCGGTGCCGCTGGTGCCCATGAGCCGAAAGCCGAGCTCGTGGAACCGCCGGGCGATCGGGACCACGGCACTCTTGTCGTGGTTGTTCACGGTGATGAACACAGTGCCCTCGAGGGGCAGCGCGCCGTCCACGCTGGCCTGGGCCTTGGCGAAGGCCATGCCGAAGGAATCGGCGATCCCCATCACCTCACCCGTCGAGCGCATCTCGGGGCCAAGGCGGACGTCGACGCCGGGGAACTTGCCGAAGGGGAAGACGGCCTCCTTGACCGCCACGTAAGGCGGGTGGGGATCGTCGACCAGCCCCATGTCAGCCAGCTTCCGGCCGGCCATCACCGCGGCGGCGAGCTTGGCGAGCGGGACGCCGGTCACCTTCGAGACGAATGGGATCGTGCGCGAGGCGCGCGGGTTGACCTCGATGACATAAACCACGCCGTCCTTCACCGCATACTGCACATTGATGAGCCCGACCACGCCCAGCGCCTTTGCGAAAGCCCGGGTGTGCACGCGCATCTGCTCGACCTGCGCCTCGCTGATGATGTAGGGTGGCAGTACGCAGGCGGAGTCACCGGAGTGGATGCCGGCGTCCTCGATGTGCTGCATGACGCCGCCGATGATCACCTGCTCGCCGTCGCAGATGGCATCCACGTCGGCCTCATAGGCGTCCTCGAGGAAGGAGTCGATGAGCACCGGATGGCCCGGGGCGACCCGTTGCGCTTCGCCGAAGAACTCGGCGAGCTGTTCCACATCGTAGACGATCCGCATCGCCCGGCCACCGAGCACGTAACTCGGCCGCACCAGCACCGGATAGCCGATGCGTTCGGCGACGACGAGCGCCTCGTCAAGCGAGTCGGCGGTGCCGGCCGGCGGCTGCTGGACGCCCAACTCACGCACCAGCGCCTCGAACCGCCGGCGGTCCTCGGCGAGGTCGATCGAGTCGGGCGAGGTACCGAGGATCGGCACGCCCGCGGCTTCGAGTCCGCGCGCGAGTTTGAGCGGGGTCTGCCCCCCAAGCTGGACCACCACGCCGATCGGGCGCTCCACGTGCACGATCTCGAGGACGTCCTCGAGGGTGAGGGGTTCAAAGTACAGCACGTCCGAGATGTCGAAGTCGGTGGAGACGGTCTCCGGATTGGAGTTCACCATCACCGTGCGGTAGCCCAGTTCGCGGAAGGCCAGCGCCGCGCGCACGCAGCAGTAGTCGAACTCCACGCCCTGGCCGATCCGGTTGGGCCCGGAGCCGAGGATGATGACGGTCTCACGGGTATCGGTCCCCGGACCGGCCTCGTTCTCCTCGTCCCACGAGGAGTAGAGGTAGGGCGTGCTCGAGGGGAACTCGCCAGCGCAGGTATCCACCGTCTTGTACGCCGGGCGGAGGCCGAGGCGATGCCGCGTGTCGCGCATCGTCTCCTCCGTGAGATCGCGCAGGTCGGCGAGCTGCCAATCCGAGAAGCCGGCCCGCTTGAGGCGGCGCACCATGGCGCGGTCGGCGGCGTCATCGGCCCCCAGCGGGTGGCGGATCCACGTCTCCTCGAGCGCCACGATGTCGGCGAGCTGGTGGAGGAACCACGGGTCGATGTTGGAGGCCTCGTGCAGGTCCTCCACGGTGACCCCGGCCACCATGGCCCGCTTGACCTGGAAGAGCCGTTCAGGGGTGGGCGTCCGGATTGCCGCGAGGAGCGTGGCGCGATCGTTGTCGGTCAGACGGTCGTCGATCGGCCCCTCGCCGATGACCCATCCGGCCCGCCCGATTTCGAGACCGCGGAACCCC
>JBBQQJ010000187.1:0-5009 GCA_038216165.1 Gemmatimonadales bacterium | reverse complement strand
GAGCGCCTGATCCGCGAACACGAACGCGTGGCGGTCGGACGCCCCGGCGTCGCGGTGGTGCGCGCCCAGGGCAGCCAGCTCGGCGGCAACATGGTGGTGGAGTTCACCCCCGAGGGGAGCCTCACCGAGGTCCCGTGGGTGATTTCTGACGAACTCACGCAGCGGGCCGTCCTGATCGGCGGCACCGACCGGGTGAGCGTGCAGCCGCCCGAAGGCCAGGGCTTCTACGGCGGCTCAGGGGTGGGCGGCTCGGTCAACCGGCGGATCAAGATCCTCGGCTACTCGTTCGAGGGAGTGCGGCGGCTCGCCGAGGACCTGCAGGGCCGCCTCGAGCAGATCCCGCGGGTGCGGGAGGTGAACATCAATGCCGGCTCCTACTGGGGCCGGGAGAAGCAGGTCAGCATCGCGCTGACCCCTGATCGGCTCGCGCTCGGACGTGTCGGGGCCACCACGCAGGACTTCGCGATCTCGGTGGGGCTCGCTGTGCAGGGGGGGGGCGGCGGCACCACGCTGGAGCTGGGCGATGAGGAGGTGGACGTCTCGCTGCGCGCCGAGGGGGCACGCAACCGCCAGATGCGCGACCTCGAGGCGTCGGAGGTGCTCAACCCGAGCGGCGCGCCGCTGCGCATCAGCGACGTGGCGACGGTGAGCGAGCGCGAGGGACTGGCGACGATCGAGCGCGAGGATCAGCAGTACGTGCGGATCCTCGGCTATGACTTCCGGGGGCCGCAGAAGCTGGCGGACAACACCCACACGGCCTTCATGGCCACGATCAGCGTCCCCACCGGCTATACCGTGGCCGACGACCGCTTCGAATGGAATCGCGATGACTCCAGCAAGGGCCTCTGGCTGGTGTTCGCCATCGGGGTGACGCTGGTACTCCTGTCGGTGGCGCTGGTCTTCGACTCGTGGTGGGCCGCGGGGATGGTCTTCCTGTCGTTGCCGCTCGCCTTGGGCGGGGTGGTGGCGGCCTTCTGGATGACCGGCACCGCGTTCACCCGGGAAGCCGCCGTGGGAGTGATCCTCGTGGTCGGGCTGGCGGTGAACCAGGCGATCCTCCTGATCGACGGGGTCCTGGTGGCCAAGCGGCGCCACGGGGGGCGGGCCATCGGCAGCGACGTGCTCCGCGCCGCCAGCGACCGCGCGGGAATGATTGTCCTCGTGACGCTCACCACCATCGGCTCGCTGGTGCCGATGGCCTGGGGGGCGGCCACCACCAGCATCTTCGGAGCGATCGCGCTTGCCACCGCTGGCGGCACCGTCGCGGGCACCGTCGGGGCGCTCTTCCTCCTGCCGCCGATCCTGGTGGGGGGGTGGAGGGGTCGGGGCTGGCGGGGCTGGCGGGGCTGGCGGGGCTGGCGCAAGAGCGTGAGGGGTAAGGGGTGAGGGGGAACCTTGGGCCCGAGTAGCGAGATGGTCTCGAATCCCGGCCCGGTGTTCCCCCCCACCCCTCACCTCCAACCCCTTCCCGCACAATCACTTGCACCACTCGCTTCCGACTGGCTTCTAGGGGCCAATCGGGCTATATTTCGGGGTTATCTCCGCGCCCTCACGCGGGCCACCACATCGCCCTGTATCCTGGACCCAGATGACCGCGCCGAACTCCCGCGAACGGATCGTCCCGCGCCTGATCGAGGACGAGCTCCAGCAGTCCTTCATCAACTACTCGATGAGCGTCATCGTCTCACGCGCCCTGCCGGACGTGCGCGACGGCCTCAAGCCGGTGCACCGGCGCATCCTGTACGCGATGAACGAGTTGGGCCTGTTGCCCAATCGCGCCTTCAAGAAGTCGGCGACGGTCGTCGGCGACGTGCTCGGCAAGTACCACCCGCACGGCGACCAGTCGGTCTACGACGCCCTCGTGCGGATGGTGCAGGACTTCTCGCTGCGCTACCCGATGGTGGCGGGGCAGGGCAACTTCGGCTCGGTCGACGGCGACCCGGCGGCCGCCTACCGGTACACCGAGGCGCGGCTCACCCGGATCGCCCTCGAGATGCTGGAGGACATCGACAAGAACACCGTCGACTTCCAGCCCAACTTCGACGACCAGCGCGAGGAGCCGACGGTCCTGCCGTCGAAGCTGCCGAACCTGCTCGTCAACGGCTCGAGCGGCATCGCCGTCGGCATGGCGACCAACATCCCGCCACACAACCTCCGCGAAGTGGTCGCCGCGATCGGCGTGCTGGCACGGAATCCCGACTGCACCATTGATGACCTCGTCGCCCACATCAAGGGCCCCGACTTCCCGACCGGTGGCTACATCTACGGCGAGCAGGGGATCCGCGAGGCGTACGAGACCGGGCGCGGCAAGGTGATCATGCGGGCCCGGGTCCAGGTCGAGGAGAACGAGCGGACCGGGCGCGAGGCGATCATCGTCAGCGAGCTGCCCTATCAGGTCAACAAGGCCAACCTCCACATGGCGATCGCGCAGCTCGCCGTGGACAAGAAGATCGAGGGGATCAGCGGGGTCCGCGACGAGTCCGACCGTGAGGGAATGCGGCTCGTGGTGGAACTGAAGCGCGATGCGATGGCGCAGGTGGTGCTCAATCAGCTCTACAAGCACACCGCGATGCAGAGCACCTTCGGCGTGATCAACCTCGCGCTCGTCAATGGCGCGCCCCGGGTGATGCCGCTGAAGGAGATGCTCGAGCACTTCATCGCCCACCGGCACACGATCATCGTGCGGCGGACCGAGTTCGACCTCGCCGAGGCGAAGAAGCGCGAGCACATTCTCGAGGGGCTCAAGATCGCCGTCGACAACATCGACGAGGTGATCGCCATCATCCGCTCCTCCGCCGACACCACCGAGGCCGACGAGCGGCTGCGCGCCCGCTTCGGGCTCTCGGAGCCCCAGGCCGACGCCATCCTCAACATGCGGCTCGCCAAGCTCACCGGCCTCGAGATCGAGAAGCTGGAGGCCGAACTGGCGGAGGTGCGCGCCGCGATCGCCGAGCTGGAGAGCATCCTCGCCTCGCGCGAGAAGCGGACCGGGATCCTGGTGGGCGAGGTGGAGCAGCTGGCCACCACCTATGGCGACCCCCGCCGCACCGAGATCCTCCGCGACCAGGGTGAGTTCTCGGTCGAGGACCTGATCGCCGAAGAGGACATGGTCATCACCATCTCCCACACCGGCTATATCAAGCGGATCCCGGTGACCACCTACCGCAAGCAGCGCCGTGGCGGGCGCGGGCTCACGGGGATGGACACCAAGGACACCGACTGGGTCGAGCACCTCTTCATCGCCTCGACGCACGACTACCTGATGTTCTTCTCGAATCGTGGCACCGTGTACTGGCTCAAGGTGCACGAGATTCCGCAGGGTGGCCGGGCCGCGCGCGGGAAGCCGGTGGTCAATTGCATCAACATCCGCGACGGCGAACGGATCGCCGCCCTGGTGCCGGTGCGCACCTTCGGCGACGACGAGTGGCTGATGTTCGCCACCCGCAATGGCACCGTGAAGAAGACGGCGCTCTCCGCCTACGGCAACGTGCGCAGCGCCGGCATCAACGCGATCAACATCGACGACGACGACGAGCTCATCGCCGTCCAGAAGACCCGCGGCAACGACGACATCATCCTCGCCACCCGCCACGGGATGAGCATCCGCTTCCACGAGTCGGACGTCCGCGAAATGGGCCGTGCCACCTCGGGCGTCAAGGGGATGAACCTCGACGCCGACGATCGCCTGATCGGCATGGTCGTCGTCCGTGAGCGCGCCGAGTTGCTGGTCGTCAGCGAGAAGGGCATCGGCAAGCGCTCCCAACTGGCGGACTACCGGATCCAGAAGCGCGGCGGCAAGGGGATCATCACCATGCAGCAGACCGGCAAGACCGGGATGCTCGTGGCGCTGAAGGACGTGCTCCCCGAAGACGAGTTGATGATGATCACCAAGGGCGGCGTGATCATCCGTTGCCCGGTCCAGGGCATCCGTGTCAGCGGGCGCAACACCCAGGGCGTCAAGCTGATGAACCTCGACACTGACGACCGGATCGTCGACGTGGCGCGGGTGCAGAAGGAGGAGGAGGAGGACGGCGCCGAGGAGGGCCCCGACGCGCCAGCCGCCGATACGGACGAGTGATGGTGCGGTTCTCCCTCGAGGATCTGCGTGACGCCCACACCGGCTTGGCCGGTGTGGGCGTTCGCTCACCCCTCCTGCCGCTCGACCTCGACCTCCCCTTCCCCGTCCGCCTCAAGGCCGAGCACCTGCAGCCGATCGGGGCGTTCAAGATCCGGGGCGCCTGGACCGCCCTCCGCCGGCTCGCCCCTGCGGCCCGCGCCATCGGCGTGGTGACCTCCTCCAGCGGCAACCACGGCCTCGGCCTCGCCCACGCGGCCCAGCGCCTCGGGGTGCGTGCCGTCATCGTGATGCCGGAGTCGGCCCCCCAGGTCAAACAGGACGGCATCCGGGAGGCGGGCGCCGAGGTTCGCCTGGTGGGCCGGGTCCGGGGACCCGAGCAGGGCATTGAGGCAGATCGCCTTGCCCGGGAACAGGGACTGAGCCTGATTCCTCCCTATGATCATCCGGACGTGATGGCCGGACAGGCCACCTGCACCCTGGAGATCCTCGAGGACTGGCCCGAGGTCGACACCCTGGTGGTCCCGGTTGGGGGGGGGGGATTACTGGCTGGAGCCTGCCTCGCGGCCCGGGCGCTGGGCCGGACGCTCCGAATCGTGGCTGTGGAGCCGGGGCCGATCCCCAAGCTGTCGGCCGCGATGGCTGCCGGATCGCCGGTCGACCTGGATGGTGGCACGAGCCTCGCAGATGGATTGCTCACCCGTTCGGTGGGCCAGTTGACCTGGCCCGTGATCCAGGGGAGCGTACGGGAGGTGGTCGGGGTCTCCGACCAGGACCTCCGGGACGCCCTGCGCTGGCTCGACGCCCGGGGCATACGCGCCGAGCCCTCCGGTGCCGCCACCGTGGCGGCACTCCTGGCCGGGCGCATCGACGTGACCGGCCCCACCGCGCTCATCTGCAGTGGGGGCAACGTGGACCCCGTACGCTACCGAGA
>JBBQQJ010000186.1:0-5087 GCA_038216165.1 Gemmatimonadales bacterium | reverse complement strand
GATTCCCGGCACGCGGGCGGTCGTGGTCGCCTCGGTGAAGAACCTCTTCGACGCCAACTACATCGCCTCGCGCCGGCCCGAGGGGATCAAGCCCCATCTGCCGCGGATGGTGCAGGGCGGGGTCGAGTGGACGTTGTAGCGGCGGACAGCGAGGCCCCTTGCCCCCGCGCAAATGTTCGGCTATTCTTCGGGGTCGGGGGCGATCGGCTTCGACGGGTTGGTTGAACGAATGGCAGCGTGCCCAGGTCCGAAGCCCTGGTAAATCTCTTCGGAAAAAACACAATTGCCAACACTGATCTGGCGATGGCTGCGTAAGCTGAGCTTTAAGTAGTTCGCTTACTGCACCTCCGAGGTCCGAAGCCCGCCCGGGGCGTCGGTCTCGGAAATCATCAATCCGGGATAGCAACGGGTGGTCCTCCGACGCCCCGAGCGAGTTGTCAGGAGGTCAACGTCGGGAAGGTCGGCCTGGCACCGGCCCGACGCCAAGCTCGAAGCGAGGCCTACGCACGTAGACGCGGTTCTGGACGCTGATTCGGACCAGGGTTCGATTCCCTGCGCCTCCATCACGACAGAGAACAGAGAACGGCGCATCGGGGGATTCTCCGGGGCGCCGTTCTCGTTTGGCAGGTTGCGTCGGTATCTTCTCCCCATCTCGCCGCAACGCAACGGCACGCCTCCCCTTCAGCCCGGCCGAGCATGTTCCCGACCCCTCCCGTCGCCACGACCCGCCCAACCGCCGTCACCCGCCATGGCGAGACCTTCGCCGACGAATACGCCTGGCTGCGGGACAAAGCCGATCCCGCGGTTCGCACCCACCTCGAGGCCGAGAATGCCTGGGCGGCCGACGCCATGGCCCCGCACAAGGCGCTGGAGGAAACGCTCTACCTGGAAATGAAGGGGCGTCTCAAGGAGACCGACCTCTCCGTGCCGTACCGCAAGGGGGATTGGTGGTACCTCTCGCGCACCGAGGAGGGGAAGCAGTACCCGATCCACTGTCGCCGGCGCGAAGGTGCTCGCGAAGATGTGGAAGAGGTCCTGGTGGACCTGAATGCCCTCGCCGAGGGGAAGCCGTTCATGGCGATGGGTGACTTCAGCGTCAGTGACGATGGCTGGCTGCTCGCCTACAGCACCGATGAAACCGGCTACCGGCAGTACACGCTCGTCGTCAAGGATCTGCGCACCGGTGCGCACCTTGCGCTCCGGCGTGAGCGCGTCACCAGCGTGGCGTGGGACGCCGACAACCGCACCCTCTACTATGGCGTCGAAGATGACGAGACCAAACGTTCCTTCCAGGTCTGGCGCCATCGCCTCGGCGAGGACACCGACACCCTGATGTTCGAGGAGGCTGACGAGGCCTTCAACGTCGGGGTGGGCCGCACCCGGAGCCTGGAGTGGCTCGTGATTCACAGCGGGAGCCATACCACCTCGGAGGCGTTGGTGCGCCGTGCGGGAGCTGACGAGCCGTGGCGCATCGTGCTGCCGCGCCTGGCCGAGCGCGAGTATGACCTGGAGCACCACGGCGAGCACTTTTATGTCCGGATCAACGACACCGGGCGGAACTTCCGCCTCGTCACGATACCGACCGCGGGGGGGACGCTCGCGGATGCCACCGACGTCGTGCCACACCGCGTGGGTGTGATGCTGGAGGGACACGAGACCTTCCGCGCGCACCTTGTCCTGCACGAACGCGAAGACGGCGTGCCGCAGATCGCGGTGCGCCGCCTCGCCGACGGGGCCACGCACCGGATCGCCTTCCCGGAGCCGGCGTACGAGTGCTACGGCCACGCCAACCCCGAGTTCGACACCACGACCTACCGGTACAGCTATCAATCGTTGGTGACGCCCGCCTCGGTCTATGCCTATGGCCTCGACTCCCGGGAGGCGACGCTGCTCAAGCAGCAGGAGGTGGTGGGCGGCTACGATCCATCCCGGTTCATCTCCCACCGTCTCCACGCCACGGCCCCCGACGGCACGCGCATCCCCATCTCCCTGGTGCGCCGGGCCGACGTCCCCGAAGATGGTACCGCCCCGTGCCTGCTGCATGGCTACGGCTCCTATGGCTATCCGTACCCTGTCTCCTTCTCGTCGGGGCGGCTCTCCCTGCTCGAGCGCGGGATGGTGGTGGCGATCGCCCACATCCGGGGCGGTGGCGAGTTGGGCAAGCCGTGGCACGATCAGGGCCGCCTCGCCCACAAGATGCACACCTTCACCGATTTCCTCGCGTGCGCGGATGCACTGGTGGCCGAGGGTGTCGCGGCGCCGGGTCGTCTCGCGATCGAGGGCGGCAGCGCGGGTGGCTTGCTCATGGGGGCGGTCGTGAACCTCGCCCCCGAGCGCTTTGCAGCCGTGCTGAGTCAGGTCCCCTTTGTGGATGTCCTCAACACCATGAGTGATGCCACGTTACCGCTGACGGTGGGTGAGTACGAAGAGTGGGGCAACCCGGAGGTGGAGGCGGAGTTCCGCTGGATGCGGGCGTACTGTCCCTACACCAACCTCCGTCCGGCGCGCTACCCCGCCATGCTGGTGCGCACCGCACTGAACGACTCGCAGGTGATGTACTGGGAGCCGGCAAAGTATGTGGCCCGGCTCCGCACGCTGCACACCGGGGATGCCCCGATCCTTCTCCTCACCAACATGGGCGCAGGGCATGGCGGCGCGTCGGGTCGATACGACCGCCTCCGTGAGATTGCCACCGACTATGCGTGGCTCCTGACCACCCTGCGGGTGGTCGGGTGAGGGGGGGCGCGGCGTCGCCGCCCGGGGAACGGGGGAACATCCCTCACACCCCAGTTCCCCCTCACCCCTCACCACGCACACGCTCGTGGTATGCACCGCATTGACCGCCTGACCGACGCCGTCTACCGCGCGGTCCGCTGGTTGGTGCTCGTGATGATCGTGGTCGGGGCGTTCAACGCGCTGGCGCGGTATGCGACCCGGTTCACCGGGGTGGCGATGGCGTCCAACGCCGCGCTCGACATCCAGTGGTACATGTTCGCCACGCTCTTCCTGCTCGGCGCGGCGCATGGGCTCCGTCACGGATTCCATGTGCGGGTGGACGTGGTCTTCGAGCGGCTTGGCACCCGCGCGCAGGCGTGGATTGAGCTCGTTGGCACCACCTTCCTCGCGATCCCTTTCTGCGTGCTGATGCTCTGGACCAGCTGGCCTGCCGTGCGCGGCTCGTGGGCCATCCGTGAGGGGTCCCCCGATCCGGGTGGGCTCGCACGCTGGCCGATCAAGGCGATGCTGCTCGTGGGGTTCGCCCTGCTCCTCCTGCAGGCCGTGGCCCACCTGGCAGCGCAGGTGCGCCGACTCCGGAGCGCGCCATGATGGGGCACGTCTGGGGGCCGGTGATGTTCATCACGACCCTCGTGCTCATCTTCACGGGATATCCGGTGGCGTTCGTGCTGGGCGGCGTGGCGCTGCTCTTCGCCCTGCTGGGTGCGGCGCTGGGTCAGTTCGACCCGGTGCTGCTCTACGCCCTCCCCGAGCGTGCCTTCGGGACGATGTCCAACTACACCCTCCTCGCGATCCCGTTTTTCATTCATATGGGCGCCACGCTGGAGAAATCGGGCCTCGCCGAGCAACTGCTCGAGTCGATCGGGGCGCTGTTCGGCCGGTTCCGGGGGGGGCTGGGCTTCGGGGTGATCTTCGTGGGGGCGCTGCTCGCGGCGGCCACCGGCGTGGTCGGCGCCTCGGTGACCGCGATGGGTCTCATCGCGCTGCCCGTGATGCTCCGGCACGGCTATCAGCGTGAACTCTCGCTGGGGGTGATCGCCGCCGCAGGGACCCTCGGACAGATCATCCCACCGAGCATCGTGCTGATCGTCCTCGGTGACCAGCTCGGCGTGTCGGTGGGGGGGCTCTTCCAGGCGGCGCTGGTACCTGGCCTCGTGCTCACCGCACTGTACGCCGCATGGATGCTCGGCGTGGCCCTCACGCGCCCGACGGTCGCGCCGGCGCTGCCGGCGTCGGCGCGGCCCACGAGTGGGACGGCGCTGGCGCGACTTCTCCTCCGCTCCCTCCTGCCGCCGTTGCTGCTGATTGCCATCGTGCTCGGGAGCATCTTTGCCGGGATCGCCACGCCGACCGAGGCGGGGGCACTGGGCGCGCTCGGGGCGATGGCGCTGGCCGCCCTGCACCGGCGACTCACGCGCGCGGCGGTGGGCGAGGCGGTTGATGCCACCGCCCGCCTCACGATCATGGTGATGTTCCTGTTGATCGGCTCAATGGCGTTCGCGTTGGTCTTCCGGGGATTGGGCGGCGACCTCTGGCTGGAACACTTCCTGGTGAACCTGCCGGGCGGCACCATCGGATTCCTCGTCGCGGTGAACCTGATGGTGTTCGTGCTCGGCTTCTTCATCGACTTCTTCGAGATCTGCTTCATCATCGTGCCGCTCGTGGCGGGCCCCGCCGCCGTACTCGGGATCGATCTCACCTGGCTCGGCGTGCTGCTGGCGATGAACATGCAGACCTCGTTCCTCACCCCGCCGTTCGGGTTCTCGCTCTTCTACCTGCGCGGCGTGACGCCGCCGGAGATTCCGACCACGGCGATCTACCGGGGCGTGATCCCGTTCATCATCATCCAGATGCTGGTGGTGGCGGGGATGATCGCGCTGAAGTTCTAGCCGTCCGCCACCTGCCGGAATGCGAAAGCTGCGTACGCCTGCTCGACGCCGTTGAAATACCGGAAGGCGTCGCGGCGGAACGCCTTCCAGGGCTCGTAAATCTTCCGAAAGGTCTCGTCGGCGGCGGCGCGCTCCTCGAGCAGCGCGTTGCTCTCCCGCCAGGCGGCCTGCATCACGTCCTCGGGAAAGGGGCCCACCGACACCCCCGCGGCGCGCAGGCGCTCGAGGGCGGGTGGGTTCAGCGCATCGTAGCGCTCGAGGGTGGAGGCGTTCTGCTCTGCGGCGGCCACGGCCACCGCGTGCTGGTAGCTCTCGGGCAGCGCCGCGAGTGCATCCTTGTTCACCATCAGCGTGAGGGTCACCCCGGGCTCGTGCCAGCCGGGGTAGTAATAGTGCTTCGCCACCCGCTGGAAGCCGAGCTTCTCGTCGTCGTACGGGCCGATCCATTCCGTGGCATCGATC
>JBBQQJ010000185.1:0-5103 GCA_038216165.1 Gemmatimonadales bacterium | reverse complement strand
GATTCACACCCAGGCAGGTAGAACCGGGCAGGTGTGTCCGAAGTCGAAGGCCGGAACCGATCCGTCGATGTCATGTTGACAGATAGCCTCCGTTATGGAACCATCGATACATGAACCGTCATTTGAGTCTCGTACTAACTGCTCTGGGGATGACGCTTTTCGCTTCAGTCCCGGCTGCAAGCGCCAAGGTGACGATTTTGAAGGGCGAGCAAGACAGGGAGGTCGACTCGATCACCAAGGGCAAGTGCCTGGTCAGCGGTAAGAAGGGTCAAAGGGATTTCTTCCTTACCGCCAGGTCGAATGAGGGCAAGTTCATCCTGACCGCTTTCATCGACCACCCCGTTTGGAAGGGGTTCAACGAGTTCTACATCCCCTACTACGGCGGCAAGAATCCCGAGATCTTTCTTCACCGGAACTCCGACGACGAGGTTTTCAGCAACTTCAAGCTCCCGGGAACGCCCGCGGGAGTTGTCGGTGCCGGTGCCGTCGCCTTTCGCAAGCACGGCCGCAGAGTGGGGATCGGGCTGTACGCGGCCTCGAACAAGAGCCATACCGAGGGCTATTCGTTTGCCGGAGCACTCAACTGCAGATACCGGAAGGGCTAGCCAGGCGCTGCCACCCTCCGTGACGCAAGGAGTCATATGAGGGTTGCTGCGGCCGCCGGGCCATCGTCGGGCGACGGCGTCTACCGGGGGCGAGCGGACTTGGACCCTCATGCGGCGCCATCGCCGCGTCCGCTGGAGAGGCGCGCAGGCATCAGCATCGTCGGCGGCACGGCTACGACCATTCAGAAATGGCCCTGGCAGGTCGCGCTCACTCTCAGCCCGTCGTTGAATGAAGGCAACGCGCGCGATCGCCAGATATGCGGCGGAAGCCTGGTGACGCCGCGAATCGTCCTTTCCGCCGCCCACTGCTTCTTTGGCAGTGGCGGTTGGTCCTCGCCGTCGCAATACGCAATCGTCTCCGGCCGGACGCGCCTGAGCAGCAGTGAAGGGATCGAGGTGCCCGTCGATGACTACTTTTATCTCACGGACAGATCCGGCAGGCAGCTGTACAACCCCAATAACTATGCATGGGATGTTGTTGTCGTTCGATTGAGCCAGCCCGTGTCCTCGGAGCCCATCAAGCTCGCGAGTGCAAGTGAATCGAGGCTGTGGGCCGCGGGCCGCGAGGCCTTCGCTACCGGATGGGGCGTGACGAACCCGGATGCCGATCGCGATGTCCTGCAGGACGTCTCACTCTCGATAGTCGACGATGAAGTGTGTCGAGACAGCCGGGGTGCCGACACCTCGGTGATGCTCTGCGCCTTTGCTCCGGGGCGCGACACGTGCCAAGGGGACAGCGGCGGGCCGCTCGTGGTCGCGGCCGGTCGTGGCCAGTATCGGCTCGTGGGCGATACGAGCTTTGGCAGATCGTGCGGGTCGGGCGGGGTCTACGGGCGTCTTTCCGGGCCTCCGATGAGGGAGAGGTTGAGGGATGCAGTGTTGAAGTTGGACGGGGTCGACATAGTCGTCGGTGTCTACGGCAAAGCCAGAGCGAACAAGACCCAGAAGCAGAAGGGCAGAGAGGTCGTCATCAAAGTCGTCGTCAAGGCCGGGGAGGACCTCAAAGCCAGGGCCTCCGGCAAGATCACGGTCAAGCGGAAGTCCTACCGGCTCAAGGTGATCTCGAGGCCGGTTGCACAGGGTAGGTCGGCGATCCTGAAGCTGAAGCCGGCCAAGTCCGAGGTCGCGAACAAGATCGCCAAGGCCCTGAGGAAGTCCACGGGCAAGGCGAAGGTCGACATCATCCTCTCAGACGAGGACAGCAACTCAAATAAATCGAAGCTGTCGGTGACGTTGAAGCGGTAGGCGAAGGAGCGAGTGCTGAGAAGGGGCTCGGACTGAAATCCGATGACTCACCGGACCTTGGATCTGCGAGATGATCCCAGAATGGACCAGCACAAGGACGCCTCCTCGATCGCTTTGGCGGCTTTTTTTGTCGTATTCGGTATCTGGCTGATCTCGGTCGCGTTCGTCGCCGTACCGCTGGCCATGTTGATCTCCAGCTCCTTGACCGGTGATGAGGCGTGGAATCAGGACACCTGGATCGTGCTCGCTTTCATCGTGGTCCCCTGGACGCTCGCGGGCCCGCTGTTTCTGACCGGCTTCGCCGACCGGCACTGGTGGCAGAAGCGAAACGGCTGCCGGGAGATGGATGAGTTGGAGCGTGCCCGGCTGCTTCCACTCTGGGACGAGGTCTGCCAGCGAGCCGGCCTCAGCCCGGATGCCTACCGTCTCGTGATGACCAGCCAGCCGACCGTCAACGCATTCGCTACCGGTGATTCGATCATCAGCATCGATCAGGGCCTGCTGACCGAACTCGGCGACCCTGAGATCAAGGCCATAATGGCCCACGAACTCGGCCACCACACCAAGCGCCACATCGGAGCGATCGTGCTCAACTGGTGGTACGCCCGGCCCGCCGAGATCCTGCTCAACCTGCTGATCGCGGTGGTTCTGTTTCTGATCGCACTCGGCAAGCAAGGCTGCGGGTGTGTCGGCGTGCTGGTGCTGGCAGGGCTGTTTGTGTTTCTGGCGGGTCCTGCGTTGGTGCTCTACCTGATGATGGGAGGGACGATCCTGCTGATGCGCGTCATCGGAAGGCGGACGGAATTCGAGGCTGACCGCTACGCGAAGGATCTGGGGATGGGCCGGGAGATGAGCAGCGTCCTGGTCCTGCTGAAGCAGGCCTACCCCGAGGTGTATCCGGAAAACGAGACCTTCCTGGACCGACTGACGCGGGCCCACCCGACCCTTGACGACCGCATCACGCGACTCGCACAAGCTTCATAAGCAAAGGGACTGCGGCAGCTCCGGGGAGCCTCACCCTCGCGCAGGCGTTCTGAGAACTCGTGGAGGCTGGCCGGCTTGCGGGCTAGGCGACGTAGGGCGCCAGCTGCGCCCCCAGCGGGCATCTATCTCACCCCCGACTGGCGCCTCGTGGGGCCGGTCAGGGCTCCACAGCTTCGGCGAACGGCTGCCCGTCCTGCTCGCATCTGGTGTCCTTCGGGGGCGGGATCCCGCCGATCAGGTAGCGATTCACGTGGTCGGTCGCGCAGGCGCTCGGGTTGGTCATCACCGTGTGTCCGTAGCCCTCCACGGTCAGGAGCCGGGTTCGGGCGAGCTGTCGCGCCATCGCCTTCGCTCCCGAGTAGGGAGTCGCGGGGTCGTGTGTTGTGTTCATCACGAGCACCGGGTTGTGCGTTCGCCGATCCCATGGACCGGCGTAGCGGTTGGCGGCCTTGGCGGGCCAGCTGGCACACGCCTCGGCGAACCATGACCACCATGTGCCAACGGCGCCGGAGCGCTCGTAGGCGAACCGGTCCAGCGCCCGGAACGCGGCCGGGCGCGGGTTCGGACTCTCCGAGCAGATGATCGAAAACGCTTGCTCTGGGCCCATGTAGACCCCCGCGGGTGCCGCTGCTTCGGCTACGACCGGCGGCAGAGCAGGTGTCGCCGGCGCGGGCGCCCAGGCGTCACAGGTGCCGCCGGTCCACACGTCCTGCAGGCAGCTCGCGAGCGTGCTCCAGGAGGAGGTGGCGTAGAGGGCGCCGGCAGTCTTGGCCACCAGCTCGGCGTAGGTGAGGTCGGCGCTCTCCGGGCGCGTTCGAAGCCGCTGCAGCAGGGCCGCGTACTTCGCTTTGGTGGCAGTGGGGGTGCCGGCCGAGAACGCGCAGTGGCCGGCGTCCGCGCCTCCGCACAGCTCGAGGAAGGCATCGAGTGTCATCGCCGCGCCGCGGTCGGAGCGCTGGCGAAGGACGGTATCCAGGAAGGGGCCCCCGTTCAGCCTCTTCCCGGGGTGCACCCACGACCTGGGGTTGACGTTCCCGTCGAGGACCAGCGCCCGGACCCGCTTCGGAAACAGGTTCGCGTAGGTGGCGCCGACGAGCGTGCCCCAGGAGATCCCCCAGTAGCTCACTCGCCGCTCGTCGACCGCGCGGCGCATCAGGTTCATGTCGCGGGCGCTGTCGGCGGTCGACACATTCCGCAGAAGGGCGCCCTTGTTGGTCCGCTCGCAGCGGCGGCCGAAGGCGCGGTAGCGCTGGATCCATCTCGTCTTTTCGGCTTTGCCGACGGGAAATGTCTCGCCCGCGCCGCCGACCCCGGCGAAGAAGCGGAGCAAGTCGTCCTGCGAGTCGAAGCACCGCACCGCGGTGCTGTCGCCGTGGCCGCGCGGGTCCCAGGTGACGATGTCAAAGCGGGCGCGCAGTGCCGCCGGCAGGTACCGGGAGTAATACAAGGGAAGAAATTGCTTGTGGGCCGCCGGGCCGCCGAAGTTGACGAACAGGGTGCCGATGCGGCGCTCGGGGTCGGTCGCCCGGTGGCGGATCGCGCCGAGGTGGATCGTGGCCCCCCGCGGCCGCTCGTAGCTCCGGGGCACGCGCGGCTCGGCGCACTGAAAACCCTCTTGCCCGGGGCCGGCGCACGGCTGCCAGTTGAGCTTCGGCACCGGCGCCGCGGTGGCCGCGGTGGCCGCAATCAGCGCTGTTATGACCGCGAGAACGGCGGCAATGCCTACGCGGGCGAGGCGGCGCCGGCCAGAGTGCATCGAAGGGCGTGCTGCGGTCATCTGCTGGTCCTCCCCTGGACAAGCTCGGTGCGGTGGATAGAGGCGCGCCTGAAGAGTGCAGAAACAGTGAGCGCATGACGACGGTACCACCGCACCGGCGGATCTTCAAACCTGGATGGGCCGGACTGCATCGGGCGGCTTCTCCCCTCAGGGCAGTCTGAACGCTCAGTGGGTGCCCCCTCTGGAACATTGTCAGCTCGTCGCTGCCGCGTGAACCCGCCTCGCGTCTAATCCGTCAGGGCGGAAACTCGCCGAACTTGGGATCGAACGGCAGCCGGTTCGAACCACAGACCTGGTGCTCTGGCGGATTGAGCCGGATGAGGTAGCTGGTCATCGCCCGGGCGGCACAGGCGCTGGGGTCCGTGTAGGTACCGTGACCGTAGCCTTCCTGCTTCAGCAACACGGCGTTCCCAAGCCGGCGAGATACCCGGCGGGCACTGGGAAAGGGGGTGTTGGGGTCGTTGCTAACACCCATGACGAGGATCGGGTTCT
>JBBQQJ010000184.1:0-5171 GCA_038216165.1 Gemmatimonadales bacterium | reverse complement strand
TCGCCGGATCAAGGAAGTGATCGGCATTCGCTACGATGACATCGCCGTGGTCGCTCCGATCTGTGATGACATCCGCACCATGCTGCGGGAGCACGACGGGATTGACGCGAACCAGACGCTGATCGTGAATTTCAACCTGTTCGGTGCCACGTCACTTGACCTGATGATCTATACCTTCACGAACACGGTGGTCTGGGTCGAATACCATCAGGTCAAGCACGATGTGCTGCTCAAGATTGGCGAGATCATCGCGCAGCACGGCGCAGAGATCGCGTTCCCCACGCAGACGCTCCATCTGGCCACGGTGCCGGACGTGCTGGCGTCGGCGAACGGCGAGCCACGCTCATCCCCGCCGGCGGCGTCAGCCGCCGGTCCTGAGCAGGCGGATCCTCCGCGCCCCTCCGACGGCTGACGTTGCCGGCTGATTGACGCCCGCGGTAGCAACACGGAGAGCCTCCGGTGGAATTGAACGAACTGCTGGCATGCCTCAAGGATGCCTCGATGCCGGAAAGCGTCGCGCTGGCCGCCCTCCGCACCGATGCCGGGGGGTTGGTCACCCGCTTCGCGCCGTCGCCCACGGGGCACCTGCACGACGGGCACCTCCTCCATATCGACTGGGTCTGGGAGGTGGCCGCGGTGGTCGGTGCCGAGATCGTGGTGCGGATGGAGGACCACGACCGCGGCCGCTGTCGTCCGGAATATGAAGCCACCATCCTGGACGAACTCGCCGCGCTCGGCCGGACGACCACGCACCCATCGCTCGCCTCGCTCCGCAACCATCCCTCGCGGTGGCGACAGAGCGATCATCCGGAGCGATATCAGGCGGCGTTCGACCAGCTCAATGCCTCCGGCGTGCTCTATGGCTGCACCTGCACCCGCGGGGAACTCCCCCCCCCAGATGCCGATGGTGAGCGCAGCTACCCCGGTACCTGTCGCGGTCAACCGGTGGAAGGCCCCGGCCCGCGACAGGTGCGGGTGCTGCTTCCCGACGAGCCCACGGCGGTGTGCGACCTGCGCCACGGCACGCTACGCCAACAGCCCGCACGCGAACATGGCGATCCGGTGATCCGGAACGCCGCGGGCGAGTGGAGCTACCTGCTGTGCGTGGTGGTGGATGACATGCATGACGGCATCAACCTGATCATTCGCGGTGACGACCTGCGCAGCAGCACCGGCCGGCAATGCCTGCTCGCGCGGCTGCTCGGCCGCACCACGCCGTTCATGACGCTGCATCATCCGCTGGTGATGGGCCCGGACGGCAAGAAACTGAGCAAGCGGCTGAAACACGGAGAACAGAGAACAGAGAACTGAGAACGGAAAGACCCTCTTCTCGAGCGCAGCGAGAGATCTGGAGTTGTCCGACCGCACGGAACTGGTCTCCTCGCAGGGGCGAGCCCCAGATCCGTCGCTGCGGTCAGGATGACACTATGCCCGTTCACCGCTCACCCCGCGCGGCCGCAGGCCGGGTCCCCCTCACCCCTCCGGCGGCTGACGCCGCCGGCTGGTCATTGCCCGTAAATCATCCCGTACACCGCCACATTCCGCACGATCGCCCGCACGTACCCCCGCGTCTCGGCGTACGGAATGCGCTCCACAAACAACTCGACATCGGGTAACGGCGCCGTGGTGGGATCGGCGGCCGTGGCGGGGCCACTCAGCAGTGTCCGGCTCCAGCGCACCACGCGGGTACCGCCGGCATTGTAGGCGGCGAGGGCGCGCTCCGTCTCGGGGTAGCGCGAGAGCGCCTCGGCAAAATGCCGCATCCCGAAGCTCAGGTTGAGGTCGGGAATCCAGAGCATCGCCGCGTCGAAATCTGCCACCTTCAGGGTGCGTGCGAGGTCACGGCCGGTGGCCGGCATCACCTGCATCAACCCGCGCGCATCAGTGGCGGAGGTGGCGCGCGGCTGGAACGCTGATTCCTGGCGGATCACCGAGGCGGCGAGGAACGGGTCCACCTTGTCACGCGTGGCGGCAGCCCGCAGCGCATTCTCGTAGGGCAGGGGATAGAGCAGCCGCCATAGCGCACCATCACGCGGCGCGCCCGCCGCGAGGGCGCGCCGACCGAGCTGGGTCGCCCGCGCCGGCTGCCCCGCCACGAGCAGCTCCTCACCCACGGCGAGCATCGCCGCCACGCTGGTGGGCGCGCTCACGAGGTGGTCCAGCTCGAGGCGGGCCTCGAAAGCGAGGCCGAGCCGCTCCAAATCGGCCACGCGCCGGAGCGCCTCAAGGGTGGGGATCGGCATCAAGGGGGGGGGAGCTGCCACCCGCCACGGGAGAGTGTCGAGGCGGACCGCGGCGCGCACGGCGTAATAGCTCTCGGGGCCGTTGGCGAGCAGCGTGCGGAAGGCGTCGCGGGCGGAGGAGCGTTCCCCGAGTGCGTCGCGGACCCGCCCGAGCCAGTAGCGTCCTGCATCGGCATCCACCCCGGTGAGCCGCCCAGCGTCCAGAGCCGCTGCCACTTCCCGAGCGGCCACCCCGCTCTCGCCCCGCGCGTGGGCGATCAACGCCGCCACCAGGATCCCGCGCTGCCCGAAGGAGGACGTGGCGTGCTTGGCGCCGAGCCGGGCAAAGAGGAGCCGCGCCGCATCCGGTCGTCCCGCATCCAGCTCGAGGTCCCCCAGGAGGTAGAGGGCGTTGCCGGTTCCCTCCACATCGTCGGGAAAGCGCTCCACGAGCCGTTTGAGCGCGGCGATCGCGGCAGTGCTCTTGCCGTCGCGCAGGTCGGCACGCGCGGCGCCGTAGGCCGCGCGGCCGGCCAGCGGACCGCTGGTGATCCGGCGGAACTGCGTTGCCGCTGCGCTCCAAGTGCCGCTCTCGGCCAGGGACTCCGCCCACCGATACCGATCCTCCGGGCCAAGGGCATCCGTGGCATCAAGGCGGGTGAACATCGCCGCCGCCTGCGCATGGCGGTTCACCTGAGCGGCCCGACGCGCCACGAACAGTTGATCCTCACGCGAGAGGGCGGGGTTGTAGCGCTGCAGCATCTCGAGCGCCTCGCGGGCCTGCACCACGCGCTGGGTCTGGCGGGCCAAGCCGAGGAGCTCGACCACGAGGCCCGTGCGGCTCGCGTCATCGGTGGTCGCTTCCCAACGCATCCGCAACGCGGAGCCGGCGGCCCCGCTCGCAGTATACTCGCGGGCGGCGCGCATCTTCTCGCCGGCGCGGTTCCAGGCGAGGGCCTCGGTCGGCCCGATGCGGGCCCGCGCCGGTGCGAGGGTGATCGCGGCATGGTCGCGCGCCCGCACCGCCGAATCGCGCGTCACCCCTGCGGCGCGCAACAGCAACCAGTCCCGGAGCAGCGGCATCCGCCCCGCCGCGGCATGATAGTGCACGGCCGCGCTGTCCCATTGGGCCAGCCGCTCGTGTGCCCGCGCCAGCAACACGAGGCGTCGCCCCTGCTCGGCGTCCTCGCGCGGCATGAGTGTCGGCGAGGCCGCCGCACGGGCATGCGCAAGCGCCTCGGGGACTTTGTCCTCGGCCATGGCCGCCTCGGCGAGCAGACGGCGACCGAGGCGGTCGAAGCGACCATCCAACCACGGGGCGTCTTCGAGCAGGCGACGCACCGTGCCCCAGCCCTCCCAACCAGCGGCGGCCTCGGCGGCTACGAGGAGGACTTCGGGGGTGCGGGTGCGGGGCGAGGCGAGGAGCGGCGCCACCAGTTGCGTGGCGCGAAAAGCCTGCCCATTGCGGAGGGTGGCTTGAATGTCATCCAGCGAGGATTGGGCGCTCACCGCCGGGGCGGCGAGCAGGACGATGGTGAGGAGGGCGCGCGTCCGCATCACCTCAGCGCACTGGCCTTCGCCTCGACACCATCGAGCAGCGCATGCCAGCTTGCCGAGAATTTGTCGACGCCGTCGGCCTCGAGGAAGGCCGTGCGTTCCGCGAGGGTGGACGCCCCGAGCGCATCGAATGCCACCAGCACGCGTGCCGCATCGGCCTCGGCCGTGGGGGTGATGCGCACGTGCGGGTCGCCATGGTCGGCGTAGGCGTGGAAGGTCTCGGGCGGCAACGTGTTCACGGTGTCGGGCGCGATGAGCGCTTCCACGTAGTAGGTGTCAGGCAGCGACGGGTCTTTGGTGCTCGTGCTGGCCCACAACGTCCGTTGGGCCTTGGCGCCGAGCGCCGCGAGCGCCTGCCAGCGGGGGGTGAGCAGGGCTCGGCCGAAGTAATCATACGCCGCCACGGCGTTGGCGATTGCCACGCGGTGGAGGAGGTCGGCGGCGGCAGGGCCGGCAGCGGTGATGATCGGGTTCGTCTGGCCATCAACGCGGGAGACGAAGAAGGAGGCCACGCTCTGCACGCCGCTGATCGGGTGGCCGGCGGCAGCGCGCTGCTCGAGGCCGGTCTCGAAGGCATCGACCACCTCCCGATACCGGGCCACGCTGAACAGCAGGGTGACGTTCACGTTGATCCCCTGCGCCAGACAATGAGTGATCGCCGCGAGTCCAGCCTTCGTGCCGGGAATCTTGATCATCGCGTTGGGGCGGTCCACGCGGGCCCACAGACGCTCTGCCGCCGCGATGGTCCCCTCCGTGTCATGGGCCAGGGTGGGCGGTACCTCGAGCGAGACGGTGCCGTCCCCGTGGCCGCTCGCCTCGAACACCGGCCGGAAGACGTCGCAGGCGGCACGCACGTCGGCCACCATCAGCGCCTCGACGATTTCCGCTGCCGTGGCGCCGCGCGAGGCGAGGAGGCCAATGTCCTCGTCGTAGTCGGTGCTCCCGGTGATCGCCTTCTCGAAGATCGTCGGGTTGGAGGTCATCCCCTTGAGTCCGGACTCACGGATGAGGCGCTCGAGTTCGCCCGAGTGGACGAGGTCACGGGTGATGAAGTCGTACCAAGGGCTCTGGCCCAAGGCGCCGAGTCGGACGAGTGGATGGGTCATCACAACCTCAGACAAGTGCGCGCACGGCCGCGGCCGCACGCTCGGGGGTGAAGCCGAATTCGGCGAAGAGCCGCTCACCCGGCGCGGAAGCACCGAAGTGGTCGAGTCCGAGGGTGGTACCGCGATCGCCGGTCCACCGGCACCAGCCAAAGGTGCTGGCCGCCTCGATCGAGACACGCGCCGTGAGGGCGGCCGGGAGGACGCGCTCGCGCCACGCGGCGTCCTGCGCGACGAAGAGCTCCCACGAGGGCAGCGACACAACGCGGGTGGGCGTCCCCTCGGCGTC
>JBBQQJ010000183.1:0-5174 GCA_038216165.1 Gemmatimonadales bacterium | reverse complement strand
ACTTCCCTGACCATCTTCCCGGAGCAGACAAGATGTCCACTGACCCGCATCAGATTGCCCTCGACGACGCCGTGCGGCTCTGTGCCGCCCATCGCGACAGGCACCCGGATGCCATCACGGCGTGGGGCTTCCCTCGGGACGTGCTCGATCGGCTCCTCGCGGTGAAGGGGATGACCGGCATCCGGATCTACGCGGCCGAAGCTGCGGAGGGTCAGACCGTCGTGCTGGTGGCCACCGATGCCGAGGGCCGGGACCTCGTCACGGGGTACCTCGCGGAGCAGGCGTATCCATGTCCACCCAAGTGTGATCGCAGTTCACCCCTGCAGGGGTGACGCGTGTGGATCGCGAGGGTCATCGGGGTGTCGGCGCTCGCCATTCCGCTCGGGGCCTGCCTCCTCGGGGTCCGCGACAAGGTCTGGCGGTGGCCCGCCGCCCTGGGCTTTTTGCTCTGGCTGGGCGTCAACGGGATCGGCAACGTCGCGACGATCTACATCGGCGGTATCCTGAGGCGGCCAACCTATGTCGTGGGGCTCATCACCTTGCCGCTCCAGGTGATCGCGCTGGCCATCGCCCTGATGGGCCTGACGCGGGACCGTCGGCATCACCGACGGATCCTCGTCGGTGCCTTCGGATTCGGTGTCCTGCAGCTCCTCGGGATGCTCTTTCCCCTCGGTACCACGCATTGGACCACCGACTATATCCTGCGCTCACCCTACACCCTGCTGGCGGGACTGGGGTGTGGCTATGCCTTCATCCAGCGGACGGCCGAGGCGACCCTGCCGCTCCACCGTGACGGCGCGCGACTGGCCCTCATCGGCGTGATGGTGGCGGTGTTGCCGACCCTCATCATTGACCTCGTCCTGTGGGCGACGATGCAGGGCCAGCAGATGGATCGCGCCGGTGTGCTCGTGCACGTCACCGCGGCCACCTTGGCCCTCAGCTACGCGATGGTCGCCATCTCCTTTCGACAGCCATGGACCTTCGCCCGCTCTGGCTAGGGGGGGGCGTCCTCCTGGTGATCGTCGTCGGCATGCTGGCCGGCGGCCTCTGGGCCGTCAACCGGCAGCGGATGGCGTACCTGATCAGCATGCGCGGCCTGGTACGGCGGCTGCTCACTGCCCAGGACAACGCCGCGGCCGAGCTCGCGCGCGAGCTGCATGACGACCTCGTGCAACAGCTCACGGTGGCCGCGTGGCAGAGCCGGGACGAGGTGCTGCGGGCCGAGCTCCAAGGGATTGCCGGCCAACTCCGCGGCCTCGCACAGGATCTCCACCCGGCGGCCATCGACGATCATCCCCTCGACCAGGTGCTGCACCAGATGGCCGAGGAGCTGGAGGCCTTCTCGCCGCCGAGTGTCGCGTTCACGCTGATCGGGGCGCTCCCGCCCGGCCTGCCGGTGCCCGTGCGGCGGCATCTCTATCGCATTGCCCAGCAGGCGGTCGCCAACGCCCGGACCCACGCCGGCGCCTCCGCGATCACCATCGCGCTGGCGGTGGAACAAGAGTGGCTGCTGCTGACCGTGACTGATGACGGCAGCGGCTTCGCCCAGACGGTGACGGCTGGCAGCGGCCTGGGGCTGCGGAGCATGGGCGAGCGGATGGCCGCGATCGGCGGCACCCTCGCCGTGGAGAGTGAGCCGGGCCGGGGAACGACCATCCGCGCGGCCTGGCCCCGGGGTGGCGCAAAAATCATTTGAGGCGTATTTGAAGGGGGAGCCCAATCTTGGCGTGACGCCATCCAGTGAGGTTGCCCCGCGATGCTCCCATTCCGACTGACCGTCCTCGGCGATCCCGAACTGCGCGGACCCGACGGCGACCCGTTTCGCTTCCGGACCCGGAAGCACCTCGCCCTGCTGGTCTATCTCGCGCTGCATCCGGGGCAGCCGCATCGGCGGGATCGACTGGCAACGCTCCTCTGGTCGGGTGCCGACATGGAGGAGGCCCGGCACTCGCTGGCGACGGCGCTGTCGGTGCTGCGGGGCCGTCTGGGTGCGGACGCCCTCGATACCTCCCGCGATGTGGTGCGCCTGCTCCCCGGTCGAGTGGCAACCGACCTCCCCGCGCTCGAGGCCGACGGGATGGACGATCCGGACCTGGCCCCGCTGGGTCCGTTTCTCGACGAATTCGACGTCCCCGATGCCCCGGAGTTCCAGCGGTGGCGCGACGGGACCCAGGCCCGCCTGCTCCCGGCCCTCTGCGCCTGCCTGGAGCGCCGGATTGATCGGTGCCGGCGCACCGGTGACACCCGTCGCATGGAGGGGCTGGCCGACCAGCTCCATCGCCTCGACCCGCTCTCCGAGCAGGCCGCCCGAGCACGCATCGAGGCCCGCGCCTTGGCCGGCGACCGGATCGGGGCGCTCCGGGTCTTCGACCGGTGGCGGGGGGAGCTGGCCGAGGAGCTGGGGGCGCACCCCTCGCTGGAGCTCTCGCGCATGGCCGACCGGCTGCGGCGGCGCGGCCTCGACGCCCCGGCGGCGGCGCCGCTGTCGCCGGTCCCCACGGAGCACTGGAAGGAGCGGGTCTTTGTGGGCCGCGGGGCGGAGTATGCCGCCTGCTACGCGGCCTGGGAGCGGACCTGCCGGGGGGAGCCGCGCCACATCCTGGTGCGGGGCGAGAGCGGCAGCGGCAAGACCACGCTGGTGGAGCGGCTGGTCACGAGCGTGGCATTGGAGGGCACCAGTGTGGCGCGGGTGCCGTGCTACGAGCTGGAGCGCGAGCTCCCCTTCGGCGTGATCGGCGGAGTGGTGACGCAGCTGCTGGACCTGCCGGGCGCGAGCGCCACGCCGCCCGACCAGCTCGCCGAATTGGGGCGTCTGGTGGCCAAGGTGCGTCAGCGGTGGCCCACCCTGCCTGCCCCGATGGCCACGGTGGGCGAGGACGCGCGGATCCGGTTCACCGAAGCGGTGCTGGCGCTGCTCACCGCCCTCGCCGAGGAGCAGCCGGTGGCGCTGGTGGTGGATGACATCCACCTCTCCGATGCCACGTCGTTGGCCGTGTTGCACCTGGTGCTCCGCCGGATTGAGACCCTGCCGGTGATGATGCTGCTCACCTCGTCGAGCCGAGGGGAGCAGGAGCCCCCCTCCGCACGCCGGTTTCTGGAAAATGCCGAGTCGCTGGCGATGGCGCCGCTCGTGCTGAGGCCCTTGCCGCCGGCCCACTCGGCGGAGCTGCTGGAGTCGCTGCTGGCCCGCGACGCCGACCCGGGGCCGACGGTGCGCCGGGCGTTGCTGGCGGGAGCTGCGGGCAATCCGATGGTGCTCGAGTTGCTGGTGGCCGATTGGCGGCGGCGGGGTGACGCGTCGCTGGCCTTGTCCCTCGGCGCGATGACCGACGGGGGCAGCGGGGCGGCCGGGGCACCGCGCGAAGCCCTCCGGCAGGTGGTGGAGGGGACGCTGGCGGTCCTCGATGCGGAGGCCCGGGCGGTGGTGGAGCTGGGCGCGATCCTGGGCCAGCGCCTCAATGACCTTTCGATGTACACCCTGGTGGACCTGCCGGTGGCGCGGACGATGCGTGCCATGACCACGTTGACCTCGCATCGGGTGCTGCGGGATGCGGGCAGTCATCTGGAGTTCGCCAACGAGTACATGCGCGGGCAGTGTTACGGCGCGATGGCGGCGCCGATGCGGCGGATGCTCCACTCGTTGGTGGCCGATCGGCTGTTGGCGCAGGACGGGGCCGACGAGCCGATCCCCGGGCTGGAGGTGGCGTGGCACTTGGTGCGCGGCGACCGGCTGGTCGAGGCGGTGCCGTACCTGCTGGCGGGGGGGCGGGAGTCGATCCGGCGTGGTGCGCCCCACGAGGCCGACCTCGCGTTGTCGACGGGCATGCCGGCGCTGACCGGGGCCGCGCGGCGCACGGCGATCCTGCTGCTGACCGAGGCGCTGCAGGAGCTGGGGCGCTGGGCCGATTCCCTGCGGGTCCTGGATACGCCGTGCGAGCCGTACACCGACTCGGAGGAGCGCTGCCGCGAGGTCTTGCGAGTGATCGCGCGGAGGTGGAATGGGAGTTTGGCGCCACAGGACATCAAGGAAGAGACCCAGAGACTTCTGGACATCGCGGCTGGTGACTATGACATTGAGGTCCGGGTCAAGGCTGTCGCAGCGACCGTTAGACTGTTGACATTATCACGCGACAAGGAAGACCTCGACACACTCGAAGAAACGGTCAAAGAGCTTGGCCATGAGGCACTCGACAACTACCAGAAGCTCCATGTAATCCTGTCGGATGCTTGGGTCAATGGAGCAAGGCGTGATCTCAAGCGTGCTGCCCAGCTCTTGGATTATGGAGTGGAGTTGGCGCTGAATGAGGGCATTCGTAGCTCAATTGCGGTGCGTTTACTCCTTGGCCAAGGCAATGTTCGGTGCCTATTGGGCAACTACCAAGAATCTTTGTCCTCATTCGAAACCGCGACAGTCATTGCGAACAAGCTCGACAACTTGAGCCTGCAGGGGGAATGTGCGGTACAACTTGCGGTGGCAGCTGGCAGATTAGGGCGGGTTAGAGATCAGTGCGACAACGCGAGGCGGGCGGTGGATGTTTTCTCAAAAACCGACTGGAGCCCAGGAGCTCTCGCTGCCTCATATGAACTTGCGTGTGGGCTCGGTCTAACCGGAGACTTTGCGTCAGCCCAACAGGCCATCGAGTCATTCTTTGAGTCGAAGCCTCGTGGACTTCCTCGCTGGATCGTTCAAGCATCGAATCTCTGCGCTGCAGACGTGATGCTGCTCTGCGGGCGAGAGATGAAGGCGTTGAATCATGCGAGAAAGGCAGTCGCAGTATCGGCCGGCCTTCTGAACATCGCTTATGCTGGGCTATACGCTCGCTGGATTGCCCTTTTGGCGGTCAAGGACAAAACGGAGGCGAATGGTTTAATTCGACTTGCGCAGAACTTTACCGACCCCTCAGCACTCGACCCAAAAGACCGTGCCGAACTTCTCGCGGCGAGATTGCTCTTGGCTAGGCGGATCGGCTTGGACGAAGCACAAGAAGCATCGGCCCTCGGCGGGGAGCTTGGTAAACTACCCAGCGGGATTGCTTCGCTCTTGAAGGGCCTGAGGATGCTTCCATCCGGCCGAGGGGGATGGGGTATTCGATGAGCCTACACCTTAGCACCGGAGGCGGCCGTAGGGAGCTGTCCCCCTGCTCGCCGAGCGTCGGCCCGGGCCTTGATCTGTG
>JBBQQJ010000182.1:0-5200 GCA_038216165.1 Gemmatimonadales bacterium | reverse complement strand
CCTTACCGCCCGGCCACCTTGGTGCTCTTCCGTGACCGGGTCACCACCAGCGGCTGTGGCGCGGCCGGTGCGGCGACGGGTCCCTTCTACTGCCCCGCCGACGAGAAGGTGTACGTCGACCTGTCGTTCTATCGCGAACTCGCCGAGCGCTTCGGCGCCCCCGGCGACTTCGCCGAGGCGTATGTGCTCGCACACGAGGTGGGTCATCACGTGCAGAACGTGCTGGGCACAAACGCCGAGGTCACGGCCGCGCAGCGGCGCCGACCGGACCTCGCGAACCAGCTCTCGGTGCGGCTCGAGCTGCAGGCCGATTGCTACGCGGGGGTCTGGGCGTACCGCGCCGCGCGCGATGGGCGGCTCGAGGCCGGCGACCTCCAGGAAGGCCTCACCGCGGCCGCGGCCGTGGGGGATGATCGGCTGCAGCAGATGGGGCAGGGCGAGGTGCAGCCGGAGTCGTGGACCCACGGCTCGTCCGAGCAGCGCATGCAATGGTTCCGCCGCGGGTTCGACGGCGGTGATCCGCGCCGCTGCGACACCTTCGCGGAGTGATGCGCTGAGCACACATTTCGAACTCGCGCTGGCGATCTCACCAGGCGAGGCGCGCTTCGATCGGTGGCGGCATCGTGCCGGTGCCGTGCTGGCGCCCGTCGCCGCGGTCGCGATTGCGCTCACCGATTTTCCCGCGCTCACCCCCGAGGCCCATCGCCTTGCGGTCGTGATGGTCGCCGTGGTCCTCCTCTGGGTCTCCGAAGCGCTGCCGATGCCCGTCACCGCACTGCTCGGCGCGGCGGCCTGCGTGGTGGTCGGGGTGGCCCCCGCGAAGACCGTGTTCGCGCCGTTCGCCGATCCGCTGATGTTCCTCTTCATCGGCTCGTTCATCCTGGCACAGGGCATCTTCCGCCATGGCCTCGATCGTCGCGTGGCCTATGCCGTGCTGACCCGGCCGTGGGTGGCCGCCTCGCCCGCCCGGCTGATGGTGGCCTTCGGTGGCGTGGCCGCGGTGCTCTCCGGGTGGATCTCGAACACGGCGACCACAGCGATGATGTTCGGGATCGGGCTGGCCATGCTCCGGGTGCTGTACCAGCGCCACGCCGAAGGGACCATCGCACTCGACCAGCGGTGGGCCACGGGCTTGATGCTGATGACGTCATTCGCGGCGAGCATCGGTGGGTTGGCGACCCCGATCGGGACGCCGCCCAACGTCATCGGCCTCGGCTTCATCCGCAGCGAGCTCCAGGTGGAGCTGCCCTTCTTTTCCTGGATGCTCCTCGGGGTGCCTGCGGTGCTGGTGCTGTTTGGCGCACTCGCGCTCACGATCCGGCTCCTCTTCCCGGCCGGCACCTCGGTGTTGCCCGGGGCGGCGGCTTTCCTGCGACAGGCGCGCGAGGCGGTGGGGCCCTGGACGCCGGGCGAACGCTCGGTGGTGCTCGCCTTCGGCTGCACGGTGGCGCTGTGGGTGCTGCCGGGGATCCTCGCCGTCATCCTTGGCGCCCGGCATGAGGCGACCCAGCTTCTCGCCACCCGCGTGCCGGAGGGGGTCGCCGCGCTCCTCGGTGCGATGCTCCTCTTCGTGCTGCCCGGTACTGGGGGGGGGAGGGCGCTCACCTGGCGTGAGGCCGCCGACATCGACTGGGGTGTGATCCTTCTCTACGGCGGAGGGTTCGCTCTGGGGACCCTCTCCTTCCAGACCGGCCTGGCCGAGGCGATGGGACGCGGCCTGACCGGTCTGCTGCCCAGCACGGAGGGGGTCTGGTTGATTCTCGCGGCGACGGTGGTCGCCGTGATTCTCTCGGAGACCACCTCCAACACCGCCTCGGCCAACATGGTCGTGCCCGTGGTCATTGCCATTGCCACCACCAGCGGGGCCGATCCGCTGTTGCCGGCCCTCGGGGCCACGCTCGGAGCGAGTCTCGGATTCATGCTCCCGGTCTCCACGCCCTGCAACGCGATCGTCTACGCCTCGGGACTCATTCCCCTCTCCCGGATGATGCGCGCAGGATTGATCCTGGACCTGATCGGTGTGATCGTGATTGTCGCCGTCGTGAGCCTGCTGGGCCCCCTTGTGCGCTGAGGAGAGGGGGTGGCGCAACCGGGCTGGGTGGGGCACCATTCTCCACCCCCACCCCCACTCCCACTCCTTGTCTCAGTCGGAGACACCATGTCCGCCACACTCAAGAATCTGCTGGCCATCCTGATTGCGATGCTCGTCGGTGGGGCGGTGGTCTACCTCACGGAAACGCTCGGCGCGAGCGTCGCACCGCCGCCGGGCACCTTGGATGTGACCGATCCCGAGCAGCTCAAGGCGGCGCTCGAGGCGGGGGAAGTGCCGTTCGTCAACCTCTTCCTGGTCACCGCCGGGTGGCTCCTCGGCGCCTACGCTGGGGGGGCGACGGCGTGGCGGTTGAGCCGGGCTGGCCTGCCCGTCTGGATTTTCGCCCTCATCTTCACCTTGGCGATCTTGAGCACCCTGATGGCTTTTCCCCACCCTGGCTGGATGTGGATCGCCGGGCTGGCCGGCGCGCCGCTGATCGCCCTCGGCGCCGGAAACCGCTCGCTGGGGGTGCGGACCTGAGCGCCGGCCCCGGCATGCGGAGGTGCGAGCGCATTGGGGCTGGGGGCCTCCGAGCGAACGTGCCAGCCTGAAACAGTACGTTTCCCCGTGCAGACGCCCCCGTGCAATATCGGGATAGGTTGGCTGCCAACAGATACTCGAATCAGACTGGAGCGTTTCGGATGCGTCCCTGGACTCCCGCTGTACTCCTTACCCTGGCCCTGACCCCCGCGGTCGCCACGGCGCAGGACAGCCACGCGGCCCACCAGATGGGGGCTGAACCGGTGGTGGTGACCCTGCGCGATTACGCCTTCGATGCGCCGAGTACCCTGCCCGCCGGTGCCACCACCTTCCGGGCGGTCAACGCCGGGAAGGAGTTGCACCACGCCACCCTGCTCCGGTTGACGGACGGCAAGGCGATCGCCGACCTGCTTGGTGCCATGCGGGATGGTGGGCCGGTGCCGGCATGGGCCGAGTCGCTCGGCGGACCGCTCTTCGACAGCGAGGTGACCATCAATCTGACCCCCGGGCGGTACGTGTGGTGGTGCTTCATTCCGTCGCCGGACGGGGTGCCGCACTTCGCGAAGGGGATGGGGCGCGAGTTCACGGTGGTTCCCTCCGCCAATCCCCGGCCGATGCCCATGGCAGACCTCACGGTCACCATGCGCGACTACGGCTGGGACTTCTCGACGCCGCTCAAGGCCGGGAAGCAGACTCTCAAGCTGGTCACGGCTCCGGGGCAGGCGCACGAGATCATCGTGGCGCGTCTCGCACCGGGCAAGTCGGCCGATGATGTCACCGCGTTCGCGCACAAGCCGGAGGGGCCGCCGCCGTTCGAGGCGATGTATGGGTCGGTCCACCAGGACGCCGGGGAGGTGTCGCTGTTTCACCTTGATCTGGCCCCTGGGCGGTACGCGCTGCTGTGCTTCATCCCGGATGCCAAGGATGGTCGACCGCACTTCCTGCACGGGATGCAGACGGAGATCACCATCCGCTGAGATGGTGGGGCCGATATACCCGAGGGCGAACCGGACTACCGGTTCGCCCTCGTCTTCTGTCTGGTTCGGGTGCATCTTCTTGGGTGTCACCCCTCGCATTTGTTCTCCAACCCTCGGTCGCAATGCGTCAGCTCCGTCTCATCCTCCTCACCTCGCTGGTCACCACCGCACTGGCGGCGCTGGGCGTCCTCCTCGGTTCGCTCGGGGGAAGCCCGGGGCGCTTCGTGGTGGGCACGGTCTTCGGTACCCTCGGGGTGCTGGTCGCGGTGCGAACGGTGATTCACCTCGGGTGGTTCGACGTCGAGCGGCGTCGTGGTGGATCGATCGGTGGCATGGTCGGTCTCGCGCTGGCGACTCCGCTGGTGGCGATGACACCGACTGATCCGCTCGTGGTGAGTGGTGCCGCACTGCTCGTGGGCGTCGGCATCCTGGCAGGTTCGGGGCGGGGAGCGGCGCGATGAGGGCGATGCTCCTCACACTGTGGTTGCTGCCCTTGGCGCTCCCCGCGCAGGAGAGTCGGCCACGGGCGCGCGACCTCGGCCTGGCACCGGGGATCTTTGCGCCCGGCCCGCACAACGCGATCACCGACGTGACGGGTGTGCGGGTGGGTCACGCCACCGTCACGGCCGGAGACTCCGTCAATACTGGTGTCACCGCGATCCTGCCGCACGGCGAGAACCTGTATGGCTCGCGTGTTCCTGCCGCCCTCGTGGTGGGCAACGGCTTCGGGAAGTTCGTGGGTGTCTCGCAAGTGCAGGAACTGGGTGAGCTGGAGACCCCGATCCTGCTCACCTGCACGCTGTGTGTCTGGCGCGCCGCCGACGCGATGGTGGCATGGCAGCTCGCGCTCCCTGGGATGGAGGGCGTCCGCAGCATCAATCCCGTCGTGGGCGAGACCAATGATGCCGGCCTCAACGCGATTCGGTCGCGCCCGATCACGCCGGCGGACGTGGTACAGGCGATCACGACGGCCGACACCGGCCGGGTGGCCGAAGGCAGCGTCGGGGCGGGGCGGGGCACCAGCGCCTTCGGTTTCAAGGGCGGAATCGGCACGTCATCGCGCGTTCTGCCGGCCTCCCTCGGCGGCTGGCGCGTGGGCGTGCTGGTGCAGAGCAACTACGGCGGCGTGCTGCAGATGCAGGGCGTGCCGGTCGGTCGGGCGCTGGGGCGCTATTCCTATCGCAATCAGCTCGCGACCGAGCGGGGCGACGGATCGATCATCATCATCGTCGCGACCGACGCCCCGCTGACCGAGCGCCAACTCGAGCGGGTCGCAGCGCGCGGGATGCTCGGCCTCGCACGCACCGGCACCGACGGCTCGAATGGGTCCGGCGACTACGTGCTGGCGTTCTCCACCCACCCGGCTGTACGCCGGGCCCGGGGCGAGACACTCCGCCGCCAGGAGGTGGTGGCCGACGATGCGATCTCGCCGGTATTCCAGGCGGTGATCGAAGCGACGGAGGAGGCGATCTACAACTCGCTGCTGCAAGCCACGGCGGTCACGGCGCGGGGCCGGACGGTCGAACCGCTGCCGGTGGACCGGTTGCGGGAGCTGTTCCGGCAGCACGGGATCGTGCCGCCGTGACGATCCGTGCCATCACGACCGACCATGCGCCCCAACCCGCGGGGCACTATGCCCAGGCGGTGGTGC
>JBBQQJ010000181.1:0-5347 GCA_038216165.1 Gemmatimonadales bacterium | reverse complement strand
AGCAGCATCACCACCATGGCCACCACCGCGGCGCGCCGCGCGGCATGGCCCGGCGCGAACACCCGCCGCGTCCACGCCAGCAACGCCACCACCATCAGCAGCGCGACCCCGCTGGTGAGCCGGTGCGTGAGCTCGATCAGTGTCTCGACGGTGGGCGAGCGCGGGACCACCTGGCCGTTGCAGAGCGGCCAGTGGCTGCCGCACCCGGCCCCGGAGCCGGTGGCGCGGACCACCGCCCCCCAGACAATCACCACGAGGGTCACGGCAAGGGTGATCCAGCCGAAGCGGGCCACGCGGGCGGAAGGGGGCGCACTCTCCATGCCGAACGCTAGCATGGTCCGTCTCCCGGCGCAGGACCCGCTTTCGCCCCCCGCCGCCCGGCGGTACTTTCCGGGCACTTGACCCTCCGGCCCCGGTGCCGTCCTGTCTGTTTCCTCGTCATGGAGTTTCCTGCAATGCCACGCCGAGCCGCGGCCGCCCTTGCGTTTGCCCTCCTGCCGCTCACCGCGCTGCGCGCGCAGGAGCGTCCCATCGCCTTCGTCGGCGGGCATGTGATTCCGATTGCCGGCGCCGAGATCCCCGACGGCACCGTGATCGTCCATCGCGGCCGGATCGTGGCAGCGGGCCCGCGGGCGAGCGTCGTGATCCCGGCGGACGCCGAGCGGCGCGAGATGCAGGGGCGCGTGCTGATGCCCGGCCTCGTGGACTCGCACTCGCACGTCGGCGAGGTGGCGGGTGCCGATGGCACGGCCCCCATCCAGGGCGACGTCCGCGCCCTCGACGCCATCAATGTCCGGGCCGCCTCCATCAAGAAGGCCCGCGCGGGCGGGATCACCACCGTGAACGTGATGCCGGGATCGGGGCACCTGATGAGCGGGCAGACCGCCTACCTCAAGTTGCGCGACGGCGGCACCATCAATGACCTCCTGCTCTGCAGCGATCCGCTGAAGGCGATCTGCGGCGGGATGAAGATGGCCAACGGCACCAACCCGCGCCGCGCCGCACCGTTCCCCGGCACCCGCGCCAAGTCGACCGCACTCGTGCGCGCCAAGTTCATCGCCGCACAGGAGTACCGCGCCAAGCTGGCCGCCGCGGGGAACGATCTCGCCAAGCGTCCCCCGCGCGACCTGGAGCTCGAGGCCCTGGTCGAGGTGCTCAACGGCACGCGCATGGTGCACCACCACACGCATCGGCATGACGACATCCTCACCGTGCTGCGGCTCAAGGAGGAATTCGGCTTCCGCCTCGTGCTCCACCACGTGAGCGAGGGGTGGAAGGTGGCCCGCGAGATCGCCGCCGCCGGTGTGTCATCGTCGGTGATCGTCATCGATGCGCCCGGGGGCAAGCTCGAAGCCATCGACCTCTCATTCGACACCGGCCGCGCGATTGATGCCGCCGGGGGCCTCGTCGGCTTTCATACCGATGATGGCATCACCGATTCCCGCATCTTCCTGCGTTCGGCCGCCCTCGCCGTCCGCTCCGGGATGAGCCGGGCGAAGGCGCTGGCCGGCGTGACCATGGCCAATGCCCGGATGATGGATCTCGGCGACCGCGTGGGGAGCCTCGAGCCGGGCAAGGACGCCGACCTCGTGATCCTCAGCGGCGACCCACTTTCCGTCTACACGCTGGTGCTCGAGACCTGGATCGAGGGGCAGCTCGTCTTCGATCGGGCCAACCCCGAGCATCGGCTCTTCGCCGAGGGTGGCCTTGGCGCCGGCGATGACTCGCTCATCCACGTGCACGCTGACATGGAGGATCACGACTGATGCGCTCCTGCCTCGCCCTCCTGCTCGCCGCACCGCTGGCGCCGCTCCCGGCCCAGCTCGTCGTCACCGCCGACACCCTGTGGACGATGGCCGGCGCCCCGATCGCCGGTGGCGTGGTGGTGATCGGTGCCGACGGCCGCATCACCGCCGTCGGACCGCGTGCCACCACCACCATCCCGGCCGGCATCCCCACGCGCCACGCCCGGCATGTCACCCCCGGTCTCGTCGATGCGCACACCGTGGTCGGGTTGTCCGGCTACCTCAACCAGCCGCATGATCAGGACCAGCTCGAGACCAGCAATCCGATCCAGCCCGAGCTGCGGGCCGTGGATGCCTACAACGCCCGCGAGGTGCTGGTGGGGTGGCAACGCCGCTACGGCACCACCACCCTCCATACCGGCCACGGCCCCGGCGCGCTCGCCAGCGGTCAGACCATGCTCGTCAAGACGCGAGGAAACACGGTCGGGGAGGCGGTGCTCGATTCGGCCGTGATGGTGGCGATGACGCTGGGCCCTGACGTGAGCCAGAACTTTGGTGGCCGCGCGCCCGGCACCCGGGCGAAGAGCGTCGCGATGCTCCGGGCCGAGTTCATCAAGGCACGCGAGTACACAACCACGCGCACGCGTGACGCCACGACGCCGCGTGACCTCCGCCTCGAGGCGATGGCGGCGGTACTGAACGGCGAGCTCACCGCGCTCGTCACCGCTCAGGCGGCCACCGACATCCTCGGTGCCCTCCGCCTCCAGGCCGAGTTCGGCTTCCCGATGGTGCTCGACGGGGCCGCCGAGAGTCACCTCGTGATCGACGAGATTCTGGCGGCTGGCGTCCCGGTCATCCTCCACCCCACGATGGCCCGGCACGGCGGCAGCATGAAGAACGCCGCCTTCACCACCCTCGGCGTTCTCAAGCGGGCCGGGATCCCGGTGGCGCTGCAGAGCGGCTTCGAGGGGTATGTCCCCAAGACCCGCGTGCCACTCTTCGAGGCCGCGGTGGCCACGGCCTACGGCAGCACCCGCGCGGATGCCCTCGCGGCGGTGACCATTGACGCGGCCCGGATTGTCGGGATCGCCGGGCGGGTCGGCTCGCTGGAGGTGGGCAAGGATGGTGACCTGGTGCTCTACGACGGTGACCCGTTCGAGTATCTCACCAAGGTGTGTGCGGTCGTGATTGAAGGGATGGTGGTGGAGGACGGATGCCGTTGAGGCACCCCGCTTAATCCCGACGAAGGAACTCCTTTGCCTCAGGGGTCCGTTATCATCGCACCCCGATCGGGCTTCCGATCGGGGTACTGGCATCCGGAAGGGAGGATTGGTGGACGAGTACGCCCTGCGCGAACTGCTGCGGATCCTCCTGCCCGACCTCGGGCGGGGTCCGGACATCGCGCCCCCGACCGCCGAGGGGGATGACCCGCTCGCGCGCTTCCTGGCGGTCGCCCAGGCCGCCGATGTCGCCTTCATTCGGCGCGAGGCCACCCCGGATGAGGTCGATCGGCTGCTCGACGCTGGCGGCGTTCCGCTGGTGCTATGGGGCGGCGAGCGCCAGGGGGTGGTGCGGCGGGTCGACGATGCCTTCACCCTGACCGTGCCGGGTCGCCCCGTGACCGCCCTCCCGGCGGACGGGGCCGGCGCCGAGGCGCTCGCGGCGGTTGGGTCGCCGGCGTTGTTGCTGGTCCCGGTCTCGGTGGAGCCGTCGTTCTCGGTGCCCGGGCGCGACGCCGCGCCAACCCCCACCGAGCGGCTCTTTCAATTGTTGCACCGCGAGCGGCGCGAGATCGAGCTCGTCTACCTCTACGCCGTGCTCGCCGGCGCGCTCTCGCTCACCCTGCCGCTCGGGGTCCAGGCCATCACGGGCCTCGTCTCAGGCGGGCTGATCCTGCAGCCGGTCATCATCCTGATCGCCTTCGTGGTGCTTGGCGCCCTCCTCTCCGGGGTGCTGCAGGTGATGCAGCTCAGCGTGGTCGAGGTGCTGCAGCAGCGGATCTTCGCGCGGATGGCCTTCGAGTTCGCCTTCCGCCTCCCGCGCGTGCGCCTGGAATCGCTCAAGGGCGAGCAACTCCCCGAGGTGGTCAACCGTTTCTTCGAGTCGGTGACCATCCAGAAGTCGCTGGCCAAATTGCTCACCGAGGCGAGCACGGCGCTGCTGCAGATGGCCTTCGGCCTCCTGCTGCTCACCTTCTACCACCCGTGGTTCGCGGCCTTCGCGGCGCTCCTCCTCATGGTGGTGCTGGTGGTGTTCCGGGTCACGGGGCCACGGGGCATCAACACGGCGCTGGCCGAGTCGAGCGAGAAATACCATACGGTGCGCTGGCTGCAGGAGATCGGCCGGGCGATCACGGCGTTCAAGTTCGGCGGTCGCGGCTCGTTCGCCGTGGAGCGCACCGATCGCTACGTGACGGCCTACCTCCATCACCGCAAGGCCCACTTCCGCGTGCTGGTGCAGCAGACGATGGCGATGGTGGCGTTCAAGACCCTCACCATCGGTGGGGTGCTGATCCTCGGCTCCCTGCTGGTGATCAATCGTGAGATCACGCTGGGGCAGTTCGTCGCCTCCGAGATCGTGATCGTGACGGTGCTGGCGGCGTTGGAGAAGCTCATCCTCTCGATCAGCACCGTGTACGACGTCCTCGCCGCCGTGGTCAAGGCAGGGCATGTGACCGACCTCCCGCTCGAGCGCTCGGGTGGCCGGGTGCTGGCGGGGGCCGGGCGCGGCGCCGGGCTGGCGCTCCGCGCCGACAACCTCACGTATCGGTACGGCCCCGAGGCCGACCCCGCGATCGCGGGGCTCACCCTCGCGATCCCGGCGGGACAGCGCGTGGTGCTCACGGGGACCGACGGAGCGGGGCAGAGCACGCTGCTCCAGGTGCTGTCGGGCCTCCGCACCGGGATCGAGGGCGGGCTCCGCTTCGACGGTGTCCCGCTCGGCGACCTGGACCTCGCCGCGCTCCGCGCGGATGTGGGCCAGTTCCTCTCGCAGGGCGATCTCTTCGACGGACCGATCGAGGCCAACATCCGCCTCGGCCGTACCCTCACGGCCGCCCAGGTGGCGGACGCCCTGGAGGAGTCGGGCGCGATGGAGTGGGTGGCCACGCTACCCGAAGGAATGCGCACCGAACTCGAGGGGGGGGGAGCTGGCCTCCCGGCCCACCTCGTGCACCGCCTCCTCCTTGCGCAGGCGATCGCCGGCACGCCGCGCCTCCTCGTGGTGGACGACTTCTTCCATCAGCTGGAGGGCGAGACGCGCGACCGCTACCTCCACGTGCTCACCGATCGGGCTCGCCCGTGGACCGTGATCATGGTGGCGCACGATGCCGATTTCCTCGCCGCCGCGGATCGCGTGCTGGTGATGCGTGATGGCCGGGTGGATGCCGACGGCACCTTCGCGGAGGTGGCCGACCATCCAGTCGTCCGTGCGGTATGCCGGACCCGCACGACGGGGGCCGCATGAGTCCGGCCCCGCACCATGCCGACCTGCCCACCGAGGCGGCCCTCCACGCCCCGACGCTGCTCGCGACGCCGCGCGAGCACCGAATCGCCCGGCGCCTCGTGATCGTGCTGCTCGTTACCGCGGTGGCGGTGCTCTTC
>JBBQQJ010000180.1:0-5361 GCA_038216165.1 Gemmatimonadales bacterium | reverse complement strand
TCCGGGACATCGAGGCGTTGGTGACGTCGAGCCAGCAGAAGGTGAGCGGGGAGACGCGGGTGCGGTTCGCTCCGGGGCGCTTCCTCGTGACCGGCGCGCGCTCGCCATATTCGATGCTCGACCGCGCGGTGGCCACGTACGGCGAAGAGAACCTGCTGTGGACGGGCGACGAGGCCAAGGCCTTCGCCCGGGTCGGGGCGATCCCGGAACTGCTGGCGATGCGGGCCGCGGCACGCGGCGATGGGGAGGGGTGAGATGGTGGTGACGACGCGGATCCGGCTGGACCGGGTGGCTTCCTCGACGCGCAACGCGGGCCTCGTTGACGAGGTGATCATCGGTGACGAGGTGGTGGCCGCCGAAGGCTACGTCCTGGCGGTGCGCATCCTGACGGACAAGAGCGCCTACAACACGATCGAGGACCTGACCGGCCGCATGGTGCAGTTGCGTTCCGGCGACGTGATGGCGGGCACCCTTGGCTCGCGCCGGGCGCTGCGCGGCTACGCCGGTGAGGTGCCGAGTACGATGGCGGTGGGCGACACGATCGATGTGCTCAATCTCGGCGGCATCCTTGGGCGATGCACCTCGGTGAATCCGGACATCGGCCCGCCGTTTCAGGCGGAGGTACTCGGGGCGGTGCTGGCCTTCCCGGCGCTTGGTGATCGGGTCGGCCGGCCGGCCCACATCCGCGACCGGGCGGTGCCACCGGCGGAGGTGCTGCAGTGCGACGTACCAGTGATCTATGTGGCCGGCACGTGCATGAACTCGGGCAAGACGGTTGCGGCCACTGAGCTGGTACGCGGGCTGGCGCGCGGCGGTCTCCGGGTCGGTGCCGTGAAGCTGACCGGTGTGTCATTGATGCGTGACGCCCTCTCCATGCGCGATGCCGGCGCCGTTGCCGCACTGACCTTCAACGACGCGGGCGCCGCGAGCACGCATGCGGGGATGACGGTACCGGTGGCGCGCGGGCTGCTCAACAAGATGGTGGAGCCGCTGGGCGCCCGGCCGGATGTGATCATCGCGGAGCTGGGCGACGGCATTCTCGGGGAGTACGGCGTGCAGGACATCCTGCGTGCCCCGGACCTCGCCGGGCTGGGCGCCGCGTTCGTGATGGCCGCGCCCGATCCGGTGGGGTGCTGGGGCGCGCGTGAGCTGATGCGCGACGAGTATGGCCTGACCATCACCGTGATCACCGGCCCCGCCACCGACAACGCGGTGGGGCGGGACTACATCACCGCCACCCTTGGCCTGCCGGCCCACAACGCGCGCCGCGATGCCGACGAGTTGGTGGCGCGGGTGCGCGAGGCGCTGGCCATCTGGCATGCGGCGCGCGGGCGGGCACCGGCGTGAAGGTCACCGTGCTGGGGGGGGCAGGGTACGCCGGGGGGGAGCTCCTCCGGCTCCTGTTGCAGCATCCCGACGTCACCGAGGTGATGGCCACCTCGCGCTCGCAGGCCGGGCGTCCCGTCGCCGAGGTGCATCCGGGGCTGTCGCTGCTCACCGACGCACGGTTTGCCGGGCACGGACCGGCCGAGGCCGCCCACGGTCGGGACGCGGTCTTCCTCGCGCTTGAGCACGGGGAATCGAGCCGGGTGATGGGGGACGTGATCGATGCCGGCCCGGGCATGGTGCTCGACCTCGCGGCCGACTTCCGGATCCACGACGGGCGCCTGCACGAGGGCAGCTATGGACCGCATCCGGCGCCGGCACTGGTGCACCGCTTCCGCTACGGGCTCGCCGATGTGCTCGGCCTGGAGCTCCGCGGCGCCCGTGCGATCGCTGCGCCGGGCTGTTTCGCGACGGCGGCGCAGCTGCCGCTCTGGGGCATTGCCTCGCTGCCGCTGGCAGCGGCACCGGCGATCTTTGCGGTCACGGGGTCGAGTGGGGGGGGGCAATCGCCCCGCCCCAGCGCGCACCATCCGGCCCGCGCCAACAATCTGTATGCCTATCAGGCCATGGGCCACCGCCACGAGGGTGAGATTCTCGAGCAGTGGCGCGGCTGGCGGGCCGACCCCACGGCGCACGTGCGGCTCCTCCCCCACTCAGGGCCCTTTGTGCGCGGCATCCACGCCACGCTGCATGCCCACCTGGCCGAGCCGGTGGCGGACCCGAATGCGGTGCTGCGCGCCCGGTTCGCCGATCGGCCGTTCGTGCGCGTGCTCGATGCCCCGCCGGAACTCACGCACGCGGTCGGGACCAACCTCGCGCTCCTGCACGCGGTGCCCTCGGCTGACGGGCGCGAGGTGCAGGTGATGTGCGTGATCGACAATCTGATCAAGGGTGCCGGCGGTCAGGCCGTGCAGGCGCTCAACCTCGCGCTCGGCCTCGACGAGCGCGCGGGTCTCCTTGCCCCGGGACCGTTCCCATGCTGACCCCCAGCGACTCGGCCCTCGTGCCGGTCTACGCCACCTTCCCGCTCCGCGCCGCCAGCGGCCACGGCTCCTGGCTCGTGGACGAGGACGGGCAGGAGTGGCTCGACGCCTATGGGGGACACGCCGTCGCGACCTGCGGACACTCCCACCCCGACGTGGTGCGGGCGATCGCCGACCAGGCAGCACGACTGCTCTTCTACTCCACGGCGGTGCCCCATGCCGGGCGCGAGCGGCTCGCCGCCGCCCTCATCGCGCGTGCCCCGGCCCCGCTGGCGAAGGTCTTCTTCTGCAATTCCGGCGCGGAGGCGAACGAGAACCTGCTCGGTCTCGCCCGACGCAAGACCGGCCGGCAGGAGATCGTGACGCTGCGCGGCGGGTGGCACGGCCGCACCGCGGCCACGCTGGCCTGCACAGACGGCGCCAGGTACGAGGCGGGCGCGCGCCGGGCCGGCGTGCCGCTGTCGGTCAAGGTGCCGCTCAACGACGTGGCGGCGCTTGAGGCGGCCGTCACCGGCGCGACGGCCGCCGTGCTCCTCGAACCGGTGCAGGGTTTCAATGGGGCCCGCACCTGCACGCCGGAGTTTCTGCAGGCCGCGCGGGCCGTCTGTGATGCGCACGGGGCCAAGTTGCTCTTTGACGAGGTCCAGTGCGGCACCGGACGCACCGGACGGTTCACCGCGGCGGAGTCGTTCGGCGTCACACCCGATGCGCTCTCGATGGCCAAGGGGCTCGCCGCCGGCCTCCCGATCGGCGCGGTGCTCACGGTCGATTCACTGGTGGACGACATCCAGATCGGCGACCTCGGCTCGACCTTCGGCGGGGGTCCGGTCCCGTGTGCTGCCGCGCTGGCCAACCTCGACGTGATCGACCGCGAGGAATTGCTGGAGAACACGCGCACCGTCGGCGGCACGCTCGCCTGTCATTGCGCGGGCCTCCCCGCCGTCCGCACGGTGCACGGCCGCGGCTTCCTCCTCGGGCTCGAACTGGACCGTCCCGCCGCACCGGTGCAGCGTGCGCTGTGGGAGCGGCGGATCCTGACCGGCACCAGCACCGATCCGAACACGCTCCGGCTCCTGCCACCGCTGTCCTTCAGCGCCGACGAGGCCGACCTCCTCTTTCGGGGGATCCAGGAGGTGCTCGCATGACGCGTCCCGACTGGCTCGCGATGGAGGACTGGACACCCGATGCGGTCGACGGGCTGTTGGCGCTCGCGACGCGGATCAAGCGCGGGGAGGTGTCCGGCGGCCTGGAACGGAAGGTCCTTGCGATGGTCTTCATGGACCCGTCGCTGCGCACTCGCGCGTCGATGGAGACGGCGATGTTCCTCCATGGCGGGCACGCCCTCAGCCTCGAGCCGGGGAAGGGGAGCTGGGCGCTCGAGACCGAACTCGACGTGGTGATGGACGGGACCACGGTGGAGCACATCATCGAGGCGGCCCGGGTGCTTGCGCGCTACGCCGATGCGCTGGCGGTACGCTCCTTTCCGAAGGGCACCGACTGGGCGGTGGAGCGGCAGGACCGGACCATCCGCACCTTCGCGGCGTACAGCGACAAGCCGGTGATCAACCTCGAGTCGTCGCGGCGGCACCCGTGCCAGGGACTTGCCGATGCGCTGACGTTGCGCGAGCATCTCGGGGAGACGCAGGGGAAGCGCTTCGTCCTGCAGTGGGCGTGGCACCCGAAGGCACTGCCGACCGCGGTGCCCGCGAGTGCGGCGATCGCCGCGGCCCACCTCGGCATGGAGGTGGTGGTGGCACGCCCCGACGGGTACGACCTCGATCCCGATGACTACACCGCGATCGCGGAGCTGGCGGCGGCGCGTGGCGGGAGTCTGCGCATCACCGATGATGTCGACGGGGCGATCGACGGGGCGCACGCGGTGTATCCGAAGAGCTGGGGTGCGCTCTCCTGCTTCGGGCGACCGGACGAGGAGCGTGCGCTGCGCGAGGGGCGGCGCGACTGGCGGCTTACCGAAGCCCGGATGCGCACCACCGCGGGGGGCGCGGGGATCGCGATGCACTGTCTCCCTGTGCGCCGGAACGTGGAGATCGATGGCGCCGTGCTGGACGGGCCCCAGAGCGCCGTGATCGACCAGGCGGAGAATCGGTTGCACGTCCAGCGGGCATTGTTGTTGGAGCTGCTGGGCGGCTGACGCCCGTGGTACACACCCATCCCCATGGCCCCGCGCCATGGCTGACGGAAGAGAGACTGATGAGCATCGACACATCCAAGGGGATTCCCGGTCTCAAGGGAGCCCTGCGTTACGTCCGCGCCTACCGCGACCACGTTTTCGTGGTCAAGCTCGGCGGCGACGTCCTCAGTGACCAGCATCGACTCGACCAGGCGGCCGAGCAGCTGGCGCTCCTCTCTTCGCTCTCGATCCGCGTCGTTGTGGTCCACGGCGGCGGGCCCCAGGCGAGTGCGCTCTCGCGGCGCCTCGGGGTCGAGCCGGTGATGATCGCGGGCCGACGGGTCACCGATGATCACGCCCTCGAGGTGACGAAGATGGTCTACCGCGGGCTCCTCAACACCGAGCTCGTCTCGGCGTTGCGCAGCCATGGCGTGCAGGCCACCGGCGTCTCGGGGGTCGACGGTGACCTCATCGCCGCGCACCGGCGCCTGCCGATCCGCGTGGTGGACGACGAGGGCCAGGAACGCACGGTGGACTACGGGCATGTCGGCGACATCGACAAGGTGGACCCGCGCCTCCTCACCACGTTGCTCGATGCCCGGTTTGTGCCGGTCGTCTCCTCGCTCGCGGGCGACGCCGATGGCAACGTCTACAACGTCAATGCCGACACCGTCGCCGAGGCGATCGCCATCGCGGTCGGCGCGCAGAAGCTGATCTTCATGACTGGGGCGCCGGGCGTGCTGCGCGACCGCGAGGATCCTGCCACCCTGGTCACGTTCGCCGATCCCGATGATCTCGCCGAATTGATGAACAGCGGCGCACTGGCGGGCGGGATGAAGCCGAAGGTGCAGGCCTGCATCC
>JBBQQJ010000179.1:0-5380 GCA_038216165.1 Gemmatimonadales bacterium | reverse complement strand
CGCAAGTGCCTGATTTTATTCGGGTTAGCTCATTCCCGTGTGGGCAAGTCGTGGAGAAAAAGCGCTGTTCCGACATGGAGTTGCGGCGTTTCTCCACCCCATGTGGAGATGTTGATCCACATCTCCACGCCCCGCTACCGGCTCAGTTGAGGACCGGGACCCGAGATCCGCGGGGGTCCAGCGGGATCTGGAGGGTCCGGAGGAGCCCCTTCACGGAGAGCTGATAGTCCCGGATGGCCTTCATGGCGCTGACCTGGGTGAGGCGCAACGCCTCGGCATCCACCGGGGCGACGGTGATCGCCTGGGCACTCGCCTCGTCGCACCGCTTCATCGCCCCCTCGAGGGCGGCCACCGATTTCCGGAAGTCGCCGAGGGCCAGGTCGCCCCACTTGGCGTTGTCGGTGGAGAGCCCGGCCGCGTAGGTGCGCATCTGGGCGCTGGCCCGGGTGCCCCGGGCACACTCGAGGTGGAAGGCCCGCCCGGTGGCGAGGAGCACCGCGGGCGACCCGCCGAAGCCGCGCTCCAGGCGGACCGCCACGGCCTCGACGCTGAAGAGGGTGTCACGCAGGACGATGACCGCCTCGCGCAGCTCCGTTTCAGGCGGCGAGAGCGGCCGCTCGGGCCAGAGCGACTTGTCGGGCGTCGGCAGGCCACTCGACTGCTGGGCCGCGGCGAGTGCCGGGGAGCCGACGAGGAGCAGGGTGAGCATGGCAGCACGGACAGTCATGATTCGATTCCCACTTCGATGTAGCGATAGGGGTCCTCATCGGCCTGGTCCCCCACGAACAGAGCCCCTCCGGCCGAGGCGGCGAACCAGCCGGCCACGAGCCGGCGGGGTGCATCAAGCTGGTTGACGATCGGCACCAGCCAGCGGCGCACGTGGCGCAGTTCCGGAGCCCGCCGGCCAAGCTGGGCGATGATCGCCCCGGCGCCCGAGGTGACCCGGAGGAAGTGGGCCAGCGCCAGCGCCCGATCGGCGAAGGCGATCGCCTTGACGCCCGGCTGGTCGAGCAGCACCTCGCCGTCGAGCGGCTCGTACTGCGGGATGTCGAGCCGGGGTCCGAGAAAAATCCAGCGTCGGCCGGTCTGGTCGCGGCGCTCGATGACCGCCGCGGCGGTGTCATCGGTGAGGCGGCCGGCGTGCAGGAGATCGTCATCGGGCAACACGCCGACCACCCGGGTCCATTCGAGCGCCCCGAGGAGGGTCTCGGTGGGGCAGCCAACGGTGTCGTCGTACGCGACCACCCGCGGGGCCTCGCCCGCCCGCAGAATGCAGTGCGCGAGGGCATCCGCGCGGTCAGCGAAGGCGCGCACGGCCAGAGATGTCGGTGTGGTCACGGGGGGATGATAGACCGGGACGGACCCCCGGGCTAGGGGCCGTGCTTGCGCCGCGGACCTCGACGACGGCATCGTACAGCGTGCATGATGTGGCGTGGACGACATGGCGCAGCCCAATTGGGCTGCTGACGGTGGTCGAAGGTGAGGGGGCTCCCCTCGCCATCGACCTCCCCGGTCGGGCCGGTGCCACCGGATGGCGCGACCGGATTCTTGCGCGCCACCCCCACGCCCGGATCCGGCTCGGCGGCTGCCCCGACACGGCGGCCTGGCTCACCGCGTACTTCGGCGGGAGCACCACGCCCGCGCCCTGGCCCGACGCCGCGGGCGCGCTGGCACCGTCCCCGCACCACCTCGCCATCTGGCGTGCCATCCACGCCATTCCCTATGGAGAGCTCCGCTCCTACGACGCGCTCGCCGTTGCCGCCGGGCTCCATCCCCGCCAAGTTGGCCAATTGGTCGGTGCCAATCCCCTCCTGCTGCTGATCCCGTGTCACCGGGTGGTCGGCAAGCAGGGGGACCTCGTCGGCTACGCCGGCGGGCTGGCGCCCAAGCAGTGGTTGCTCGACCACGAATTGCGCGCCACCGGCCTTACCCTCCATTGCGGGTGAGCGCATCATGAACGACCAGCCGTCGCTGCTGAGCCGCGTCACCGCCGGTACGGTCCTCCTCCTCCTCCTCGTGTTCGGGATGACCCTGCTTGGCGTCAATGCGATCCGGGCCCTCGACGATGCGGTGCAGCTCGAGCTCGCCACGCTGCGCGAGCGGACCGCGGTGGCTCAGACAATGACGCGCGACGTGATCGCGGTGGTGCGCGCCGGCGATCGCCTCGCGCTCGCCCCCGCGGAGGACACCACGGCCCCCCGGGCCGCCGACTCGGCCCGCGCCGCGCTCGATCGCTCCATCAACAGCTACGGCCAACTGCCCGGGCTCAGCGACAACGAGCGGCTGGCGGTGCAGCAACTCACCAGCGGCGTCCACCGCCTCGACACCCTGAGCCAGGCCGGCGAGGGCGCACGCGGCGCGGTGGCCGACACCATGCTCCTCCAGCTGCGCTCCCTCGTGGCGGTGCAGGAAGCCGACGCCGCTCGTCGGGCCGGGGCCATCGGCGCCGGCAGCGAGCAGCGCCGAGCGCTGATCTGGTGGCTCTTCGCCGCCGCGCTCGTCATCGGGGTGAGCTCCGCCGTCTCCACCGTCCGGAAGGTGGTCGTGCCGCTGCAGCGCCTCGTCGAGGCCACCGAGCGGGTCGGGGCCGGCGACCTCCGGCCCATCGACCTCGGCCCCATGCCGCGCGAGCTCGGACTGCTGGCCGCCGCCGTCCAGGGCATGAGCGAGGGACTCCGCGGCGTGGTAGGGTCGGTGGCCGACGTGTCCGCCTCGCTCACCGACAACGCGTCACAACTCTCCGGGCGCTCGCGCGAGCTCGCCGACAGCGCCACGCAGGTCTCCTCCGCCATCAGTGAGGTCTCGGCCAGCGCCGAGCAGCAGGCCGAGGGGATGCGGGAAACCGACGCCATGCTCGGCGACCTGCGCGCCGCCGCCACCCGTTCCTCCGGCGCGGGTCAGCGCGTGGTAGCCGTGGCCGAAGGGATCCGACGCACCGCCGCCACCCACCAGGCCCACCTCGCCGCCGCGTCGACCACGCTGCTGGAACTCCACCAGGTCGTCGAGCGCACCACCTCGTCGGTCGATCGCCTCACCGATGCCGCGGCCGATGTGTCGGAGTTCGTCACCCTCACCGGGGAGCTCGCCGCCCAGACCGAACTGCTCGCGCTCAACGCCGCCATCGAGGCGGCCCGGGCCGGCGCCACGGGCGAAGGCTTCGCGGTGGTCGCGAGTGAGATCCGCCAGCTCGCCGAGACCAGTGCCGAGGGGGCGCGACGCATTGCCAAGACGGTGGCGACGCTGGACGAACAGGTGCGCCTGGTGGCGGCCACCGTCGCCGCCGGCAGCAGCCGGGTGGCAGGCGTCGAGGGGGTGGCGGCGGGAGTGACGCGCGCCCTGGCGGAGATCGTGGCAGCCGTCGAGGAGGTCAGTCAGGCCGCCGGTACGGTCGCCCGAGAGGCATCGGCCCACCGCGCGCTGGCCGACCGACTGGCCGCCACAGCGGCCGATGTGGGGCGTTCCGCCCAGGGGAACGCGCACGCGGCACAGGAAGTGACCGACTTCGCGCGGGAGCAGACGGTCGCAACATCACAAATAGCAACGGCGGCGACCACCCTGGTGGCCACCGCCGATCGCCTGACCCGCCTGGTCAAGGGGTTCCGGGTCTAGCGCTTCTTCTTGCCGGCGGTCTTCTTGGCCGGTGCCTTCTTCGCGGCCGCCTTCTTGGCCGCCGGCTTCTTGGCGGCGGCCTTTTTCGGCGCGGCCGCCTTCTTGGCCCGGGTCGTCTTGGCGGCGGCTTTCTTGGCGGGCGCCTTCTTCTCACTCGCGGCCTTCTTGGCCGGCGCCTTCTTTTCGCTCGCGGCCTTCTTGGCGGGTGCCTTTTTCTCGCTGGCCGCCTTCTTGGGCGGAGCCGCCTTCTTCGGCGCGGGTTCCTTCTTGACGGCCGGTACCTTGGCGGCCTGCGGGGTCGGGGCGGCATTGGCCTTGTCCGCAGCCTTGTCCGCAGCCTTGTCAGCGGCCTTGTCGGCGGCCTTGGCGGCCCGGGCGGCCTTCGCGGACGACGCCGCCTCGGTCGCCGTGCGTACCTCCTCGAGCACCCGCTCCACCTCGTCCTCGGCAAGCAGGTTGCGCCGCACCCCGAAGCGCAGCAGCTCCTCGGCGTCGGTCATGCTGAACGGCTCCAGCCCAACGCCGGCGCGAGTCAGGGAGATCATCGCCGCGGCGACGGGATTGCGCAGCACAGAGGCAATCCCGGGGAGTGCCTCCATCAGCGAGGAGATTTGTGGTGCAGCTAATTCGGTCATTTCGGCCTCCCGAGAAGCGCCAACGATGGTCGTGAGACGCCCTGCCGTCAAGAGACTCGACATTCTTGCTCTTGACGGGACCTCCAAAATACCGTACCTACAGGGGACCTGTCCGTGACCCGATTCCCCGGGGCCGACAGCGTGGAAAGGACTGGCCATGGGCCGTCGCCACGTCAAGGAGTTCCGTCCGGATGAGGCCTTGAGTCTCATCAGCGCCGACCGCGAGGGCAAGGTGTTGCGCTGTCCGTCCTGCGGCAGCGACGCCGTCAGCCGTCTCCCGGCGCGATCCCCGGCCGAGGGTCCGCAAGGCAGGATCCAGCTCACCTGCGGCGCCTGCACCCGCGTGGTCGCCTATATCGACCGAGCAGCCCAACAGGTTGGCATGCGCTGACGCATTCGGCCGGACCCCCATCCGCTTGACCGCACCCCCAGGGGAGGGCAATCCTCCCCCGGATGGAAACTCGCATCCCCCGACGTGGCCGGTCCCCGATCCCGATCGTGATCGGCACGGTCTTCGTGGACATCGTCGGGTTTGCGATGGTGCTCCCGTTGCTGCCGAGCTACGCGGCCCGGTTTGGGAGCACGCCGACGGCGATCGGCATCCTGGTCGCCTCCTACTCCGCGTTGCAACTGCTGCTCGCCCCGCTCTGGGGGCGGGTGAGCGATCGCTTCGGGCGCCGCCCCGTGCTGCTCATCGGCCTGGCCGGGAGCGTGTTGTCCTACCTGCTGTTTGCGGTGGCCGACTCGTTCGCGCTGCTCCTGGTCTCGCGGCTGCTGGATGGCGGCAGCGGCGCCTCGATCAACGTGGCCCAGGCGTACCTGGCCGACGAGACCCGCCGGACGCAGCGGGCCCGGGCGATGGGGATTGTCGGGGCGACCGTGGGGGTGGGCTTCATCGTCGGTCCGGTGCTGGGTGGCATCACGGCGGGGATCAGCCCCGCGATGCCGGGACTCGTCGCGGCGGGGATCACGCTGGTCAATCTGCTGGCGGCGATGGTGCTCCTGCCCGAGTCGCGTCGCAACCGGAGCCCGACCGCCCGCGTGCGACCACCGGTCTCGTGGCGCGTGCTCGGCGCGCCGCTCGCCGTGCTCCTGCTGGGCACCGTCGCCTTCAGCGTGATGTACGTGGTCTTCCC
>JBBQQJ010000178.1:0-5513 GCA_038216165.1 Gemmatimonadales bacterium | reverse complement strand
GAGGGCGCGCTGCAGCGCCGTCTTGAGCCCCGCGGCCGTCATGTTCGAGCGCGTGACGGCCAGCCGCTCCCCGGTCTCCTTGTTGATCCCGATGGGCGTGGCGGTGCCACAGACGTAGCAGAAGGCCGCCACGCCGGGGAGAGGGGTCTGACAGGTGGGGCACGCCCGTGTGGGCTGACTCATGGCCGGATCCAGATCAGGGGAGAACACCCTAGTAATAGGTGGACGGAAGTTCCAGTCAAGGGCACGGCGAGTCTGGCGGGTGCGGGAAACTCGGAACGTGCCGGGGAGCGGCCCCCTTTCGGCGGGTGAAACGGGTCGGTTCCGTGTGGTCGAATGGTCAGACGTGCCGCGCGGGCGGGGGCCGTGGCCCGGGTCACCCGCCGAGTTCGTGTGCACCGTCCGCCACCCGGCTGATGAACACCTCCCCGCGGAGCGCCCGGGCCGGAAACTCCGCCAGGTACCCCGCGCGCCACCGCTCCGAGAACGCCGCCGCCTCGTCGGCTGGGACCATGGCCCAGACGCTGCCCCCGAATCCCGCCCCGAAGGCCGAGGCGGCCACCGCTCCATGGCTGGTCGCGAGGCGCACCAAGGCCGAGGTCTCCGGGACCTGGTTTCGGAGCACCGTCTCGGCCAGGGCGTGCGAGCGTGCCACCGGGGCACCCAGCGCCGCGGCATCGCCCGCGCTCAGCGCATTGGCCACCGCCGGGATGAGTTCGCGGCATTCCGCTGCGAACTGCCGGAGCCGTGCCTCGAGCGTCGCGGGGGCGCTCCCGGCGGCGCGTACCCGGGCGGCCAGTCGCTCGAGCGCCCCTTCGTCCGACTCCAGCACGGCCAGTAGCGAGGTGGCGTCGGGATCGTCTGCCTCGCGCCACAGGGCAAGGAGCTCCTGCATCTCGGCCGAGAGGGCATTGTAGCGCGCCTGGGCTCCCCCCCCCTTGGAGGCGGCCACGCCGCTCGAGGCCACCACGATGGCGAGGTCGGGGGGCATGACAATGCGCCGCTCCTCCCGGACCGGGAGGAAGCGAAATTGGCTCACCGCCCCGGCCCGGCAGCGCAGGACGGCGGTGTGGTCCTGGCTGCCGCCCTGGGTGCCCACGCCGAAGTCGGCGGGGAAGGGGCCGAAGGCGCGCCCGTTCTCGACCGCCCCGAGATAGCCAGCAAGGGCATCTGCGTCGCCGATGGCGTGCTGCCATGCCGCGGTTGACGCGAGATCGTTGACGGCGGCGAGCGGCAGGAAGGTGGCGATGACCAGCGCACTGGACGAGGAGAGGCCGGCGGCCGAGGGCAGTGAAGAGGCAATCACCATGTCGAGGCCGGTGTGGGCCCCGGGAAAGTCCCGGGCCACGCGCCGCAACACCGAGATCGGGTAATTGGTCCAGTGCCCGGGATGTGGGGGCAGGCCGGCATCGAGCAGGCCGTCGTGGCGCGACCCGGTTCGGGCATCCACGATGTGCACGCGGCGATCGGTGCGTGGCCGGGCCACCACGTGAAAGCCCCGATCCACCGCGACGAGGAGCGACCGTCCCCCCCCGTAGTCCACGTGCTTCCCCAGCAGCTCGATGCGTCCGGGCACCCACCAGCGCCGGGCCCGCGACATCTCGCCGAAGGTCGCTGCGAAGCGTCGCTCTGCCCGGGCGAGTCCTTCCCCCGGCAGGGCGCTCATGGGATCGCGGTGCGCGTGGCGAGGTGCGCGGCCACCGCGGCCACGTCGCCTCGGTGCGAGAGGTCGAGCACGCCCGCCCGCAACGTGATCACCCGGAAGACGGCACCTGTTGCCACCGCCTGTCCCACGGCCAACGGCAACTCGAGCTCGCCGCGGACGGAGGGAAGGACCGTGCGGCATGCCTCCACGATCGTAGCGTCGAAGCGCCAGAGGTTCATCGACACGAGGCCGCGTGCCAACTGGTCGGCCGGGACATCTGCGGGCTTCTCCTCCAGGCCGAGGAGCACGCCTGACGCATCGACCCGGAGCAGGGCAAACGCCGCCACGCGCTCCGCCGGGATGTTGCCGTCGGCCACGAGTCCCTCGGCCGTGAACCCAACGAGCCCCGGGTGGCCGAGCGTGACCAGGGCGCGGAGCGCCACCATGGGATAGAGGTTGTCGGCGTTGAGCACCAGGAACGGCTCCCCGGCGGTCCAGGCCGCCGCGGCGACCACGGCATCCGCGGTGCCGCGCGGCATGGCCTGGACCACGAAGGCGAGGCGAATCCGGGCGGGTGGGTGGGCGGCGTAGTGGGCCCGCACCGCCTCGGCCGCCGGCGGGACCACGAGGCATGCCTCGGTGATCCCGGCATCGGCCAGCCCGCTGAGGATGTGATCGAGGAACGGTCGACCGCGGCCATCGGGGATCATGCCCTTGATCCCCCCCCCAGCCATCAGCGCCTGCGCCGGGTCGAGCATGGCCCCGGGCTCGTCCCGCTGCATGCGGGTGCCCCGGCCGCCCGCGAGGATCACGGCCCGCATGGCCGGGGGGCTCACGCGGCGCCGGCACCCCGCCAGAGGCGGGGGATGATCCGGACCAGCCCGAGGGTGCCCACCAGGAAGACCACGCCCCAGAACCACGCCGTCGCGGTGTGGCCGTAGAGCCAGGAGCCGGTGCCGAACAGCGCACCGTAGACGGCGAGGCAGCCGAGCATCCAGGCGAGAAAGGCCTGGGGGAGCGAATCCGGCGAGGCCGGCAGCCCGGACGCCTCGCGCAGTGCCCGCCAGCCGGGGCCGGCCGGGCGCACCAGCCGGTAGAAGCTCTCCAACACCTTCGGGTCGGTCGGTGCGGTCAGGAAGGCGGTGGCGACCCAGGCGATCGTGGTGCCGGCCACCGTGAGGAGGAGCACAATCGGTGGATCGACCGGGTAGCCCTGCTTCCCGGCGAGGAAGAAGCCGATCGCGAGGGTGAAGGAGGCCACCATGGCCACGATCTCGCACCAGGCGTTGATCCGCCACCAGAACCAGCGCAGGAGGTAGAGCAGGCCGGTGCCGGCGCCGATCGAGAGGAGAAGCTGGAACGCCTGACTCGCGGTGTCCAGCACGAAGGTGAGCAAGGCGGCGACCAGCATCAGCACGCCGGTCGCCACGCGGCCGACCATGACGTAGTGGCGCTCGTCGGCTCCGGGCCGCACGAACCGCCGGTAGCCGTCATGCACGAGATACGAGGCGCCCCAGTTGAGGTGGGTCACAATCGTGGACACGTAGGCCGCGAGCATGCCGGCGATCATCAGGCCAAGGAACCCGTGCGGGAGAAACTTGAGCATGGCGGGGTAGGCCATGTCGTGCCCGAGGAGCGCGGGGTCGACGTGCGGGAAGGCGATGCGGATGTCTTCGAGCGTCGGGAAGACCAGCAGCGAGGCCAGCGCGACCAGGATCCACGGCCAGGAGCGGAGCGCGTAGTGCGCCACGTTGAAGAAGAGGGTGCCGGCGAGCGCGTCCCGCTCCGACTTGGCCGCGAGCATGCGCTGGGCGATGTAGCTCCCCCCCCCAGGTTCGGCGCCGGGATACCAGACCGACCACCACTGGATGGTCAGCGGGATCACGAAGATCGCCAGCGTCAGTGGCCAGTTGCCGAAGTCCGGCACCAGCGAGAGGGTGGCTGGATCGAGCCGCGTCACCAAGCCCTCGAGGCCGCCCACTTCGGGCTGGGCGAGGGCGAACCACGCCGCGGCCACCGCGCCGGTCATGGCAATGCCGAACTGCAGGAAGTCCACGATCAGCACGCCCCAGAGACCCCCGGTGGCGGCGAAGAGGACATTGATCACGGCGCAGACCACGAGCGTCTGGGTCATCGGCCAGCCCAGCACCACGTTGGCAATCTTCGCGGCGGCCAGATTCACCGTGGCCATGATGAAGGCGTTGAACACCAGCCCGAGGTAGACCGCGCGGAAGCCGCGCACCAGCGAGGCCGCGCGGCCGCTGTACCGCAGCTCGTAGAATTCGAGGTCGGTCAGCACGCCGCTCCGGCGCCACAGCCGGGCGAAGAAGAAGACCGTCATCATCCCGGTGAGCAGGAATGCCCACCACTGCCAGTTGTTGGCCACGCCGCCGGTCCGCACCAGATCGGTGACGAGGTTCGGGGTGTCGGTGCTGAAGGTGGTGGCCACCATCGAGACGCCGATCAGCCACCACGGGGCGGCGCGTCCCGAGGTGAAGAACTCCGCCGTGTTCTGTCCGGCGCGGCGCGACATCCACAGCGCCGGGATGAAGCAGGCGGCGATCGAGATGATGACGATCGTCCAGTCCAGGCCGTTGGGGTTCACCGGCTCCTCCTCGGGCCGTCCCAGGCCCCGCGCGTGAAGTCGGGGAAGCGCACCGGCGCACTCGAGAGCGCCAACGATGCTTCGCTCAGCGGCCACGGGGCGCTCCACGCCGCGGCGTCGTAGACGTCGAAGTCCGGCGGCAGGCCTTCGCGCATCGTCTCCACGAGACGATAGGCCATGATGTAGTCCATCCCGCCGTGACCGCCCTTGGCGCGCGCGACCTCACCCACCCGCTGCCAGAGCGGGTGCGTGTAGCGCGCTGTGACAGCATCATCGACCGGCCGGAAGCGGTGGCCGCCGTCCTGGCCCTCGAGATAGAGGCGTGCGGGGTAGCCCTTGAACACCCCCTTGGTCCCGCGGACACTGTTGAGCCGGTCGTACGGGGTGGGCAGGGTGACGTTGTGCTGCAGCAGCACGGTGCGCCCGCGGACGGTCTTGACGAAGGAGCTGTTGATGTCCCCGGCCCGGTAGGTCTCATCCCACGTGGGCGAGTCGGCCGGCACGTGTGCGGCCCGCCATGCGGTGAGCCCGGCCTCGGGCGTCGACATGCTGACGAGGTAGTCGAAGCGGTCGCCGCCATGGATGTCGAGGTACCACGCCACCGGACCCAGGCCGTGCGTGGGATAGAAGTTGCCGTCGCGGGTGGTGTGCGGGGCGCGGCGCCAGAGGCCCTCGTCCCGGTCCTCGAAGAGGATGCCCCGGAGGTCGTGGATGTAGGCCGCCTCGGCGTAGAGCACGTCACCGAACGCGCCCTCCTTCACCATCCGGTCCACCAGCATCTCGTTGAAGTCGTAGCAGCAGTTCTCCATCATGAGGCAGTGGCGGCGCGACTGCTCCGACGCGTGGACCAGCGCCCAGCAGTCCTCGATCGAGTCGGCCGCGGGCACCTCGGTGGCCGCGTGCTTGCCCGCCCGCATCGCCGCGAGGCAGACCGGCACGTGCCAGCCCCAGGGCGTGGCGGTGTAGACCATGTCGATGTCGTCGCGCGTCACCAGCTGCTCGAAGGCGGTCTCGCTGTCGGTGTAGAGCGCCGGGCGCGGCTGGCCGGCGGCGGTGACCAGCGCAGCGGCGCGCTCCGCCTTGGCAGGGACGATGTCGCACAGCGCGGTGATCCGGGCGCCGTCCACGGCGAGAAACTCGCGCAGCACCGCCGTGCCCCGCAGCCCGGTCCCGCCGTTGGCGATGCGCCCCTCGGGATGCCGCGTGAATGGCACGCCCTGCATGCTGATGGCACCGCGCGGGCGGGGCGGGGGGGGGGATGCC
>JBBQQJ010000177.1:0-5568 GCA_038216165.1 Gemmatimonadales bacterium | reverse complement strand
ATTGGCACCGTTGGCGGCCTACGTGGCGCTCTCGCGTGACGACGCCCGAGTCTTTCTCACCGAGTGGTGGATGTACCTCGGGGCAGCGTTCGTGCTCCTCCTCCTCGGGCAGGCCCTCCGCGAACGCGCTCCAACGGAGCGACCCTTGGGCGCCATCGCCGTCACGGTGTTCGGCGTGGCCTACGCGGCGCTGCTGCCGACCTTCCTCCTTGGCATCCGCCACGGGGCGTGGCCCACGCAGTCCTGGGCAGGCGCCGTGCTCGTGTTCTACCCGCTGGTGGTGACCTGGGTCTGCGACACCGCCGCGATGGTCGGTGGCCGTCTGGTGGGGGGCGCCAAGCTCGCGCCCAGCATTTCGCCCGGCAAGACCCGCGCGGGTGGGCTCGCCGGTCTGCTGGGGGGGGCACTCGTGGCGCCGCTCTTCGCGCTCTGGCTCTTCCCGGCCGTCGGCATCGCCCTGGCCGTCCTGCCCGCCGTCGGCATGGCGGTGGTGCTCGCCACCGTCGGCCAGCTCGGCGACCTCGCCGAGTCGCTCTTCAAGCGTGAGGCGGGCGTCAAGGATTCATCGTCGCTCATCCCCGGCCACGGCGGCGTGCTCGATCGCTTCGACTCGCTTTACGTGGTGCTTCCGACAGCCGCGCTCTGCTACAAGCTGCTGGGACTGCTCTGATGCAGGGCATCGCGCTGCTCGGCTCCACCGGCTCGATCGGCACCAGCACGCTCAACGTGCTGCGCCGCCATCCCGAGGCCTTTCGCGCGGTGGCCCTCGTCACCGGCTCCAACGCCGCGGCCCTCCAGGTCCAGGTGGAGGAGTGGCGTCCGGCGTTCGCGGCGGTCGTCAACGGCGACGCCCCGCATGCCTTCGCACGCGGACCCGAGGCGCTCGTCGCGGCGGCCACGCATCCCGACGTCGACATCGTGGTCAACGCCGTGGTGGGTGCGGCGGGGCTCGATGCCACCCTCGCGGCGCTGCGGGCCGGCAAGCGGGTCGCGCTGGCCAACAAGGAAACCCTCGTGATGGCGGGCCACCTCGTCGCGGCGGCAGCGCGCGAAGGGGGCGGGGAGCTCGTGCCGGTGGATTCCGAGCACAGCGCGGTCCTGCAGTGCGTCGTGGCGCAGGGCGCTGCGCCCTGCCGGATCATCCTCACGGCCAGCGGGGGGCCGTTCCGGACGTGGGAGCGCGAGCGGATCGCCGCAGCCACCGTCACACAGGCCCTCAACCACCCGACCTGGTCGATGGGCGCGAAGATCACCATCGATTCGGCCACACTCGCCAACAAGGCGCTCGAGCTGATCGAGGCGCACTTCCTCTTCGGGCTGGGGTACAACGCCCTCGAGGCAGTGGTGCACCCGCAGAGCATTGTGCACGCCTTCGTCGAGTTTCCCGACGGTAGTGTGCTCGCCCAAGTGGGGTTCCCATCCATGGAAGTACCGATCCTCTATGCGCTCACCCATCCGCACCGGCTCGCCGATACCGGGGTGCAACGGTTCGACCCAGTGGCGGCGGGGCCGCTCACCTTCGAGCCGGTGCGCGAGGACTGCTTTCCGGCCTTCGCCCTCGGCGTGGCTGCCGGGCGTGCAGGTGGCGCGGCGCCAGCCGTCTTCAATGCGGCCAATGAGGTCGCCGTCGCCGGCTTCCTCCAGGGTCGGATCACCTTCGGTGGGATCGCGCATGTGATCGAGCGCGCGCTCGCGCGGCACGGGGACGCCCCGGCCGAGACACTGGATGCCCTGCGGGCCGCTGATGCGGCCGCGCGCGAGACCGCCGGGGAGGCGCTGACGTGACCGGATTCCTCTACACCACCGCCATCCTGCTGCTGGTCATTGGCGTGCTCGTCTTTGTCCACGAACTCGGTCATTACTGGGCCGCCAAGGCGTTCGGCGTCTGGGTACATCGGTTCGCCATTGGGATCGGTGCGCCGATCAAGGGGCTCACCTTCCGTCGCGGCGAGACGGAGTGGGCCATCGCCTGGCTGCCGATTGGCGGCTACGTGAAGATGGCCTCGCGCGAGGAGGACCCCTCCGCCGGCGTCCTCGAGGGGGGGGCAGAGAACGCCGTCGTTCCGCCCGACCGGATGTTCGAGGCCAAGCCGGTCTGGCAGCGGATGGTGATCATCCTCGCCGGCGTGACGCTCAATTTCGCCTTCGCCGTGGCGGTCTTTGTGGGGCTCGCCTGGAAGAATGGCCGCGCCACCGACCCGACCACCGCGATCGGGCGCGTCATGGTCGAGCAACTGCCTGCCGGTGCAGAGGCCGCGGCCTCGCTGCCGGTGGGCGTGCCGGTCACCAGCATCAACGGCACGCCGGTGCTGTCATGGGGCGACATCACCACGGGGATCATCCACGGTGATGCCAACGAAATCGTCTTCGGGTTTGCCGGCGCGCCGGAGGTGCGCATCCCCCTGCATCGTGATGCGCTTGGCGAGCGGGGTCGCCTCGCCGACGCGTTGCGGCCGGCCCATGCGCCGGCGATTGGTGGCGTGGCGCCCAGCTCGCGCGCCCTTGGCGCGGGGCTCGAGGTGGGCGATACCATCACGGCCATCGACGGAACCCCGGTGACCCTCTGGGTCGACGCCGTCGACCGCATCCAGGCTGCGCCCGAGCGCGAGCTCACCCTCACCGTGCGTCGCAACGGTGAGATGCGGGAGCTGACGGTGACGCCCAAGGCGGAACCTCGCAGCGCCGACGACACCACCACTGTCGGCCGGATCGGTGCCGGCAACAGCGTCCCCGTGATCTACGAGGAGCTTGGCCTGGGCGGGGCAATCGCCGCCGGGAGCCAGGCGACCTGGAATGCCAGCGGGGCCATCTTCCGCACCTTTCGCGGTCTCCTCACCGGGCGCGTCGACACCGGCGAGTTGGGTGGCCCGATCATGATCGGGCAGATGGCCGCCAGCCAGGCGCGCCTCGGGATCGAGTCCCTGCTGGCCTTCATGGCGCTGATCTCGGTGAACCTGGCCATCGTGAATCTCCTGCCGATCCCGGTGCTCGACGGCGGTGCGTTCCTGATTCTCGCCGTCGAAGGGATCGTGCGCCGACCGTTGCCGGTGAAGGTGCGCGAGATCATCACCCTGATCGGCTTGGGGTTGCTGATCATGCTGATGGTCCTGGCGTTCAGCAACGATATCGGGCGGCTGCTCGGCAGGTGACGCCAGACTCCCCATGACCTCGCTCATCTTCCCTCCCGACTCCGGTCTTGACGCCGCCACCCGGCTCGGCGTTGCGGCGCTGGCGGGGTTGGCGGTCGGGATCGAGCGCGAATGGTCCGGGCACGCGCGCGGGCCCGCCGCGCGCTTCGCCGGGCTCCGCACCTTCCTCATTCTTGGCCTCACCGGTGGACTCGCCGGCCTCCTGTCAGCGGCCTCGCGGTCGCTAGAGGGCGCCGTCGTGCTGGCCGCCGGGGCGGCCCTCGTGCTGGCGGCCTTCGTCGTCACCATGCGGCGCCCCGACGCGGAGGTAGATGGCACCACCGAGGCGGCCGCGCTGGCGATCCTCGGCCTCGGCTTTCTGGCCGGGGGGGGGCAGTTGGCGATCCCGGCCGGCGCCACCGCGTTGCTGGTGTTGGCCCTCGGCGAAAAGCAACGCCTGCATCGATTGGTGGAACGGGTCGAGGCCGCCGAGCTGCAGGCGGCAGCGCGCTTCGCGGTCATGGCGCTGGTGATCCTCCCCCTCCTGCCCAGTACCGTCCTGCCGTTCGGCAGCGAGATCTCGCCGCGCGGTCTCTGGACCCTCGTCCTCCTCTTCTCGGCCATCAACTTCGGCGGCTACCTGGCGCGCCGCGCCGTCGGGCCGGAGCGCGGCTACGCCATCGCCGGGGCACTCGGCGGGCTGGTCTCGTCCACGCTGGTCACCCTCCAGTTCGCGCGCCGGAGTCGCGAGGAGCCGGAACACGCCGGGGCCCTCGCCATGGGGGTGGTCGCCGCCTGCACCATTCTGCCGCTCCGGCTCGCCGCCATCACAGCGGTGCTCTCGCCGGCCGTGGCACTGGCCGCGCTGCCCTATCTCCTTCCGCCGGCACTGCTCGGTGCGGTGATGGTGACGGTGGCGCTCCGGCGCAGCCCGGTGGTGGCAGGGGAGGCCCCAGCCGCCAAGTCCCCGCTCAACGTGATGGCCTCCATCCGGATGGCGCTCTTTTTTTGGGTCGCCCTGCTCGCCATCGGATGGCTGAAGACGGAGTTCGGCAGTGTCGGTGTCCTGACCTCGGCCGTGGTCCTGGGGCTCACCGACATGGACGCCCTCACCGTGGCGATGGCCCGTCTGGGCGACGGGAGTGCCACCAGCCTGGCTGCCCAGGGGATCGCCGTGGGGGTGGTCAGCAATACCGTCTTCAAGCTGGCCCTGTCACTGGCCCTGGGCAGCCCGGCGTTCCGTCGCTGGGCCGGGCTGGGGCTGCTCGCGCTCGGGGCGGCGGTGGGGGTGGGGATGCTGTGAACGGCGATCGGCGCGCGGCGGACGCAGGGCATGGCCGTGTGTTCCGTGCTGCAACGTCATCGGCCCTGTGGTGGACCCCCCGATCTCTGATCTCCGTTCACCGATCTCTCTCCCCCTGACGCCTCTTGCCCCCAGACCCATACTGGTCCTATATTCGGGGGCTACAACGCGAAACATTCACGCAGCATACTCAGCACGCAGGACAGGGAATGATCGACAAGCAGCCGACCATCGCGAAGCACCAGGCCCACGGAACCGATACCGGTTCCACCAAGGTACAGGTTGCCCTCCTCACGGAGCGGATCGCCTTCCTCACCGGGCACTTCCGGACCCACAAGAAGGATCACCACTCCCGTCGTGGTCTTCTCAAGATGGTGGGAACCCGTCGCCGCTTGCTCAATTACATGAAGAGCCGGGACATCGAGGGCTACCGTGCCCTCATCGCCGAGCTCGGCCTGCGGAACTGAGTCCGATTGATGCTGCAAGGCGCCCCACACGAGCACCGTGGGGCGCATTTCATATTTGGGGTGCTCACGCCATGAAGGAATGAAAGTGCATCGTATCGAAACGCAGTTCGCCGGTCGCCCCCTGGTCATCGAGACCGGACGCATCGCCAAGCAGGCCGCCGGGAGTGTCCTGGTGCAGTACGGGGAGACGGTGGTACTCGCCTCCGTGACCGCCACCAAGAAGCCCAGCCACCTCCCGTTCTTCCCGCTCACCGTCGAGTACAAGGAAAAGACCTACGCCGCGGGCAAGATCCCGGGCGGCTTCCTGAAGCGCGAGGGCCGTCCGTCGGACGGTGAGATCCTGAATTGTCGGATCATCGACCGCTCGCTCCGCCCGCTCTTCCCGGACGGCTTCAAGAACGAAGTCCAGGTCTTCGTCACCGTGCTCTCGACCGACCAGGAAAATGAGTCCGACGTGCTCGGCGTGCTGGCCGCCTCGGCCGCGCTGTCGATCTCGGACATCCCGTGGAATGGTCCGATCGCCGCCGCGCGTGTCGGCAAGGTCGATGGGAGCTGGATCCTCAATCCGACCTTCCAGCAGCTCGAGTTCTCGACGATGGACATGGTCGTCGCCGGACTCGCCGACTCGATCATGATGGTCGAGGGTGGCGCGCTGGAAGTCTCCGAGGCC
>JBBQQJ010000176.1:0-5581 GCA_038216165.1 Gemmatimonadales bacterium | reverse complement strand
GGGGAAATTCGGGTCTGGACGCCCTCGTTGACCCATTTGTCCTCGGAGCCCCAATAGATGTCGCGCTCGGGCTCGAAGACGTCGGCGCGGCCGCCGCCGAAGCCGAAGACAGGCCCGCCCATCGACTCGATGGCGACGTTGCCGGCCATGATCAGCAGGTCGGCCCAGGAAACCGTGTTGCCATACTTCTGCTTGATCGGCCAGAGGAGGCGGCGGGCCTTGTCGAGGTTGCCGTTGTCGGGCCAGGAGTTGAGCGGGGCAAAGCGCTGGGTGCCGCCCGAGGCCCCGCCGCGGCCATCCGCCGTGCGGTAGGTACCGGCGGCGTGCCACGACATCCTGATGAAGAACGGCCCGTAGTGGCCATAGTCGGCCGGCCACCAGTCCTTGGAGTCGGTCATCAGCGCGCGGAGGTCCTGCCGGAGCGCTTCGACATCCAGCCCCTTGAGCGCCTCGGCATAACGGAAGCCGGGGTCCATGGGATCGGAGAGGCTCGCATGCTGGCGCAGCATGCCGAGGTTGAGCTGGTTGGGCCACCAATCCCGGTTGCCGTGCCGCTTGCTGGTGTTGATGTCGAATGCGGTGCCGTGGATCACCGGGCACATCCCGCCGGTGTCGCCTGCGTTCTCGCTCATGTCGTGCTCCGTTTGTGGTTCCGGCCTTCGCCCTGCGCCATCGACCGAACCGGGCCGTACCCCGGTGCCAGGATCTGGTTTCAGTGCCCGTGCGCAAGATAGTCAGGGCCCGAAATGCGTCCGGGCCAGGCGGGTGTGGATCCTGTGCCCGTGCCCCGGGTACGTTTCGCGCGTGCACTTTCCGCGATGCCGCGGACATGATCACCCTCCCACACCTCGGCAGACCCATGACGTCGTCTCGTGATTCCAAGGCGCAGGAAGCCCTCGACCGGTTGCTCACCATCAACGGCCTGTCTGGCGACGCCCTCCTCTATCGCGAAGTGGTGCGCGAGGTGCTCGAGCCCACCGAGGCGGCCGACGTCTACCGATTGCGCGCGAACCCCCGGTCCAACGACACCGTCGAGGACATCTACGGCAAGGGCCACGTGGTGCAGGCCGAGGATCTCGGCCCCGGCCTCACCTTCGCCATGACGTGGGCGCATTCCTGGCAGCAGACGATGGAGATGCGGGTGGCGTTCGGGGCGAGCGGTGTGCCGGTCGATCGGGTGGGCGTCAAGGTGCGCGTGGCCGATCTGTTGGCACAGGGTGGCCTGATCTATCCAGTCCACTCGGTGTCGGGAGAGCGCGCCTGGTACTGCACCTTGCCCACCGGTTCGATCGAGGTGCGCGAGGTGCGCTGAGCGCACGCCGTGTGGTGGCGGGTGCGTGTCCGGATGTCATCGAGGGCCCGCTGCAGCGCGGCGGCCTGTGGACGCACCTCGGCGACCGGATCGCTCCAGAGGTCGCACTGTCCATGGCCGTCGTGCAGTTCGTCGGCGATGAGCGCGAGCGACCGCACGGCGACGCGCCGGGTGCGGGCGGTGTCGAGGGCGCGACAGGCGGCACGCCAGAGATCGGCGTCGAGAGCATGGGCGGGGAGGCGCACCGCGCGCGAGGCGGTGGCATCATCGGCGTGGCGCAGGGCCACCACGAGCCGGCCCGCGACATAGCCCCGCTGGCGCAGGCGGCGACCCAATTGCTCGGTCATGGGGCGGAGCATGGCGTGCAGGGCGTGGCGATCGTTGGTGTCGGTGGCGAGGTCGTGGGCCACGCGGCAGGCGGCCTTCACCGCGGGAGGGAGCACCGGACGGAGGTCCACGCCGCGGGCATGCTGGTGCAGCGTGCGCCCGGTGCGTCCAAAGGCGACGCGCAATGACGACTCCCCGAGGGCGGCCACCTCACCAATGCGTTCGAGGTGGTAGTCGTCGAGTCGTTCCCGCACTCGGTCGGGTACATCGGGAAGGAGCGCCACCGGCTCCGGGGCGAGGAACGAGGCCTCATGGCCGGCCGCGACCGACCAGACCTCCGCCCCGGCTTCGCGCTTGACCACCGTGGCCGCGGTCTCACTCACCAACTTGTTGATGGCGGCCCCGACCGCGAGCGGCAGGCGCAACTGGGTCTCCGCCTCATGCTCGAGGCGCCGGGCGACATCAACCGCACTCCCGAAGAGTTGTTCGGTGCCGGTGATGTCGAGATAGGCGTGTCCCCACCCCCGCGGCTCGATCATCGGGGCCACGCGCGCCAGGATCGCGTGCAGGGCGCGGTGCGCGCGCGCCCAGCGACGCGGGTCGGGCGGGCGCACGATGAGGTCGGGGCAGATGCGGCGGGCGAGGATCAGGGGCATGCCCCGCGCCAGTCCTGCCGCCCGCGCCTCCGCACTCAGTGCCAGCACCACGGCCCGGTCGGCCCCGAGCGGCGCGATCACCACCGGGCGGCGGCGCAGGGACGGATCGACCAGCGCCTCGATGGTGGTGCAGAAGGCGAGGGGATCGACGAAGAGGATCGACTTCATTCGGGGGCCTTGCGGCGCTATACATCCGTGGGCAGGTCGGTGTGTTTCGGTGTTTCTTCGGTAAAACTCGTCGACAAGGCAGACAATGTCAATCGAAAGGAGAACGGCCCGGCCATGCGACTCCTGATCCTTGGTGCCACCGGTCTCGTGGGACGTGAGCTGGTCGGTCAGGCGGCGGCGCATCCGGCGGTCACGACGGTCGTGGCGCTGGTGCGTCGCGATCCGGGCGCCCGGCCCTCGCCGAAGGTGCTCTACCGCGTGGTGGACTTCGACCAGCTCGAGCATCTCGAGGACGCTTTCGCCGTGGACGCGGTGCTCTCGGCGCTGGGCACGACGGCCAAGGCGACGCCCGACCCGGCCCGCTACCATCGCGTGGAGGTGGGGATCCCGTTGGAGGTGGCTGCGCGAGCGCGTGCGGCGGGGGCACGTCGGATCGGGGTGGTCTCATCGGTGGGCGCGGCGGCCGAGGGGCGAACGGTCTACCTGCGCCAGAAGGCGGAGCTCGAGACGGCGCTCACGCAGCAGGGCTGGGAGCGCCTGGTGATCGCCCGCCCGTCGTTTCTGGCGGGCGGGCGGGAGGAGTTCCGTCTGGGCGAGCGCCTGGGGATGCTGGTGGCCCGGCTGTTCCCCGCGGCCTACCGGCCGGTGGCGGCGACGGGGGTGGCGCGCGGCCTGCTCGAGGCCGTGCTGCGCGAGGGCCCCGCGGTGGAGGTACTGGGCAACGCGACGCTGCGCGCGCTATGACAGCCCCTCGATCGTCCCGTCCGGGTGGACCCGCATCCCCTCCGCCGCCGGCACCTTCGCGAGGCCGGGCATCGTCATGATGTCGCCGGTCTTGGCCACCACGAAGCCGGCCCCGGCCGAACCCCAGACCTCGTTGACCGTGATCCGGAAGCCGGTGGGGGTGCCCAGGCGGGTGGCGTCGTCGGTGAGTGAGTACTGCGTCTTCGCCATGCAGACCGGCGTGTCGTGCATCCCGATGGATTCGAGGTAGTCGATCTGCCGACCGGCGGCGGGGGTGAAATCGACCCCGTCGGCACCATAGACCTTGCGGGCGATCGTCTCGGCCTTGACCCGGATCGGGAGGGCGGCATCGTAGATCGGTGCGAAGTTCGCTGTCCCGCCGTCGAGCAGCGCGAGTACTTCGCGCGCGAGCTCCTCCCCGCCTTCCCCCCCCCTCGCCCAGACGTCGCAGTACGCCACCCGCACCCCGATCTGTGCCGCATAGGCGGTGACCATCGCGATCTCGGCCGGGGTGTCGCTGAGGAAGCGGTTGATCGCCACCACCACCGGCACCCCGAACTGCTGCACGTTGCGCACGTGGTGCTGCAGGTGTGGCAGCCCGCGCTCGAGGGCCTCGAGGTTCTCGGTGGTCAACGCGGTCTTGGGCACGCCGCCCTGCATCTTCAGCGAGCGAATGGTGGCGACCATCACTGCGGCCTCGGGCCGGAGGCCGCCCGCCCGGCACTTGATGTCGAAGAACTTCTCCGCGCCGAGGTCGGAGCCGAAGCCCGCCTCGGTGACGACGACGTCGCCGAGGGCGAGGGCGGTGCGCGTGGCGACCAGCGAGTTGCAGCCGTGGGCGATGTTGCCGAACGGGCCGGCATGGACGAGGGCAGGGCCGCCCTCCAGCGTCTGCACGAGGTTGGGCCGGAGCGCCTCCTTGAGGAGGAGGGTCATCGCCCCGACCGCCTTGAGGTCGCGGGCCCGCACTGGTTGCCGGTTGGCACCGGCGGTGGTGCCGACGATGATCCGCCCGAGCCGTTCCTGGAGGTCGTCGAGATCGCTGGCGAGCGCCAGAATCGCCATGATCTCGCTGGCGGGGATGATCACCCAGCGTTCCTCGCGCGGCACCCCTTCGGCGGGCCCCCCCAGGCCGATGATCGCCTTGCGCAGCGCACGGTCGTTCATGTCGATGGTGCGCGGCCAGGTGATCCGGCGCGGGTCGAGGCCGGTCGGGTTGCCCTGCTGGAGGGAGTTGTCCATCATCGCGGAGAGGAGTGCGTGGGCACTGGCGATGGCGTGGAAGTCGCCGGTGAAGTGGAGGTTGATGTCCTCCATGGGCAGCACCTGCGAGTATCCCCCCCCCGCTGCGCCGCCCTTGACGCCAAACACGGGCCCGAGGCTCGGTTCCCGGATCGCCAGCACGGCGTTCGTGCCGATGCGGCGCAGCGCCTGGGCCAACCCCACGCTGACCGTGCTTTTGCCCTCGCCCGAGGGCGTCGGGGAGATCGCCGTGACCAGTACCAGCTTGCCCCGGGGTGTGCGCGTGGCGAGCGCGAGCGCGAGCGGGAGCTTGGCCTTGTACTTCCCGTACTGGTCGATGTCGTCGGCGGTGAGGCCAAGATCTCCGGCCACGGCAGTGATGGGGCGGAGGGTGGCGGCCTGGGCGATGGCGATGTCGGACGGCACGGTGGCAGTGGTCATGACGGCTCCGGAGCGGGACGGGCGTGGGGGGGGGCGTCGTGCAGGTGGGCGGCGGCTGCGGCGGCGGCCGCGGGGGTGTTGACGTTCAGGAAGGCGGGTGGCACGTCGGGCACCGTGAGCACGGCGGTGCGCAGGCCGTCGGTCCAGCCGAGGACACTGCGCCCACCACCCGCCAGGTACGCGGTGAGGGTGCCGTGCAGCGCCGTGGGGAAGAGCAGGAAGAGCTGCTGCACCCGCTCCGCATCCCGGGGCATCGCCACCTCGGCACCCTCCGCCGCGAGCGCCGTGGCGAGGCGGGCCACCAGTGACAGTGCGAGGAACGGCGCGTCGCCGGGACAGCAGAAGGTGTACGGCGTGGTGACGGCGTCGAGGGCGGCATCGAGGCCGCCGAGCGGTCCGAGGCCCGGGACCCGATCGGGCACGACGGGATCACCGAAGCAGGCATAGCTCGCCGCTTCGCGATTGGCGCTGAGGACGACCGGCCCGACCTGCGGGGCGAGGCGCGCGCGGACGTGGGCGAACATCGGCGTGCCAGCGAGCGGGAGCAGCCCCTTCTCGGTGCCGCCCATGCGGACGGCCTGACCGCCGCAGAGGATCACCCCGGTGACCTGCTCGCGCGGGATCATGCCCGTGCTGCCGAGCGGAGTTCCGCCACGGCCGCCGCCACGAGGGGGTGGAGCGCGGCCGCCTC
>JBBQQJ010000175.1:0-5585 GCA_038216165.1 Gemmatimonadales bacterium | reverse complement strand
GGTTTTTTTTGGGGTGGGGGTCGCGGTTGGGGGCGTGGTTCTCCCCAACTTCGGGGTCTGGGGGGGGGGTGGTTGGGGGGGCCTGGGTCATCAGATCCTCACAGGAGGCACATCGCGTCGCCGTAGCTGTAGAAGCGATAGCGGGACGCCACGGCGTGACGGTAGGCCGTCATCGTCGTGTCGTGGCCCGCAAACGCCGCCACCAGCATGAGCAACGTCGAGCGCGGCAGGTGGAAGTTGGTGAGCAGGTGCTGGACAGCCCGGAACGGGAAGCCGGGGGTGATCATGAGGGCGGTCTCCGCGGTGCCCGCGGGGACGGTGCCATCGGGGCGTGCGACGCTCTCGAGCGCGCGCACCACGGTGGTGCCGACCGCCCAGAGTGCCCCCCCCTGCGCGCGGAGGGCTGCGATGGCGGTGGCGGTGGCGGTGGGGATCTCGAAGCGCTCGGCGTGCATCGGGTGCTCAGTGATCTGCTCCGTTTCCACTGGCTTGAAGGTGCCGGGGCCGACCTCGAGGTCGAGCTCGGCAATGCCGACGCCGCGTGCCCGCAGCGCGTCGAGGTGGGCCGCGGTGAAGTGGAGGCCGGCCGTGGGGGCGGCCACACTCCCCTCGCGCGCCGCATAGACGGTCTGGTAGCGGCGCTCGTCCTCGTCGGTCGGGTCGCGGGTGATGTAGGGCGGCAGCGGCAGACGCCCGAAGCGGGCAATCGCCACGTCGGCCTCGGCCCCGACGAACCGCACCTGGCGCAGGCCGTCATCACGCACCGCGACCGTTTCCACGCCGATCCCGTCGCCGAGCGCGATCACCTTGCCGGGCCGCATCGCGCTGCCGGGTCGGCCCATGGCGAGCCAGGTGCCGTCGCCCATCGGGTGGATGAGGAGCACCTCCGCCGGCCCCCCCGTGGGGCGCGTCCCCGGCAGCCTGGCATGGCGCACCTTGGTGGAGTTCACGACCAGCAGATCGCCTGCGGGGATCTGCGCCACGAGCGCGCCGAACTGGCTGTCCGCGAGACCGCCCGTCGCGCGGTCGACGAGGAGCAGGCGCGAGGCCCCGCGCTCCTGCGCAGGCGTCTGGGCGACGAGCTCCGCGGGCAGGTCATAGTCGAAGTCGGCGGTGGTCCAGCGGCGGTCAGCCATCGAGGAGCGAAGCCTGCCCGTCGTCTCGCTGGGGGGGGGAGATCCCGAGGCGCCGGTAGGCATGGACGGTGGCGACCCGTCCGCGCGGCGTGCGCTCGAGGAAGCCCTGCTGCAGCAGATACGGCTCGTAGACTTCCTCCACCGTGGCCGCGTCCTCGCCCACGGCGGCGGCGATGGTGGCCAGGCCGACCGGTCCGCCGCCGAACTTCTCGACGATCGCGCCGAGGATGCGGGCGTCCATGTCATCGAGCCCGAACTCGTCGACATTGAGGCGCTCCAGCGCGGCGGCCGCCACGGCCGCGGTGATCCGGCCGTCGGCGCGCACCTCGGCGTAGTCGCGCACACGGCGGCGGAGGCGGTTGGCCACGCGCGGGGTACCGCGGGCACGGCGCGCGATCTCGTTGGCGCCGTCCTCACCGATCGGGACGCCCAGCAGGCCGGCGGAGCGCACCACGATCCGGGCGAGGTCGTCGGGCCCATAGAAATGGAGACGCTCCACCAGCCCGAAACGGGCACGCATCGGCGGCGTGAGCAGGCCAAAGCGCGTGGTGGCCCCGATGAGCGTGAACTTCTCGATCGTCATCGGCAAGGTCTGGGCGTGGGGTCCGTCGCTGAGGCGGACGTCCACGCGAAAGACTTCCATTGCCGGGTAGAGGAATACCTCCAGATGCGGGCGGAGGCGATGGATCTCGTCGATGAAGAGGATGTCGCCAGGGCCCAGGCCGGTGAGGAGTCCCACGAGGTCGCCGGGGCGCTCCAGCACGGGGCCGCTGGTGGTGCGGCACTGCACCCCCATCTCGCGGGCCATGAGGAGGGCGAGGGTGGTCTTCCCCAGCCCCGGCGGGCCGAAGAAGAGGACGTGGTCGAGCGCTTCCTGGCGGGCGCGGGCGGCGTCAATGGCGATCTGCAGCGATTGGCGGACCTGCGTTTGGCCGACGAACTCGTCCAGCCGCGAGGGACGCAACGCGCTCTCCGCCCCCCCCTCCTCGGGGAGCGCAGCCGGCGTGGTCACCTCGATGCGGCGTGGGTCCATGGGCTCAGGCCGCCTTCGCGTCCCAGCGCACCGGCGTGTCACCCCGCTGCACCACGTGACGCAGGCGGCAGTGGACGCAGCGATCCCGCGCCTCGGTCTCACTCGGGGTCACCAAGCGGCGGTTGGTCGTGCCGCACCGGGTGCACTGCCACTCGGCGGTGTCGGCGGGTCGGCTGGTGTCCCAGATCATCGTCAACTGCTCCTCAATGCCGCGAGGGCACGGCGGATCAACCCAGTGGTGTCGAGGCCTGCGTCGGCCTCGGCGGCGGTGCGCACTGCCTGCTCGGCGGCGGCGGCCGGGAAGCCGAGGCCGGCCAGCGCACGCACGGCGTCGGCGGACGGGGAACTCGCCGGCATCGTACCCTCGCTACCGGCGGGGAGGTCATCCAGTCGGTCGGCCAGCTCAAGCGCGATGCGCTCCGCTTTCTTCCGGCCGATGCCCGGCACCGAGGCGAGCACGGCGAGATCCTTCTCGCGGATGGCGCGCACGGTGCGCTCTGCCCCGAGCGCCGAGAGCATCGCGAGGGCGAGTCGCGCCCCGACGCCCGAGGCGCCGAGGAGACGGCGGAAGATCACCCGGTCCACCGGCCGATCGAAGCCGTAGAGCGCCCAGGCATCTTCCCGCACCACCAACTCGGTGACCAACTGCACCGGCTGGCCCGCGGCCGGGAGGCGCTCGAAGGTGCCGAGCGGCACTTCCAGCAGATAGGCCACGCCGCCGGCGGTCTCGACCACCACGCCGGTGGGATCGCGCTGCCGGAGCGTGCCGGCGATGCCGGCGATCATCTCCCCCCCCCAGCGAGCCGCAGGCGCGGCGTGAGGCGCAGCAGGTGCGTGAGCGCGATCGCGGTGCCGTCGGCGGCGTCGGCCGGGGCAGGCGGGGCCGCCAGGCGCAACAGGCGGGCGACCATCTCGCCCACCTGTGCCTTGGTGGCCGCGCCCGTGCCGGTGACGGCGCGCTTCACCTCGGCCGGTGAAATCTCGGCGATCGGGAGGCCCGCCCGTTCGGCCGCGAGCAGGGCCACGCCACGCGCGTGCCCGAGGATCAGCGCGCTGCGGGCGTTCTGGCCGTGGAAGAGCCCCTCCACCGCCACGGCATCCGGGCGGTGCCGTGCCAGCAATTCGGTCAGGCCGTCGAAGACCGTGCCCAAACGGGTGGCCAGCGGTTCGCCCGCGCGGGTGCGGATCACGCCGCACTCGATCAGGCGTGCTGCACCACCCGCGCCTCCGGCCACCACGCCATAGCCGCAGGCCGCGGTGCCCGGATCAATGCCGAGCACGGTGAGCGACCCGATGGCGGCGGTGATCAGGCCTCGGCCTCCTCGAGATCCAGGGCGTCGATGTCGAGGTTGGTGAACACCTTCGAGACGTCATCGAGCTCCTCGAGCAGGTCGATGAGCTTGAGCACCGTCTGCGCATCGGCCGCCTCGAGCTTGACGAGGTTCTGCGGGACCATCGCGATCTCGGACGACTCGGGCACGTACCGCTTGGCCGCGAGCGCCTCGATCACCGCGTGGAACGCGTTTGGCTCGGTCGTCACCACGTAGTACTCGCCGTCCACCTCGAAGTCGCTGGCGCCGGCCTCGAGGGCATCCTCCATCGCGCGGTCCTCGGGGGCGGCGCCGACGGGAATCAGGATCTGGCCCTTTTTCTCGAACATCCACGAGACGCTGTTGCTGGTGCCGAGGTTGCCATTGTTGCGGGAGAAGGCGTGGCGAATTTCGGCCACGGTCCGGTTGGGGTTGTCGGTGGAGCCCTCGATGAGGATCGCGGTGCCGCCGGCGCCGTAGCCCTCGTAGGTGACCTCCTCATAGGAGACCCCTTCCAGCTCGCCGGTCCCCTTCTTGATGGCGCGCTCGATGTTCTCGCCCGGCATGTTGGCGGCCTTGGCGTCATCAATCGCCTTGCGCAGCCGGGCATTGGCCGACGGATCGCCGCCGCCGGCCTTGGCCGCTACGGTGATCTCGCGGATCAGCTTGGTCCAGGACGAGGCGCGCCGGGAGTCGGTGACGGCCTTCTTCCGCTTGATTGTCTTCCATTTGCTGTGTCCAGCCATCGGGCTCCTCCTCCGGGTCGTGGGCGGGATCATAGCGCGCGGCCGACGGTGCGGCAACGCACCGGGTTGCCACGCATTGCCGGTGGCGCTACGGTTCGCCCCATGCCTACCAAAACTACCTTGTTCGCGCTGCTTGCCGTGAGTCTCGTCGCCTGCAAGGGCGAGGAGGCCGCTCCCCCGGTCGAGGCCCAGGTCTCGCTGCCGGAAGTGCTGCCCAACCTCCCGTTGCCGCCCGGTGGTCAGATGCTGGCGCGCGAGGGAACGGGATCGGCCCTTCAGATCATCATGTCCACGGTGTCGCCGGCGGATTCGGTGGTCGCGTATTACCGGGAGGTGCTGGCCCTGCCGCCGTACCGCCTGATCAACGAGGCGACCACCAACGGGATGACCGCCTTCTTTGTGGAGCAGGACGGCCCCTCGATGTGGGTGGCGGTCCAGGGCCTCGAGGCCGGTGGGACGTTGGTCACGATCGCCGGCGCCAAGCCGCGCGTCCTCCCGAGCGATTCCGTGCGCGTGCTGCAGACCCGCCCGCTGGAGCCGGGCGAAGTGCCGGGCACCCCGCTCAACTAGCGGCTCACGCCTCGGCGAGGTCCTCGAACCGGCTCCATTGCGGCTCGAACCACAGGTCCACGCTCCCCGTTGTCCCGAAGCGGTCCTTGAGCAACAGCAATTCTGCCGCCCCCGCGACCGCGGGGTCGGGACGGTGCAGTTCTTCCCGATGCAGTCCCAGCACGACGTCGGCATGTTCACGCACCCCGGCCCCACCGAGCGCGTCAAGACTGGGCCGGGCCCCGCGGGACTCCCCGGGGACCTCCGTCGCGTGACGCACCAGCAGCACGGGGACGCCGCGGCCGATCGCGAAACGCTTCCACGACAGCACCCATGCCGCCGCCGCCTCGGCACGGCTGTGGGGCCCCCACGCCAATCCCTCCAGCGCATCCACCACCACCAATTCGACCTCCTCAACCACCTCGGGGGCGTCGACGCTCCATCCGCCCAGCGGTTGGGTATGGAACGCCAGCGCCAATCCGCGCAGCCGCAGCGCCACGTCAGCGATCGCTCCCCGGCGCGTGTCATCGAGCGCGGCGCCGGCCAGCTCGGTGAGCGTGGCACAGGCCGACTGGCCGAGGGCCCGCTCTGCGAGGCGCGTTGGGCTCATCTCGGTACTGAACACACCGACCGCCGCCCCCTGCTCGGCCGCGCGCACCGCCATCCCGAGGGCGAGGGAGGAGCAGCCAACCCGACTGTCGCCGCCCAGCACGATCAGGTCCTCGCGGCGGAATCCGCCGCCGAGCAGCGCGTCGAGACTGGGAAAGCCCGTGGGTAGGTGCAGCGTCATCGGGTGGCTCCGAGGTGCTTG
>JBBQQJ010000174.1:0-5674 GCA_038216165.1 Gemmatimonadales bacterium | reverse complement strand
GTGACCGAAGAGCAAGGTGGCCACTCGGGCAAGGCCGTCGGTGGCCTCGCCCTCGCCGCACTTGGAGTTGTCTACGGCGACATCGGCACGTCGCCGCTCTACGCGCTGAAGGAGGCGTTCCACGGACCTCACGCTGTCGATCTCACCCATGACAACGTCCTTGGCATCCTCTCGCTGGTCTTCTGGTCGCTCAATTTCGTCGTCTCGTTCAAGTACATCGGGCTCGTGATGCGGGCCCACAACCGGGGCGAGGGCGGGATCCTCGCGCTTCTCGCGCTGGTGCGCCCCGGCGGGCAGAAGCGGGGCCGCGGGCTGATCCTGATCGTCGGGCTCTTTGGTGCGGCGCTGCTCTACGGTGACGGCGTGATCACCCCGGCGATCTCGGTGCTCGGTGCGGTGGAGGGGCTCGAAGTGGCGACACCGATCTTCAAGCCCTGGATCATGCCGCTCGCAGTGGTGATCATCACTGCCCTCTTCGCGGTGCAGCGTCGCGGCACGGCGGGGATCGGCCGGATATTCGGTCCGATGACCACGCTCTGGTTCGTCTGCATCGCGCTGCTCGGCATTCGTGGCATCGCGATGCAGCCCGAGGTGCTCTACGCCGTCAATCCATGGTACGCGTTCGAGTTCTTCCTGCGGGAGAGTTGGCACGGTGCCGCCGTGCTCGGGGCTGTCGTGCTGGTGATCACGGGTGGAGAGGCGCTCTACGCCGACATGGGACACTTCGGGCCGCGCCCGATCCGGCTCGCGTGGTTCGCCGTCGTGCTGCCAGCGCTGGTGCTCAACTACTTCGGGCAGGGTGCGTGGCTACTCGAGCACCCCGACGCGCTGCTCGGCGAGACGTTCAACCCGTTCTTCGGCCTGGTCCCCGGGTGGGCTCTCTACCCGATGATCGTGATTGCCACCGCGGCTGCCGTGGTGGCCTCGCAGGCGCTGATCTCCGGTGCGTTTTCGCTCACCCAGCAGGCGATCCAGCTCGGCTTCGTGCCGCGGATGCGGATCATCCACACCTCCATCTCGGAAAAGGGCCAGATCTACATGCCCGGAATCAACTGGGCGCTCTGGGCCGCGTGCATCGGGCTGGTGATCGCGCTGCCATCGTCGACCAAGCTCGCCGGCACGTACGGCGTGGCGGTCACCGGCGCAATGCTCACCACCACGATGCTCTTCGCGATCGTGATGCGGCGCCTCTGGCGCTGGCCGATGTGGCGGGTGGTCGCAATCACCACGGTCTTCGCTGTGGTCGACGCCGCCTTCCTGGGCGCGAACCTGCTCAAGATCCCGGCGGGCGGCTGGTTCCCGATCCTCGTGGCCGCATGCGTCTACCTGCTGATGCGCACCTGGAAGAAGGGGCGTCGGCAGCTCACCGCGATCCTGCGTGAATCGTCGCTCCCACTCGACCTCTTCGTCCCCGACATCGGCCGGAAGAAGGTGCAACGGGTGGCCGGGACGGCGGTCTTCATGACCTCGATTCCAAACGTCGCCTCACCGGTGCTGCTGCATCATCTCAAGCACAACAAGGTGCTGCACGAGCGGGTGATCATGGTCACGGTCGAGGGCGCCGAGATCCCGACGATTCCCGAGGAGGAACGGGTCACGGTCGAGGCGAAGGGGGAGGGGTTCTATCAGGTGATCGCGACGTACGGATTCACCGAGAGTCCCGATGTGCCGGCGCTGCTGCTCGCCGTGGGCGAAAGCCTCCGGCAGCCGGGCGACACCACCCGTCGCAAGCTCCGGATGCAGGATGTCTCGTTCTATCTGGGGCGCGAGACGCTGGTCGTGACGTCGCGCGGCGGCGACCATCCGCGCACCGATGAGCAGATGCCGGCGTGGCGTGCGCGGCTGTTCGCGCTGATGACAAAGAACGCGCAGAGCGCCACGGCGTATTTCGGGTTGCCGCCAAACCGTGTGATCGAATTGGGCGCGCAGATCCAGGTGTAACACGGACGCCCTGTGTCACACAATGATCCCCCACAGGTGCCGCACGTGTGCGGCACCCGCGTTTACGCGGAATTGAAACGCGCAACGGGCATTGTCACATACCATTCCGGCAAATGCCGGGTGCCGCATGGAATGCGGCACCTGTGTGGGGAGGGTTAACCCTCCGTCGCCTCGTATTCATCCCGCAACCGCGCCACCACCGCCGGATCGGCGAGCGTCGTGGTGTCGCCCAGCGCCCGTCCGTCGGCAATGTCCCGCAGCAGGCGGCGCATGATCTTTCCCGACCGCGTCTTCGGGAGGTCGGCGGCGTAATGGACGTCGTCGGGACGGGCGATCGCGCCGATCTTCTTCGCGACGTGCTGGCGCAGCTCCTCGAGCAATTCAGGCGTCGCCGCATGACCATCGCGAAGCGTGACAAACGCCGCGATCGCATGGCCCTTGATCTCGTGCTCACGCCCCACAACGGCGGCCTCGGCCACCGACGGATGATCGACCAGCGCGCTCTCCACTTCCATCGTACCGATCCGGTGCCCCGCCACGTTGAGCACATCATCAACGCGGCCGAGTATCCACCAGTAGCCGTCCTCGTCGCGCTTGGCGCCGTCGCCGGCGAAGTAGCGCCCCGGGAACCGGCTCCAGTAGGTCTCGCGGTAGCGCGCGTCGTCACCGTAGATCGTGCGCAGCATGCCGGGCCACGGGCGGGTGATCGTCAGGTATCCGCCCCCCGGTCCATCGACGACCTTTCCGGTCGCATCGACCAGTTCCGCCTCGATCCCCGGGAACGGGATCGTGGCTGATCCGGGCTTGGTCTCCACCACTCCCGGCAGCGGCGTGATCATGATGCCGCCGGTTTCGGTTTGCCACCATGTATCGACGATCGGGCAACGCTGTCCGCCGATATGTTCGTGGTACCACATCCATGCTTCGGGGTTGATCGGCTCGCCCACGCTGCCCAACAGCCGCAGGCTGCTCATGTCGTGCGCCGCCGGGTGCGCCGCTCCCCATTTCATGAACGCGCGGATCGCGGTGGGTGCGGTGTAGAACACCGTCACGCCATGACGAGCAACGATCGACCAGAATCGGTCGCGTTCGGGCCAGTCCGGTGCCCCCTCGTACATCAGCACCGTCGCGCCATTCGCGAGCGGGCCATAGACCACGTACGAGTGCCCGGTCACCCAGCCGATGTCGGCTGTGCACCAGAAGACATCGTCCTCCTTGAGGTCGAAGACATACCGCGTGGTCGCCGCAGCCTGCACCAGGTATCCGCCGGTGGTGTGAACGATCCCCTTCGGCTTACCCGTTGTTCCCGAGGTGTAGAGGATGAAGAGCAGGTCCTCGGCGTGCATCCGCTCCGGTTCGCACTCCTCCGCCTGGCCGTCGAGCGCATCGTGCCACCAGACGTCGCGACCCTCCACCATCCGGCAGTCGCCGGCTGTATCCGTCCCGCCCCGTCGCACCACCAGGCAATGCCGGATCGAGGGACATCCCGCGAGTGCCTCATCGGCGAATTGCTTGAGCGGCACCACCTGCCCGCGCCGATATCCGCCGTCGGCCGTGATCAGGCAGGTGGCCTCGGCGTCGTTGATCCGGTCCCGGAGCGATTCGGCGGAGAAGCCGCCGAACACCACAGAGTGCACCGCACCGATCCGGGCACAGGCGAGCATCGCGATGGCGGCCTCGGGGACCATCGGCAGGTAAATCGCCACGCGGTCGCCACGCCCCACCCCCAGCGACCTGAGGGCGTTGGCCGCGCGCGACACCTCGAGGTGGAGCTGGCGATAGGTGAGGACCCGCTGGTCGCCCGGCTCGCCCTCCCACACCAGTGCTGGCTTATCGCGGCGAGGGCCACTCAGGTGCCGGTCGACGCAGTTGGCGGAGGCGTTGAGCGTCCCGCCGGTGAACCACTTCGCGTGCGGGAGATCCCACTCCAGGACGGTGTCCCACTGCGTGTACCAGTCGATGGAGCGCGCCTGGTCGGCCCAGAAGGCACGGGGATCGGCCGTGCCCGCGGCGTACAGGGCGGGCTGGGCATTGGCCTGCCGGGCAAAGGCTTCCGGGGGCGGGAAACGGCGGTCCTCGCTGAGGAGGGTCGAGAGCTGGTCGTCGGTCATGGGTGGAACCTTGCGAGCCGCGAAGGCGATCGGAAGGGGCGGGCGGAATGCAAAACGGTCTGTCAACTATCCAAACGAGCCCCCGGGCGAGGTGTGTGGCAAACCTCTTGCTAGTAGTGCCTTGTACCGACGGGCGAACGTCCGATCGGTTGTCCCAGGCAGGAGCATCCTTGACCGTGTCCACCGCGCAGTCGCCCTCACGGGTACTGCAGGCCCCCGAGAACCTTGGCCTCGCCACGCGCGAGACCTTCCGTCTCGAGGCCAATTCCCTCCTCGATCAGATGGCGGCCGGCGAGGGCTGCCTCATTGTCGACTTGGGCAGCACCCGCCAGGTCGACTCGAGTGGGCTCAGTGCGCTGGTCATGATCCAGCGTCATGCGAGCGATCGGCGCCAGAAGGTGGTGCTGCGCGGAGTCGGGGCGGAACTAGAGTTCACCCTGGTGCTCACCAAGCTCGACGACCTCTTCCTCTTCGCTCAGCCCTAGTCCGCCTCCACGACCGGCGCGCCCGCCGCGCATCGCCGCCCGTTCAGCCGCTCGCCCTATATTCGCTCGATGCCTGACCCCACTCCTCCCGCTGTCGAGGCCAATGCGCTCGAACGCCGCTTCGGGCCGGTCGCGGCACTTCGCGGCGTGACCCTGGCGGTGGGATCTGGAGAGGTCGTGATGCTGCTGGGGCCCAACGGCGCCGGGAAGTCGACGCTGCTCCGCTGCCTCGCTGGCCTGGCCCGGCCCACCCGCGGGACGGTGAGGGTCGGCGGTGTCGACCTCTCGCGCGATCCATCCGCACGCGGCGTGATCGGGATCCTCTCCCACGCCGCGATGGTGTACGACGACCTCACCCCGCGGGAAAACCTCCGCTTCGCCGCCGCCCTGCACGAGCTCCCCGAGCCCGCCGAGCGGATCGACGCCGCGCTCCGGAATGCATCGCTCGACGAGCACGCCGACCGCCCGGTGCGGGGGTTCTCTCGCGGGATGCTGCAGCGCCTCGCCCTGGCCCGCGCCACGCTCCATGCGCCCGCCGTGCTCCTGCTCGACGAACCGTTCACCGGCCTCGATGCTCGCGCGACAGATGGTCTGCGGCAACGCATGGCCGACGAGCGCCAGCGCGGCCGGGTTCAGATCTGCGTGACCCACGATCCGGCTGAGCTATGGGACGTTGCAACGCGCGTGGTGGTGCTGGTCGCGGGACGTGTGGTGCACGACGCGCCGCGTGCCGAGTCGCTCGACGCATTCCGTGCGATGTACTCGGAGTTGGTCGCGTGAGCACCTGGAAACCAGCGCTCGCGATCGCGGCCAAGGACCTCACCATCGAATGGCGTAACCGGACCGCACTGCTCACGGCAACCGTGTTCGCGATCCTGGTGCTGCTCATCTTCGTCTTCGCGCGCGACCCCGGCGTGATCGCGCTGCCGGTGCTCGCCCCTGCGGTGCTCTGGGTCGCCCTCGCGCTCGCCTCGCTGGTCGCGCTGAATCGCGCCTTCCTCCTCGAGCGTGAGCACTCGGCGCTCGACGGCATCCTGCTGTCACCGGCGCCGCGCGCAGCGCTGTTCTGGGGAAAGTGGCTCGCCAATCTCTGCTTTGTGCTGGTTGTGCAGGCGGTCGCGTTTCCGCTCTGGATCC
>JBBQQJ010000173.1:0-5687 GCA_038216165.1 Gemmatimonadales bacterium | reverse complement strand
GGCCACACCGCCTTCGGGCGCTACGCCACCGATCGCGGCGTGAACGCGCTCGACCTCCTCGGGGCCGCGGACGGGCAGGGCTACCTCCCCTACGTCGCGACCACGGTGTCGGTCGCCAAGACGCCCGACTACCGCAAGGTGGCCAAGACCGAGGGGAACCCGCGCCAGCTGGGCCGGGGCATCATCGAGTCGATGCCGCTGGCCTTTGCCGCCCAAGGGATGACACCCGAGCAGGCCTACAAGGCCGCCGGGGGCGAGACCCACGAGATCAATCCGCCGCGCGAGCGCGAGGCGATCGACGGCTGGTACGAGGCGCAGCAGGAGGGCTGGAAGCTCGGCAACTACGCCGATCCGACGACCCCCAAGTGGGCGATGGCGGTCGACCTTTCCCGCTGCACCGGCTGCTCGGCCTGCGTCACCGCCTGCTATGCGGAGAACAACATCCCCGTCGTCGGCGAGGACCAGATCTTCAAGGGCCGCGAGATGAGCTGGATGCGCATCGAGCGGTACTGGGAGGGCGGCGAGGACGGGGTGCCTATCGAGGCGCGCTTCGCCCCGATCATGTGCCAGCACTGCGACAACGCGCCGTGCGAGCCGGTCTGCCCGGTTTACGCCGCCTATCACACGCCGGACGGCCTCAACGGCCAGGTGTACAACCGCTGCGTCGGCACGCGCTACTGCAGCAACAACTGCCCGTTCAAGGTGCGGTACTACAACTGGCTCAAGTACAACGAGTCGGCGTGGCCGGAGCCGCTCAACCTCCAGCTCAACCCGGAGGTCACGGTTCGTGCCCGCGGCATCATGGAAAAGTGCACGTTCTGCGTGCAGCGCATTCGCGGCGCGCAGCATACGGCCCGGCTCGAGGATCGGGCGCTGGTCGACGGCGAGTTCACGACGGCATGCGCCCAGGCCTGCCCGTCGGGTGCCATCAGGTTCGGCAACGTGAAGGACCCCGAGTCCGCGGTCGTGCAATGGTCCCGCGATCCCCGAGGCTACACCATGCTGGAACTGACCAACGTTCGCCCCGCGGTCACCTATCTCGCGAAGGTGGTGGCGCAGGCGCCGGTGATGCACGACGCGGACGCGAACGGCGGGGGGCACTGAGATGGCGGTCATCCCGCTCGACCCGAGCCTGCCGACCCAGACCCACGCGGAGGTCACCCGGGACGTCGTCCGGACGATCACCGAGGCGCCGACGCGGGGGTATTACATCCTCGTCGCGACCATGGCGGTGCTCACCGCGGTGCTCCTCGGCACCGTGACGCTGCTCGTCAAGTATGGCCTCGGGCTGGCGGGCTACGCTCCGCCGATCATGTGGTCGGTCTACATCACGACGTTCGTCTTCTGGGTCGGCATCGGCCACGCCGGCACGCTGATCTCGGCGATTCTCTTCCTCTTCCGCTCGCCCTGGCGCACCGCGGTGTACCGGGCGACGGAGGCGATGACGGTCTTCGCCGTCATGACGGCGGCGCTCTTCCCGATCATCCACATCGGGCGGCAGTGGATCTTCTACTGGCTGCTGCCGTACCCGAACGCGCGCTACCTCTGGCCGAACTTCAAGTCGCCGCTGCTCTGGGACGTCTTCGCCATCTCGACCTACCTCACGGTCTCGAGCACCTTCCTCATGGTCGGCCTCGTGCCGGACATTGCGGCGGTCCGCGACCACGTCAGCGGCTGGCGCAAGAAGCTCTACACGGTGCTCTCCCTCGGCTGGACCGGTGCCGACTCCCAGTGGCGCCACTACACGCGGGCGTACCTCTATCTGGCCGCCCTCGCCGCGCCGCTCGTGCTCTCGGTGCACTCGGTCGTGTCGTGGGACTTCGCCGTCTCCATCGTGCCGGGGTGGCACGGGACGATCTTCGCCCCGTACTTCGTCGCCGGCGCCATCTACTCGGGCATCGGGATGACGTTCACGCTGCTCATCCCGCTGCGAAAGATGCTGCGCGTCGAGCACATGATCACCGACTACCACTTCGACAACCTCTCGAAGCTGACCCTGTTCACCGGCACGATCCTCTTCTACGCCTACATGATGGAATACTTCGTCGCCTGGTACTCGGGGAGCACCTACGAGCAGACGACGTTCTGGCGGCGGGCGTTCGGCCCGAACTGGTGGGCCGGTTGGGCGATGATCACCTGCAATGCCTTCGTGAGCCAACTGCTGTGGTTCAAGAAGATCCGCACCAACCTCACGGCGCTGTTCGTGATCTCGATCTTCATCAACATCGGGATGTGGTTCGAGCGCTACGTGATCGTGGTGTCGTCACTGGCCAATGACTACCTGCCGAACGCGTGGGGCCAGATCAACCCGACGTGGGCCGATTGGCTGGTCCTCCTCGGTTCGTTCGGCTGGTTCGGCCTGTGGTTCACGCTGTTCTACAAGAACTTCCCGATCGTGGCGATCCAGGAGATCAAGGAAATGATCCCGATGCCGCGCCGGAAGTCGCACGGAGAGGCACACTGATGGCCGCCAAGGTTCCCGGCGTCCTCGGCTCGTTCGAGCACATCGACGCCGCCTGTGACGCGATCCGCGAGCTCAAGGCCGGAGGGCATGCCGACCTGACGGTGTACTCCGCCGCGCCCAACCACGAGTTGGAAGAGGCGATCGGCGATCCGATCTCCACGGTCCGGCTGTTCACCCTGATCGGCGGGTTCACCGGGGTGACGGCCGGCTTCTCGCTGGCGATCTGGATGGCGCGGGACTGGCCGCTCCTGGTCGGTGGCAAGCCGATCGCGGCAATCCCGGCCTTCGTCGTCATCGGCTTCGAGCTGATGATCCTCATGGGGGCGCTCTCCACGATCGCCGGCATCTTCATCCTCTCCGCCATGAAGTCCCTCAAGGGGCGTCCCTATCATCCGCGCTACAGCGACGATCGCATCGGCATCTTCGTCCCCTGCGGTGCCGACCAGGCCGCGGGGCTCGCGCAGCTCTTCGAACGGCATGGCTCGGTGGAGGTCTCCCGTGATGCGTAAGCTCCTCCTGGCAGCCCTGCTCGCCACCGGCACAGCGGGATGCAACTTCTGGTACAACGAGGTCCCCTCGCCGGACGACCTCATGCACGCCGTGCCGTGGTTCGACCACATGATTCTCTCGAAGGCCATCCATCCGTATCAGCGCGCGGACATCCCCCGCAACACCCCTGCCGGGGTCGTCCCCGTCACGGGTGGCGAGCGCGATTGGGGCACCGGCAATCCGCGTCAGCTCCAGTACGGCTTCGACATCGACGTGGCCAACACCGCCGCGCGTCCGGCCGGGATGAGCCCGCTCCCCGCCGCGCGCGGGGCCGAGCTCTACGGCACGTACTGCGCGATGTGCCATGGCTACCAGGGGGCGGCCAACGGGACCGTGACCGCGTACCTCGGGGCGCCGTCACTGCTCACTGACCGGGCCCGCGGCTACACCGACGGCTACCTCTATTCGATCGTCCGCTACGGACGCGGGCTGATGGCCCAGTACGGCGACAAGGTCGTTCGTCAGGACGAGCGCTGGGCCATCGTCGCCTACGTGCGGTCACTGCAGGCCGCGGCGCCCGCGCCGGTCGCCGCCACCGGGGGAGCCAACTGATGGCCGCCGTCGACTTGTCCGCCGTGCGGGACCGCCTCGCCGCCAAGAGCGTGACCGGCGATTACGGCATCTTCCTCCCGATCGGCCTGGTTCTCGCGCTGGCGGGCAGCGCGCTGTTCGTCCTGTCGCTCCTCGGGGAGGGCAGCCATCGCGCCTGGCAGACCTTCCACGTGAACTGGCTCTTCTGGACCGGCATTACCGGCGGCTCCCTCGCGCTCACCGCGGTTCACAAGATCACCAACGCGAAGTGGTCCGGCGTGATCCTCCGCTTCTCGCAGGCGACCAGCGCGATGATCCCGGTGTCGCTGATCGGCCTCGCGCTGATCTTCACCCTGGGCTATCACGACATCTACGGCCACATGGAAGAGGAGCTGCACGGGCTCGCCGCCGGCAAGGCGCTGTGGCTCTCCAAGCCGTGGATGATCGCGCGCCTCGGGCTCGGGCTCGCCCTCCTCTATTGGCTCGGCGCGCAGCTCGTCAAGTGCGACCTCCTCCCCGACCTGGCCCTCGCGAAGGACAAGGTCAGCGACGGCCGCAAGGCGCGCTACGAGAAGATGCTCCACGGGTACGACGCCGACCGGAATCACACCCGTACCTATCGTCTCGCCGCGGTGTTCGCCGTGACGTACGCGATGGTGTTCACGATGGTCGCGTTCGACGGCATCATGGCACTGCAGCCGCACTGGTTCAGCAACCTGCTCGGTGGCTGGTACTTCATGGGCTCCTTCCTCGGGGCCCACACCCTGCTCGCCATGCTGATGCTCTTCGGTGTGAAGGCCGTCGGGCTCCAGGAATACGTCAGCGTCAAGCAACGCCATGACCTCGGCAAGCTCTGCTTCGGGTTCACGGTGTTCTGGACCTACCTCATGTGGGCCCAGTTCCTGGTGATCTGGTACGGCAACCTGCCCGAGGAGACCGGCTTCGTCTTCTCGCGCCTCTGGGGCGAGTGGCGCAATGTCGGTGCGGCGGTGTTCTTTGGGATGTTCGTGATCCCGTTCACTGGCCTGCTCGCCGTCGGCCCCAAGAAGACCCCGGCCACGTTGGCGATCTTCACAGGCATCTCGTTCTGCTCGCTGTGGCTCGAACGCTACTTGCTGGTGATTCCGTCCGTGAGCGCGACCAACACGCCGACGTTCGGGATCCCCGAGCTGGGTCCGACGCTGGCCTTCCTCGGGCTCTTCTTCCTGAGCTACGGCTGGTTCGCCAGGACCTATCCCATGGTCTCGCCCCGCCTCGCGTTGATCACGCTCGAGCGAGAGCAGGGGCACCACTAGGCTCCGCCGGGTCCCACAGGCCGGTATGCCGCACCGCAGGCCGACACCCCGCGGGGTGTCGGCCTTTGCCGTGGTGGTACGAGGGGGCGGGCCAGCACCGGTGCTCCCCCCCCCACGCAAACGGCCGGCTCGGGCGTTCCGAGCCGGCCGAGCCGGAACATCGTACGGTCCCTGCGATGCTACTCGAGGCGGAGGCGTTCACCGACGAGGGCGTTCAGCGAGTCGACCGGAAGGTACGAGGCGACCGCCACCAGTCGGATCACCCGCACCGGCGACTCGTCGGTGCCGACATAGTCGGGGCGCGCGCGCCGCGGGGTGCTCATGGTGAGGCCGCTGGCCGCGAGGAGCCGGGCAACGCCTTCGAGTTCGGCCTCCGTGCCCTCGATCACCCAGACAGCGCGCCCGTCGCGGAGTTGCTGACACACCATCGCCGTCGGCCGACCGCCGCCCACCGTCTCCTGGATCCGGACCGCGCTGACCGGCAGGCCGGCAAGATGGGCCACCGCGCCGCGTGTTGCCGCGCGCGCTTCGGCCCAGGTGGCGGACTGCCAATCCTCGGCGGGCGGCTCGACCTGGACCATCGGATCGACGGCGCGCAGCCGCCGGCCGCTCACGTTGGTGACCGGCAGCAGTGGTGTGACCACGCGCGGTGCCATCGCAGCGCGGGAGGCCAGAGTGATGGTGCGGGCCGTGCCCTGTCGGGCGGCGAGCGAGGCGTCGGTGGCGCTGTCCGGGGCCCCTCGAAAGAGCGCGACGGGGCGCGCGAGCATGGGGGCGGACACCATGGCGGTGGCGAGGCGGGGTGCGAACGCCCCCTGCCCTGTCGTGTCGGGTCGCCACGCGGCGTA
>JBBQQJ010000172.1:0-5758 GCA_038216165.1 Gemmatimonadales bacterium | reverse complement strand
CGCCGGACCGCGGACCACCTCGATCCGCTCGACATCATCCAGCGAGAGATCGGCGAGATTGAGGCTCCCGCCCGGCGCATTGAGGGGAATCCCGTCCACCAGCACCTTGAGGTAGTCACTCTCCCCCCCCCGCACAAACGCCGACATCACGGCACCGTAACTGCCGGTCTGGACCAGCATGACGCCCGGGACCTCGCGCAGGGCGTCCGCGACGAACCGGACCCCGCGGGCCCGCAAGTCAGCCCCATCGAGCACGGTGGTGGCCGCGGGGATATTGGCGGCGTCCCATGGCGTGCGCGTGGCCGTGACCAGCAGGTCGGACAGGCGTGTGGTGTCCCGCGCCGCCTGCTGGGCGGTGAGCGGGGCGGTCGAGAGGGCGAGCAGCAGCAGCAACGATCTGGCGCGCATCACCGGAATCCTTCGAACGGAGGTGGCAGGTGGCGGGCAGAGGCGCGCGCCTCCTCCCGGGTGAGCGGTACGATTTGCGGGGCCCCATCGCACCAGGTGGTGACCGCCACGGGCCAGGCGAAGACGCGCTCCAGCACGTCCTCCTGCAACACCTCGGTGGGCGTCCCGGCGGCGGCCACGCGGCCGCGGTCGAGGAGCACCATCCGGTCGGCGGCGCGGGCGGCAAGGTTGAGGTGGTGGGTGATGACCATCACGCCGAGGCCCTCCCCCACGAGGTGCCGGAGCAACTCGAAGAGCGACATCTCGTGGGCGATGTCCAGCGCGGCGCTCGGCTCGTCGAGGAGGAGGAGGCGTGGCTCGGCGGCGAGGGCACGGGCGAGCCGGACCCGCTGCCACTCGCCACCCGACAGGGTGTCAATCGAGCGGTCGGCCAATTCGGTGATGTGGCATCGCGCGAGGGCGGCGTCGACGGCGGTCCGATCGGCCCGCCCTGCCGCCGCCACGGGACCGAGCCGCGCCCAGCGTCCGAGCAGCACGGCCTCGCGCACCGGCATCGGGAAGGTGGCATCCTCGCGTTGCGGCAGGGCCGCGACCTGCTCCGCGAGGCGGCGGCGGGACCAGGCACCGATCGACCGCCCGTCCAGGTGCACCGTGCCGGTCGCCCCGGAGACCAGCCCCAGCAGGCCCCGCAGGAGGGAGCTCTTGCCGCTCCCGTTGGGACCCGCCACCGCGACAAGCTCTCCCCCCCCCACGTGGAAGGCGACGTCCGCCAGCGCCGGCGACGGCGCGCCGGGGTACTGGATCGTGAGTCCCTCAGCAGCGAGGATCATTGGGCGCTCCGGCGCAACAGGACCGCAAACAGCGGGACGCCGACCAGCGCCGTCACGACGCCCACCGGCAGCTCCGTCGCGGGGAGCAGGGCCCGCGCCGCGGTGTCGGCAAGGACGAGAAACGCGCCGCCCGCGATGAACGCGACCGGCAACAGGGTGCGATGGAGGGGGCCAACCAACCAGCGCATCGCGTGCGGCACCACCAACCCGACGAACCCGATCACCCCGGAGACCGAGACCGCCACGGCACTCAGGACAGCAGTGGCCAGCACGATGCCGTGCCGGAGGCGATCGACATCGGCGCCGAGCGCCGCCGCGGATTCCTCGCCCAGCGCCAGAAGGTCGAGTCCGCGCGCCATCGTCCAGAGGAGGCCCAAGGGGAGGATCGCGGCCACCAGGTAGCGTCCAACCGCCTCCCAGGTCGCCCCGGTAAAGCCGCCGAAGAGCCACATCGCCGCAGCGCGGAAGGTGAACGGGTCCGCCGTGGTGAGGATCGCGGTGCTCACGGCGGAGGCGAACGACCCCACGACCACCCCGGCGAGGAGCAGCACCCGGGGATCGAGCCGACGTCCGGCCACCAGAGCCACCCGATAGGCGAGGCCGAGGGCCCCGAGGGCCCCAAGTGTGGCGGCCCCAGCCACACCCCACCCGCCGCCGAGGCCGGTCACCATGGCGAGCACCGCGCCCAGGGACGCACCACCGGAGAGCCCGAGCAACCACGGCTCGGCCAGCGGATTGCGGACCAGGGCCTGGAGGGCGGCGCCCGCCACGGCGAGGCCCCCCCCCCCGAGAAAGGCTAGCAGCACCCGCGGCAGGGGTAGCGGCCGCACGACCCCGGCGCCGGGGGCGTCGGGATCGAGGAGGGCCCGACCCACCGCCCCGGGGGTGAGCGGCACCGCGCCGACCAGCACGCCCACGAGCAGCGCGCCGAGCGCCCCGACCAACAGGACGGGGACGGCGAGGCGGCGTGGCAGGATGGTGCTGGACATGCAAAGGCGCCCGTTTCCATCCGGCGGCGGAAACGGGCGCGTGGCGACGTGGACGGGGACACAGACGAGCGAGGTCCCCCTGCACGACCACGCCACCGTTCCCTCCCCCGAGGGTTGCTGGTGGCGCGAACGGAGAGGTCTCCTGGCTCCGGGCGCCGTCACTCGCCTTCCCGGACCCGAGGGGTCCAGTGGCATGAGGAGTGACGGGGTGTCTGCCCGTTACAGTGGCGGGGCCGCGCCGGTCTTGCACCGGTCTTCCGAGCTTCCGCGTTCGCTGGTCTTCACTTCAGTTGTCGGGAGGAACGTACTGGCTCAGCCCCGCCGCAGCAAGGCGAGGCGCACCCCCACGCCCACCAGCAGGAGCGCGAAGCCGCCCACCAACGCCGCGAGCAGCCATGGGGGCGCGCCCCCGCCGCCTGGCAGGGTGAGCACGAGGACGGCAGGGGTGGCGCTAGTCCCGGTCCAACGGACAAAGCGACGCCCCTCCATCTCCTGCACGTCGGTGCGGGTGAGCGGCCCGGTGAGCGTGAGCGCATCCTCCTCGGCGAGGAGCGAGAGCGCCTCGATCGGCTGGTCGAGGGGCACGCGAAAGATGCGTGTGGCCGGGACGATCTGGTACTCAAGAAAAAGCTGCCGCTCCCCCGGCGGGATCGGGGCATGCAGGAACAGGGTGTCGCCGTGCAGGTCGAACGCGTCCGCGGCGAAGTCGGCATCGCCGAGCCGCACGTTTGCGGCGTGCGCGGGGAGGGCCAGTTGCCACACCGGGATGGTGGAGTCTGGCATGGCGCGTGTGCGACCGGAGGCGTTGCGCACGATGACGAGGTCCACGACGTCGCGGGTGCCATCAGCGGCAGGTCCGCCCACGATCAGATGTCGAGCGGCGATCCCGACGGGAGCGGCCGCATCGAGATCCGCCACCTCGATATCGAAGGTGGCGCCGGCCGTCGCGCGTTCCGGGGCAATCGGTGGGGCGAAGTACTCGAGGCCCTCATGCCGGGCGCTGACGAGCAGGACCGCGCCGGAGTCAGCCCGGGCGCGGAAGCGATAGCGGCCCGCCGCGTCGCTGGTGGTGGAATCGATCACACCCTGGACGGCGGGCGTGACGCGGTGGAGGAACACGGTCGCGCGGGCGACCGCGAGGGTGTCACGCCCGACCACGCGCAGGACGCGCCCGTGGACGGGAATATCCCCCCCCCCGCTTTGCAGGGCGAGGAGGAGGAGGGCGACGGCGATCACGGGGCGAACCGCCCGAAGTCTTCGGGGCCGAGACGGCGGAGGTGGGCCCGCAATGCCTCCGCATCGAGGGGTGCAGGCGCCTCGGGCCCCGGCGCCCCGTCGATCCGGAGCAGCCCCTCAGCCGCCAGCAGCGGCACCCCCGCCCTGGTGGCGAGCGCGACGGCGTCGGAGGGGCGGGCGTCAATCAACACCTGGGTGCCATCCGACCGGGCCAGCACGAGCTCGGCATGGTAGGTGCCGTCGCGTACCGCAGTGATGGTGGCCCGCACGAGGGTCCCGTCAAGCGCGCGCATCAGGCTGGCGGTGAGGTCGTGAGTGAGCGGACGCGGCGGGATCTCGCCGCGCATGGCGAGGGCGATCGCGTGCGCCTCGGCCTGGCCGATCCAGATGGCGACACCCCGGTCGCCCACCGCCTCGCGGAGGATGACGACCGGGGTGTTCGTCGTGCGGTCCACCGCGAGCCGGGCGACGGTCACGAGGACCGCGGGGTCAGGTCCCAGCGTCCCAGCTCGCGAGGTAGGAGACCTGCGCCGGGGTGAGGGTATCGTAGCCGACGCCCATCGCCGTGAGCTTGAGGGTCGCGATCTCGGCGTCGACGCTCCCGGGAAGGCGGTGCACCGCCTTCGAGAGGGTGGCCTCGTGCGCCACGAGGTAGCTCGCGGCGAGGGCCTGGTTGGCGAACGACATGTCCATCACCGAGGCCGGGTGGCCTTCGGCCGCGGCGAGATTGATCAGGCGCCCCTCGCCGAGGACGAGAATCCGCTTGCCATCGACCACAAACTCCTCCACGAAGTCGCGCACGCTCCGCTGCGCGCTCGCCATGGACGCAAGGCCATCGAGGTCGAGCTCGACGTTGAAGTGGCCCGAGTTGGCCACGATGGCGCCGTCCTTCATCTGGGCGAAGTGTTCGGGGCGCACGACATGCATGTTCCCGGTCACGGTGCAGAAGACGTCGCCGCGCGCGGCGGCCTCGGCCATCGGCCGGACTTCGAAGCCATCCATGCGGGCCTCGAGCGCCGCCACCGGATCGATCTCGGTCACGATCACGTGCGCCCCCGCCCCGCGCGCCCGCATCGCCAGGCCGCGGCCGCACCAGCCGTAGCCGGCCACGACAAAGGTGCTGCCGGCCAGGAGGAGGTTGGTAGCGCGCACGATGCCGTCGAGGGTGGACTGGCCGGTGCCGTAGCGGTTGTCGAACATGTGCTTGGTGCGCGAATCATTCACCGCGACGATCGGGAAGCGGAGGATCCCCTCCTCCGCCATCGCCTTGAGGCGGATGACGCCGGTGGTCGTCTCCTCCGTGCTGCCGCGCACGTTGTCGACAAGGGCCGAGCGCTCCTCCGCCGTGAGCGCCTCGACGTAGGCGCGGATCGGCCCGGCGAGATCGTCGATGCGGCCCAGAGCGATCATGTGCAGCGCGCTGACGAGGTCAGCGCCGTCATCCTGGGTCAGGTCGGGACCGAACGCGAGGGCCTGCGCGATGTGCGTGTAGTAGGTCTCGTGGTCCTCGCCCTTGATGGCGTAGACATGGACCCCATGGTCGCGCACGAGGTGCGCAGCAACGTCATCCTGGGTCGAGAGCGGATTCGAGGCGCAGAGCGCCACCTCGGCGCCGGCGGCGCGGAGCGTCGCCATGAGATTGGCCGTCTCGGTGGTGACGTGGAGGCAGCAGCTGATGCGGCGCCCTTCGAGGGGCCGCTGGGCAGCGAAGCGCTCGCGAATCTGCCGCAAGACGGGCATCGAGCGCTCGGCCCATTCGGTGCGCCGCTTCCCCTCATCGGCCAGGGCGATGTCGCGGATATGGTGCGGGGCGTCGATGGCAATGCTGGTCATGGTCATGCTCTCCACTAGGCCTTGAGGGCCGTCTTGAGGTCGCGCACCCGGTTGGTTCGCTCCCAGGTGAATCGTTCCACCCGGACCGGCGGCAGGTCGGGCTCATCGTACGTCCCCACGGCGGCGTCCCGGCCGAAGTGGCCGTACGCGGCGGTAGGGGAGTACATCGGCTGGCGCAGCTTGAGGTCAGCGATCAGTCGTGCGGGGCGCAGGTCGAACACCTCCTGCACCGCGCGCTCGAGCGCCCGGTCGGTGAGGCCCTTGGCAGCGGTCCCGAAGGTATCGACAAAGACCGACACCGGTCGCGCCACTCCGATGGCGTAGGCCACCTGCACCTCGCAGCGCCGGGCCAGCTTGGCGGCGACGATGTTCTTGGCCACGTGGCGCACCGCGTAGGTCGCCGACCGGTCGACCTTGGTCGGGTCCTTGCCGCTGAAGGCGCCGCCCCCATGCCGGGCCATG
>JBBQQJ010000171.1:0-5841 GCA_038216165.1 Gemmatimonadales bacterium | reverse complement strand
TGCAATGCCATTGTGGCGGTGGAGTTGCTTCCCGGAACCTTTGTCGCCCCGGGGCGCCCCGTGGCGCGACTCATCGGTCGAACTTCCGGCACGTCGAGCCCAGAGGACATTGATCGGATCGCCAAGGCGTTCAAGATCGGTCGCGAGCGCCACTTTGACGAGGACCCGCGATTCGGGTTCGTCGTGCTCTCGGAAACCGCGATCCGGGCGCTGTCCCCGGCAGTCAACGATCCCGGCACGGCAGTGCAGGTACTCGGCGGAGTGGTTCGCCTGCTGGCCGCGTGGGCGGCGCCCGCTGGCGATGACGAGCCCGAAAGGTGCCCACGGGTGAGGGTTCCCCGGCTCGCGACCACAGACCTGGTCCGCGACGCCTTCGCCGCGATCGCCCGGGATGGCGCATCGATGGTCGAGGTGGCAATTGCGGTGCAGGATGCGCTTGCCGCTCTCGCCGCAATCGGGGATCCCGAACTCACCACCGCCGTGCGCGAGGAGTCGGCGCTCGCGCTCCAGCGCGCCGAGCTTGCGCTGGTGCTTCCCGCCGACATCGAAGCAGTGCGACGTGCTGCACGCAGCCTGACACAATGAGTCGATGAAGACCTCGTTCCTCCAGCAGCTGGCCGTCGTGGCGGCGCGGCTCGTGCCACATCGCGCCCGACGGCTCTTCTTCGTACCGGGCCGGATCGCGAGCGGAGCGTGGGACCGATTCGTCGTCTGGTTCAACGCGCTCGACCTGTCGGAGAACGCTGTCCTGCTGGGGTTCGCCGTCGTGGTTGGTTTCGCGGGTGCATTCGGCGTGATCGGTTTCTACAAGCTCATCGACCTCTCGTACGCGGTGTTCTTCAGTTGGCCATCCACGTGGTTGCCGGCGTTCGGGCCGTGGGTCACGCGACCGGTGATCACCGGCGCGGCGATGCTGGTCGCATGGTGGATCATGCGGCGCTTCGCACCGGGCGAGGAGGGGCTCAACGTCGCCGACGTGCAGCGCCGGGTGGTGCGCGCTGGGGGATACGTGCCGGCGCGTGCGGCGCTGGCGCGCACCGGTGCTGCCGCCGCGACGCTGGGCGGCGGGGCGTCCGCCGGATCCGAGGGGCCCGTCGCGGTGCTCGGCGCGGCCGCCGGGTCGATGCTGTCGCGCGCTTTCCACTTCGGCGCCGACCGTACCCGCCTGCTGGTGGCTGCCGGCGCCGCAGCCGCGATCAGCGCCGCCTTCAACGCTCCGCTCACCGGTGCCTTCTTCGCGCTCGAGGAGATCCTCGGCGGACTCAGCGTGGCGGCCTTCCCGGTCGTGGTGGTGGCGAGCGTCGTCGCGGCGGTGATTTCGCGCGCTGTTTTCGGCAACCACCCCGCCTTCCCGATCCCCGTCGAGTACTCCTATCACCACCTCTGGGAGGTGGCGATCGCGTATCCGATGCTCGGGGTCGTGGTCGGCGTAGTGAGCGCGTGGTTCATCCGCACCTACTTCCGCTACCAGCGCACGGAGGTGACCGCGATGCGCGCGGCCGCGGGCGGGATGCTCATCGGCCTCATGGTGGCTGCGTCGGGCGGGCTCCTCGTGGGAACCGGTCACCTGGCGATCCCGCTCGATGTCTTCGGCACGATGGCATGGTGGGTCATCGCGCTGCTTGCGCTTGGCAAGATCGTGGCGACGGCGCTCTCCCTGGGGTGGGGCGGGTCAGGCGGCGTCTTCACGCCTTCACTGTACGTCGGCGCCGCGACCGGTGGCGCCTTCGGGGCGGGATTGCGTTCGGTGCTTCCCGCTGCAGGGATTCAACCGGCGGCGTACGGCATCGTGGGGATGGGGGCGATGGTGGCCGCTGCCACCGGAGCGCCGATCACCGGGATCATGATGGTTTTCGAGATGACCGACGACTATGCGCTCATGCTGCCGCTGATGGTCGCGACGGCCGTCGCGATGGTCGTGGTCAAGCGGCTGGAGCCGGACAACCTCTACAGCGGCTGGCTGCGCCGCCGGGGCATCAACCTCGAGCACGGCATCGACCGCGACGTCCTTGCCGGACTGACCGTTGCCGATGCGATCGACCGCGACGCCATGGTGGTGCGCGCCGACGAGCCCGTGCACGCCCTCATCCGCCAGCTCGCCTTCGCCGACCAGACGGTGTACCCGGTGGTCGACCACGAGCGGCGCCTGCTCGGTGTTGTCACGCAACGCGGCCTCGGCGCGATCGCCCGGGACAATGACCCGGTGGACGAGGCGCTGGTCGCGCGGGACGTGGCTACCGCGACGGCGGCGCTGACACTCGAAATTCCGCTGGTCGAGGTCGTGCGCCGCCTTGGTGCACAGGGCGTGGCGGCGTTCCCCGTGATCGACGCAGCGAGCAGTCGAGTCCTTGGCACGGTGGGGCGGGCGGGCATCCTTTCCCGCTACGGACGCGCCATGGCCGAGCGCACGGGGTGAACTCCGCGTGCGGTGTACGTATACTTCCGCATTCGCGTCATTCCGGTACGCCCACTCTTGGAGGATCGCATGGCAATCAGGAAGTCGACTCGGACCGCAGCCGTCCGCACCGCTAGCAAGGCAGTCAAGTCCACGGCAAAGACCGGTGCCTCGGTGGGTGCCGCAGCGATGAAGATGGCAGGGCAGGTGGCGGACAAGGTGTCCGGACGCACCGCACGGCGTGCGAAGGTCACCAAGGTTGCGGTCGCCGTTGCCGGTGTTGCCGCGGCCGTGGCCGCCGGCGTCGCTGCACGCAACGCCAGCAAGTCGGGGAAGGCCGCCAAGGTCGCCAAGGCTGCAAAGAAGTCGGTGAAGTCGGCGAAGACCAGCGCCCGCGTGCGGATCGCGAAGGCATCCAAGGCCGTCACGGGCAAGCGCACCACCAAGCGCGCCAAAATCGCCTCGAAGAGCACCGCGAAGCGCACCAAGAGCACCGCCAAGCGCAGCCGTTGATCGTTGATCCGAGGCCGCTGGCACGCCACCGTGCCAGCGGCCTCGGATCGCCCAGCCGACGCCTCGGTCGCCCCCCGCTCCCGGTTCGCCCATGAGCGCCTTTCACCTCATCGCGTCACTCGTCACCGTCGCGGCGTTCCTCGCGTGGGCCAACTACCGGTTCATCCACCTGCCGATGACCATCGGATTGATGGTGCTCTCGCTCGCCTGCTCGGTGCTCATCGTCGCGGCCGGACATTTCGGCTTCGCCCCGATCGCCGATCTGTCCCTCATCATCCGCGCAATCGATTTCGATGAAACCGTCCTCGACGGCATGCTCGGCGCCCTCCTGTTCGCCGGTGCGCTGCATCTCGACCTCGGACGCCTGATCGCCCACCGGGGTCTTGTGTTGGCCCTGGCGACGGGGAGCGTGCTGCTCACCACCCTGATCGTCGGTGTGGTGGGGCACCAACTGTTCGCCATGATCGGACTCGCGATCCCGCTGCCATGGATGCTCGTCTTCGGGGCGCTCATCGCGCCGACCGATCCGATCGCGGTCGGTGCGATCCTCCGCCGCGTCGGGGTTCCCAAGGAGCTCGAGACCGTCATCACGGGTGAGTCCCTCTTCAACGACGGCGTGGGCGTTGTCCTGTTCATCCTGTTGGTGGAATTGCTGGGAGGGGAGGCGATCACGGCAGCGGTAGTGGCCAAGTTGGTCGCGGTGGAGGTGCTCGGCGGCCTGCTGTACGGCGCCTTGGTGGGATACATCGTCTACCGAATGCTGCGGGCCGTCGACAATTACCAAGTCGAGATCCTGCTGACCCTCGCCGTGGTCACCGGCGGGTACGCCCTGGCGCACTCCCTTCACGTGTCGGGGCCGCTCGCGATGGTGGTTGCCGGGTTGTTGATCGGCAATCGCGGCAGGGAGTTCGCCATGTCCGAGACCACTCGTCACCGCCTCGACCAGTTCTGGGAACTGATCGACGAGTTCCTCAACGCCGTACTCTTCGTCCTCATGGGACTTGAGGTCGTGATTCTCGACATGGAGCCGGGAGTGCCATGGGCGGCGGCGATCGCCATTCCGCTGGTCCTCCTTGCTCGCCTGGTATCGGTCGCGGGTCCGGTGGCCTTTTTCCCCAGCGGGCGGCGGCTGCCGCGTGGCGCCGCGGTGGTGCTCACGTGGAGCGGACTGCGGGGTGGTATCTCCGTGGCGCTGGCGCTGTCGCTTCCGGAAAGTCCGTTCCGCGACAAACTGATCATGATCACCTACATCATCGTCTGTTTCTCGATCATCGTGCAGGGATTGAGCGTCGGTCGGGTCACCTCACGGATTCTTGCTCGCGCCTGATTCCGGATGGGATCGGGCGGGATGGATCCGTTTCTTCCTGTGAGGCGCATGACCGTGTTCGGCGTTGAGTCGGCCCGGCGCACGGCGAGTGGAATGTGGCCTTCGGACCATGGGGGTGTCATCGCAACGCTGCAGTGGAAGAACTTGGCCGGGAGGTGAGTCGTAGATGATCGTGGGTTCGCATTATGTGTCCTCCGTTGGGGCGCTTACGTCGTAAGTGGTGACGGACCTCGTCACGTGCCACGCCTGTGGCACCCTGCACCCCACGGGAGGTATGCTCATGCGATTCCATGCCATCACGGCCCTGGCGGGCCTGTTCCTCGTTGCAGCCTGCGCCGACGACACAGCCCCACCGACATCAGCCACCGCACTGGCGGCCTCACAGTCCGACAAGGCCGACAGGTCCGACAGGTCCGACAAGTCTGACCAGGCCGCTGACGCTGGCGTTCACCGCTACCGCGTCACCCTCGAGAACCTCAGCACCGGCCAGGTCTTCTCGCCCGGCGTGCTCGCCACCCACACGAAGGATGTGACGGTGTGGACTCCCGGCCAGCCTGCGTCGGAGGGAATTCGCATCATCGCCGAGGACGGCGTCGAGACCGCGGCCGTGGCCGAGGTTCGTGGGATGCCCGGGGTGTTCGCGGTTGTCGACATCAATAAACCGACCAACCGCGTCGGTGGGCAGGCCCCGCTGCCCAACCCCCAGGTGTTCGAGATCACTGCCCGCGGCAATGCCAACCGCGTGTCGCTGGCGGTGATGACGATTTGTACAAACGACGGCTTCACCGGCCTAGATGGCGTCAAGCTCCCGGGCGGTTTCAAGCCTGACGTTTACGAAGTCGGGGTGTGGGACGCCGGCACCGAGCAGAACAACGAGCTATTCAATCAGATCGTTGACCCCTGCGGAGGCGCCGGCCCGGTTCCGGCACCGCCCGACGGAAACGGCCGCGTGCCCACGTCGGACGTGATCCGCCGTCACGCCAACATTCAGGGCGTGGGCGACCTGTCGGTCGCGCTCCACGGCTGGCAGGGTCCGGTAGCGCGCATCACGATCGCGCGGATCGACTGATCCTGCGTCATTAAGGGTCTCGGCGGCGCCCGGTCGGTGGATTAACGAATCCGCCTTCCAGGCGTCACCGGAGTATCCTGAACCGGATCGGCCCCCATGCGCGTGTTGCTGCCGTTCGTCCCGGCTGTCCTGCTACTCGGCGTGGCAGCATGCGGCTCCGACCCTTCCATGAGCGATCAGAATCCTCCGCCGCCGCCGAGCGGTACGGACGTGGTCACCCCATACCCAATCGCGCATCTCGCCGGTGGGCCCGCCACTTACAAGGGCCTCCCACTGGAGTTGTCCAGGTCAAGCGAGCCCACCGTCACTGCCGTCGGCGGCGTCGTCGGCGTGGTGTGCGTCGGCATGAGCAACGCCAACCAGGAATGCGACGAGTGGATCCAGCAGGTGGCGGGGGCGTGGCGGAGCGAGGTCAATCCTGCTGTCCGCATCGTCAACTGCGCCGTCGGAGGCCACGCGATCGAGCGATGGATCGATCCGACGTTCGATGACGTGCTCTGGGATGACTGCGTGGCGCGCCGCCTGCCGCAGGTCGGC
>JBBQQJ010000170.1:0-5851 GCA_038216165.1 Gemmatimonadales bacterium | reverse complement strand
CGGCCCGCGGTGGCGATCATCGGCAGTCGGGCGCACTCCCGCTACGGGGCGGAGGTCGCCGCAGCCCTGGCGACGGTGGCCGCCCGGGCCGGCGCCGTGGTCGTCAGCGGCATGGCGCGCGGACTCGATGCCATCGCCCAGGGCGCCGCCCTGGATGCTGGGGGGGGGACGATCGGGGTGTTGGGTACCGGGGCCGATGTCGTCTACCCCGCCGCCAACCGGGCGTTGTACCGCCGGGTGATCGAGCGCGGCCTCCTCGTCACGGAGTCGCTGCCGGGCACCACCCCGCAGCCGGGCGCCTTCCCCCGGCGCAACCGGATCATCAGCGGCCTGGCGCGGTGGCTCGTGGTGGTGGAGGCGGCGGATGCCTCGGGCACGATGATCACGGTGGCCACTGCGCTGGAGCAGGGTCGGGAGGTGCTGACCGTGCCGGGACCGATCACCGCTGCCACGTCACGAGGGACCAACCGCCTCCTCCGCGACGGGGCGGTCCCGCTGCTCGCACCGGAGGACCTCGCCGGGGTGCTGGGGGTCCCGGCGATGGCCCGCACGGGGGTGGGGGAGCTGGTGCCGCCACCGTGCACCCTGTCCGCGGACGAGGCCCGTGTGCTCGGGGCGCTGGCGCGCGAGGAGCGAGGGGTGGATCTGGTGGCGGAGGGGGCCGGCCTGCCGATTGGTACCACGCTCGGGGCGCTGCTCGGGCTCGAACTCGCCGGACTCGTCGAGCAACTGCCGGGCGGATGTTACCGACGTCGGGCATCGTGGGGCGCGCCCCTTACGCCGGGTTCCGGTCGGCAGTAGGATATGGCATGCACCTGTACGTCCACGTTCCCTTCTGCGCGCGACGCTGTTCCTATTGCGATTTTTCCATCGCCGTGCGTCCGGTCACGCCCGAGCAGGAGTTCGTGGCGGCCGTGCTCACGGAATGGCGGGCCCGGCACGCCGATCCGGCCCTCACGCGCGATCCCGACCTCACCACCGTCTACTTCGGGGGGGGGACGCCCTCTCGCCTCGCGCCTGCGGCGATCCAGGCGCTGGTTGAGGGGTTCGGGGACGGCACCCGGATCGACCTCGACGCCGAAGTCACCCTCGAGGCCAACCCCGACGACGTGACCCCCGAGCGCGCCGAGGGCTGGGCCCGGGCCGGGATCAATCGCATCTCGCTCGGGGTGCAGAGCCACGATGGGGCGGTGCTCGAATGGATGCACCGGACCCACCGCCCCGAGCAGGTGGCGCCAGCGATTCGCGCGCTGCGGGACGCCGGGATCGAGGACATCTCGGTGGACCTGATCTTTGCCTTGCCGGCTGCCTTGCGCCGGGACTGGCTCCGGGATCTCGACCTGACCTTCGAGTTGCAGCCCACCCACGTGTCGCTCTACGGCCTCACCGTGGAGCCGCGGACCCCTCTCGCGCGCTGGACCGAGCGCGGCCAGGTGGCCCCGCTCGCCGATGAGCGCTACGCGCAAGAGTACCTTGCGGCGCATGACCTGCTGGTCAACGCCGGCTTCGATCACTACGAGGTCAGCAACGCCGCCCGTCCGGGCTTCCGGGCGCGCCACAACTCGGCCTATTGGCGCGGCGCGGAGTACATCGGCCTCGGTCCCAGCGCGCACTCCTTCCTGGCTGGGGTCCGGTCCTGGAACGTCCGCGATTGGGCGGACTACGCGGCGCGGGCCCTCAGCGGCGAAGCGATGCGTGGCGGCGAGGAGCACCTCGACGCCGACCAATGGCGCCTCGAAGAGCTGTATCTCGGGCTCCGGACCGACAGTGGCCTGCCCCCATGGCGCGTCCCCGAGGGGGCCCGTGCGGCGTGGCTTCGCGAGGGGTGGGCCGTGGCCGAGAACGATCAGCTTCGCCTGACCCCCGAGGGGTGGCTTCGGCTCGATGCGCTGGTCTCGGCGGTCGCAGACTCCTAAGTTTCTGGGATGGCCGAACTTGAGTCGTTGACCGAACGCGAGCGGCAGGTGCTGGCGGCGGTCATCGAGACCTACATTGCCTCCGCCGAGCCGGTGGGAAGCCAGACCGTCGCGCGCCGCGCCGGACTGGGCCTCTCGCCGGCGTCAATCCGCTCGACCATGAGCGACCTCGAGGGCAAGGGCTTCCTGTATCATCCCCACACCTCCGCCGGCCGGATCCCGACCGATCGGGCGTATCGGGTGTACGTGGACGCGATGGTGCGACAGCATCCGCCCGATGCGCAATCGCGCGAGACGCTCGAGGTGGAGCTCACCGGCGTGAGCACGAGCTCCGCAAGCGAGGACCTGCTGCGGCGGGCCGCCCAGGTGCTCGGGATCCTCACCCAGGAACTCGGCGTGGGGGTCGCACCGGCGTTGGACGAGATCGTGCTCGACCGGATCGACCTCGTCCAGGTGGCGGCTGAACGGTTGCTGCTGGTGTTCAACCTGCAGAGCGGCACCATGCGCACCATCTACGTGCGGGTGCCTGCGGCGGTCGACCCGGCGCAACTGGAGGACGTCCAGCGCCTGCTGAACGAACGGCTGGGCGGCCTCTCGCTCCGGGCGATCCGGACCACCCTCGCCGACCGGCTGCGTGACGCGGCGGCGTCGGCGGAGGCATCCGAGCTGCTGGACATCATCATTGCCGAGGGGGACGGGTTGTTCGATGTGCAGGAACCCGCGGAGGCCGTGGTGCTGGGCAGCGCCTCGGTGCTGGCGGAGCAACCGGAGTTCGCGAACAACGACCGGATGCGTTCGCTCCTGACGCTGACGGAGCGTCGCGAGGCGCTGCGCGAGGCCCTGGCGGCACGGCGCCGCGACGGGATCGTGGTCACCATCGGGGGGGAGCACGGCGACCCCGGCCTGGCCGGCTTCACGCTGGTCACCTCCACCTATCGTCGGGGGGGAGCCACCGGCGTCATCGGTGTGCTCGGGCCCACCCGCATGCCCTACGACAAGATCATCGGGCTGGTCGAGCACACCGGCCGGCTCGTGGAAGGACTGTTGCAGTGAGCGATTACTACCAGACCCTCGGGGTCTTCCGGGACGCGACCGAGGCCGACATCAAGAAGGCCTACCGCAAGCTCGCGATGGAGTACCACCCCGACCGCAACGCGACCCCGGAGGCGGAGGCCAAGTTCAAGGAGATCAGCGAGGCGTACCAGGTCCTCGCCGATCCGGCCAAGCGCGCCCACTTCGATCGCTTCGGCAGCGCGCCGGGGCCCGCGGCCGGGGGGGGGGGGCGGGTTCGGGGGATTCCAGCACGTGGACCTCGCGGAGGCGCTCAACATCTTCATGCGCGACTTCGGCGGGGTCGGTGGCGGCTTCGAGGGGATCTTCGGCGGTGGTGGGGGGGGGAGTGGCCCGCGACGCGGGCAGGACGTGCGGGTGAACGTCACGCTCACCCTGCAGGAGGTCGCCCACGGCGCCAAGAAGCGCATCAAGGTGAAGACGCTCGCCGCCTGCGAGGCCTGCGCCGGGTCCGGGGCCGCCGCGGGGACGGAGCCGGTGACCTGTGGCACCTGTCGCGGCTCCGGCGAGGTGCGCCGCGCGGCCCGGTCGATGTTCGGGCAGTTCGTCCAGGTCGGTCCGTGCCCCGCCTGCCAGGGCGAGGGGACGATCGTGCGGTCGCCCTGCGAGGTGTGCCGCGGCGAGGGGCGGCTCAAGGGCGAGCGGGTCGTGAGCGTGGACATTCCCGCGGGCGTCTCCGACCAGAACTACCTCACCCTGCGGGGGCAGGGGGCCACCGGCCCGAGGGGGGGGGAGTCCGGTGACCTGCAGGTGATGATCGAGATCGCCGAGGACGACCGGTTCGAGCGCGACGGCGACGACCTCTGGCTCGAACTGCCGCTTTCCTTCTCGCAGGCGGCGCTGGGCCTCACGGTGCCGGTGCCCACGCCGTGGGGCGAGGAGCCGCTCGAGGTCCCGGCCGGCGCGCAGGCCGGGACGGTCCTCCGGCTCCGCGGGAAGGGGCTGCCACGGCTCAATGCCAAGGGCACCGGCGACCTCAACGTGCGCCTGCAGGTCTGGACCCCGCGCACCCTCAGCGCCGAGCAGCGCCGCCTGTTCGCGGAACTCGCCGAGCACGAGGGCGACGGGCCCGGCAAGGAGGGCGGGATCTGGACCCGGCTGAAGGAGGCGCTTGGCGCATGACCCACCACTGGTGGCAAGTCCACGTGGTCTGCCGACCGGAGGACAACGACGCGGTCGCCGCGGCGTTGATCGCCGCCCTCGGCCAGGCGGTGGAGGAACCGGAAGCCGGGACCCTCACCACGGCAGTGACCTCCGAGGACCAGGCCAAGGCTGTGCTCGGCGCGCTGGCGGCCGAGTATCCCGGGTTGGCGGGGAGCGTCACGGCGCTGGACCCCGTCGACTGGTCGGTGCGCTGGCGCGAGGGCATCGCCGCCCGTCGCTTCGGTCGCCTCCTCCTCACCCCCTCCTGGCTCCCCGTTGAGGCGGAGCCAGGAGGGGCGGTGGTCGTCCTCGATCCGGAGTCGGCGTTCGGCAGCGGCGAGCACGGCTCGACGCGCGCCGCACTCGCCCTCCTCGAGCGTCACCTGACCCCCGGCGACCGGATGCTCGACTTTGGCAGCGGGTCCGGGATCCTCGCCATCGCCGCCGCCCGCCTCGGCGCCGCCGCGGCGATCGGTATCGAAGTGGACGACGAGTCGAACCCGATTGCCGAGGCCAATGCTGCGCGCAACGACGTCGCCGATCGGGTCACCTTCCTGCTGGGCGATGCCGGCGACCTCGGCGTGCTGGCCGGGCCCGCCGAGGTGGTCTGCAGCAACATCCTCCGCACCGTGAATACGCTGCTCCTCCCGGCGATCGCGCGCGCGCTCGCCCCCGGCGGCCTCGTGATCTTCGCCGGGATGGAAGTGGCCGAGGAGTCGTTGTTCCGTCCGGTCTTGGAGCGCACCGGATGGGTCGTCGTGGATGAGGTCCGCGACGAGGGGTGGTGGGGCGTGGCCGTGCGTCGCGCGTGATCCGTGTCCTCGTCGCGCCCGGGGCGCTCGTGGCAGGGGCGCTCGTCCCTCTCGATGACGAGGAGCTGCATCACCTGCGGGTGCGGCGGGTCGCTGCCGGCGACCTGGTGGTTGCCTATGACGGGGGAGGGCGGATCGGGCGGGGCCATCTCGAGGGGGCGGGGAAGCGCCTCGAGGTGCAGGTCGAGGCGGTGGAACGCTTCCTCCCCCCCCCACCGCTGATCCTCGCCCTCGCCACCGGCGACCGTGATCGCTACCTCCGCGTGGCCGAGCAGTGCACCGAGCTCGGCGTGACGCAGCTCGTGCCGCTGGTCACGGTGCGCAGCCAGTCGGTCGAGAGCCGCCTCCGGGCGACCGCGCTCGACAAGGCCCGCCGCCGCGCGCGGGAGGCATGCAAGCAGAGTGGCAATCCGTGGGCGACAGCCGTTCTCGCGTTCCACCGCCTCGACGAGCTCGCGACGGTCGCCGCCGGCACCCGCTGGCTCCTTGCCGACCCGACCGGGGCCCCGCTTCCGGCCGATGGGGGGGGGCCAGCCGCAGGCTGGGTGATCGGACCGGAGGGGGGCTTCACCCCCGAGGAACTCGAGGTGGCCACGACGCGTCTGGGGGCGCGGCGCACCTGGCTCGCCCCGCACATCCTGCGCTTCGAGACCGCCGCGGTGGCGGCCGTCTCCCTGACCCTGGACCGGCGCGGGCCGCCGGGGAGGAACCCATGACCGACTGCATTTTTTGCCGGATCGCCGCCGGCGAGATCCCGGCCGACGTGGTGGGGCGGAGCGAGGGGGCCCTCGCCTTCCGCGACCTGCACGCGCAGGCGCCCACCCACATCCTCGTCATTCCCACCCGGCATGTCGCCTCGGCGGCCGAGGCCGGACAGGATGCCGCGGCAGCCGCCATGTTCGGCGAGGT
>JBBQQJ010000169.1:0-5895 GCA_038216165.1 Gemmatimonadales bacterium | reverse complement strand
TGCCCCGTCACCACCATCGCCTTGATCAGTGCCATGGCGGCCAGCGCCTCTTCCATCACCCGAAACGGCACGCGGGAGGCCTCGAGCGTCGCCTCGTGGATCGCGCCGGCGCGTGCCGTGCGCTCCGCGTCAGAACCCGTGGGGAGGCGCATCGCGGCCATCACGCCGTCGAACGCCCGCGTGTCCTCGTCCACGAGGCGGAGTAGTTCCCGCACGTGGGTCTGGCCCGTTGCGGCATGAGCCGAGAACTCGGCCCACCGGTCGTCCCAGCCGCGCTTGTGGCTCGACAGGTTGGCGACCATCGTGCCCAGCGCCGCGCCGAGTGCGCCCAGCGCCGCGGCCACGGAGCCGCCCCCGGGGGCCACGCTCTCGCTGGCGGTCTCGAGCGTGAAGGCAGCGAGCGGCAGGTCCACGAGGCGCGTGGCGGTCGGGTCCTGCAGCAGGTACTCGATGACCCGCTCATCGGGGTGGAAGGGGGTGAGTTCCTCGAGCCCGAGCGAGCGCACCGCGATCCGCACCAGCTCCCGCTCCGATACCCCGGTGGAGCGCTGCTGCTGGGCGAGGAAGTACCGACCGGCATCGGTCAGGCACCGTAGCGGCACCAATCCGACCAGTTCGGAGCCGGTCACCCGCACCCCGCGCTCGGCGGCGGCGCGCACCACCTCGTCAAAGGCCGCGTGTACCGGTGTCACCGCGAGGTCGGTCAGGTTCATCGACACCTGGGCGATGCCGTATTCCTCGATGAACCAGCCGATCGCCTTCACCGCCTTCAGCGTGCCGGGCTCTCCCGTCGGCTCGCCGAGGGGTCCCGGCACGCTGCGCCCCGCCTCGCGCACGTCGAAGGCGATCGCGTTGGCGCGCCGCGTGGACGTGGTGTTCAGGTTGATGTTGTAGGCCACGAGGAAATCGCGTGCACCGATCGCGGTGGCGCCGCGCCGCGCATCGAAGCGCGCCGGCCCGAAGTCGGGTCGCCAGGCGTCGGTCACGATGCGGTCGGCGAGCCCCTCGTATTCGCCGGCGCGGATCGCCGCCAGATTCTGGCGCGCCGGGTCGGGCTGCGCCGCCTCGTACAGGAAGACCGGAAGCTCCAGCTCCTCCCCCACTCGGCGCGCCAGCCGCCCGGCCCACGCCGCCGCCTCGGCCATCGTCAGCCCCCGGATCGGGATCAGCGGACAGACATCGGTCGCGCCCATCCGCGGATGCTCCCCGTGATGGCGTCGCATGTCGATCAACTCACCCGCCAGCTTGATGACCTGGAACGCCGCTTCCACCACCGGTTCGGGGGCACCGACGAAGGTCACCACCGTCCGGTTGGTGGCCTTGCCCGGGTCGACATTCAGGAGGGTGACCCCCTCCACCGCAGCAATGGCGTCGGTGAGGCGGCGGATGAGGGCGGAGTCGCGCCCCTCGGAGAAATTGGGGACGCATTCGAGGAGCTGAGTGTCGGACATCGGGGGACGAGACCTCCGTGGCGGCGTGGAGAAGGGGGAAAGGTAAGAGGTGAACGGTGAAACGGGCTGTGGGTCAGCCTCCGGTTCACCGTTCACCTCTCACCAGCGCGCCCGCGAGTCGACGCGTTTCCAGCTGTCACGCCCCCCGTTCCCAGCGCTCCTCGCAGTCGGGACAGAGACCGCGATGCAATGCCATGTCGAAGGCGTTGCCCGCCCAGGCCTCGAGCGGCTGCCAGGTGCCATCGCGCGCGGCCACCTTCCGGCAGGCGGTGCAGACGAGGGTGGCGCCCTCGCCGAAGCGGGCACGTTGGCTGTGCTGGGTCACAGTGTCCAGCCGACCGGTGATGTCGGCGGCCGAGCCGACGAGTCCCCGGAAGGCGCCCTCGGTGTCGAAGCGCGGGGCGCCGCGGTCAAGGACCAACCGGGAGGTGCCGTCAGGGCGGCGCACGCGGAAGGCCAGCTCGAACGGGCCCTGGCGTCGGAGTGCGGCGTGGCGGGCGGCCGTCACCCTGTCCCGGTCATCCGGGTGGACGATCTGCAGCCATCCCTCACCGAGCAGGTCGGCGAAGTCCCATCCGGTCAGGAGCAACCAGCCCCCGCTCAGGAAGTCCATGCCGCCATGCCGGTCGCAGCGCCACGCGAGGTGCAGCGCCGAGTGGGCCGGGCGGCTCCCGGTGCGGTCGCGATCGTAGGGAATGCGGGCAATCATCGCGAGAGGACCTCGCCGGGGAGAGTGGTATTGGGGAGAGTGTCTCCACGGATTATGACATCATTGCAGCCAATGCGTCAGGCTCCGTTGACACCGCCGTGCCGGGTGGGTGGCAGTCCATGCCGACCTTGCGTACTATCCTAGGTCTCCCACCCCAATCAGGAAGCGCCCATGACCAGCGTGAACGAGATCCTTGCCCGCAAGGGTGGCGACGTCCTCATCGTGTCGCCGAGCGCCACGGTGCTGGATGCCGCCGAGCAGATGAATGCAGGTGGCACCGGCAGCGTGCTCGTGGTGGAGGGGGGCAAGCTGGTCGGCATCTTCACCGAGCGCGACCTGATGCGGCGCGTGGTGGCGGTGCGACTCGATCCGGCGGTCACGCCCGTCTCGCAGGTCATGACCACCGCGCTCGTGACGGCGAGCACCGAGGCAACGATCGATGACTGCGGGGCGCTGATGAGCGAGCGACGCATTCGCCACCTCCCGGTCGTCCGCGGCGACGAGGTGCTGGGGATGGTGACGACGGGCGACCTGCTGGCGTGGGAACTGAAGGAGAAGGAGTCGGTGATCCAGCAGTTGGAGAGCTTCGTCTTCTACGTGCGGCAGTAGTCGGGGCGCGGCGGCCGGCTCCCCGGTGGCCGCGCGCGCAGGTCAGGGGGTCGCGAAGGTCGCCTGACCCAGCGCCGTCGGGGGCCGAGGGCCCAGGCTGAGACTGCGCGCGGTCGCGGGCCCGAGACTCCGCACGAACAGGGCATCGCCCTCGAACCACCCCACCGAATCGGCACCCCAGCGGAAGGGATCGCGCCCGCGCGAGGCGAGCACCGTCGTGTCGCCGCTCGGTCCGACCAGACAGACCCCGAGGCCTGCCGGGCAGTTGAAGGCCCGGGCGAAGCGCGGACGGCCCAGCCAGGTGGCGAGCGCGGAATCGGCGATCGCCCGGGCGGCCCCCGCGAGCCGAGTGGCCGTGGCCGGGGCCGGCGGGGCAGCCACCTGCCACAGGTCGGTGTCGGTGCGCACCACGACCGTGGTGTCGCCGGGTCCCCAGGCGAGGGCGCGCATCGCGCCGACCGCCGCGGGGAGCGGCAGGGTGCGTTCGGCGCCGTTGAGGAGGTTCATCACCACCAGGTCCGGGCGCACCATCGCCGCGCTGTCGCCACCACGGAGGAACGCGAGCACGTCCCCACGGCTGGTGAGCGCGGGATGCGACTCGACCATCGGCGTGAAGGTGATGCGCGCCACCGTCCCCCCCCCAGCTGGCATCGCATGGAGGTCGACCAAGCCATCCGGCCCCGTCGCGACGAAGACGAGGAACGCCTCCTCGCCGACGTCAATCCGGTTGGCCAGCGGCGAGAGCGAACAGGCGCCCAGCAGGAGCAGCGGTGCCAGCGGATGCCGTGACCGCGTGGCGCTCATGGCGCCTCGAGGTGCCGTGCGAGGAAGGCCTCAATGTCGGCGCGGGCCGTGGCCGCGCCCGGCGTGTCGTGCCCGGTGCGCCCCGGCTTCAGGAAGCCGTGTCCGGTGCCGGGATAGGAGTCCAGCGTGAACGGCTTCCCCATGGCCTCCATGCGGCGGATGATGTCGGGGAGCTGGTTGGTCACCCGGCCGTCATTCTGGCCGTAGACCCCAAGGACCGGCGCCTCCACCCCGGCCAGCATCGCCGTGTCGGCGAGCGGCCCATAGCAGACCACTGCGGCCTTCAGGCGCGGGTTGGCGGCGGCGTACCGCCAGACCGTCCCGCCCCCCCAGCAGAAGCCGATCACGCCGACGCGCTCCGCGTTGGTGGCGGGCTGCGCGCGCACCCACGCATCAACGGCATCGAGGTCCCGCACCACGTCCTCGCCGCGCAACGTGCCCACCATCTTGCGGGCCGAGTCGCCGAGGGCGGCGGTGCTGCCGTAGCGCGAGGAGAGGAGGTCGGGGGCGATGGCGACGTAGCCCTTGGCGGCGAAGTCGTCGGCCACCGACGGTTCCCAGTCCGTCAGCCCGAAGATTTCGTGGATGACGATCAGGGCCGGCGCACGCCCCGCGCGCTCGGGATAGGCGACGTAGGCGCGGATGGTATCACCGGCCGCGTTGGGGATCGCGACAAACTCCCCGTGGGTGGTCGGCGGGGCATCGGTCGCGATGGCGGGCGTGGTGTCGCGGCTGGCCGCGAGCAGGTACCCCGCGCCGGTGGCAAGGAGGAGCAGGCCGAGGGCGGTGAGGGTCTTGGTCATGAACGGAATCTACTCTCGCCGCGCCCCGGTGGTTCCGTCTCGGCACACGGCCGGTGACGATGCGTGCGCTAGTCGCGGTAGCGGTTCCGGCCCGCGTGCTTGGCGCGGTAGAGGTTCTCGTCGGCCAGCTTGAGGAGCGCCTCGCCGTCGGCGGCGCGGTCATCGGGGAAGGTGGCGAGGCCGGCGCTGGTCGTCACCCAGATGGGGATCGCCGCGTCGCCGAAGTTGTGCAGCGCCACGCGACGCAGCACGCGGTCGACGAAGAGCCGCGCGCCGGTCCCGCCGGTCTCCGGGAGGATGATGACGAACTCCTCGCCGCCGATCCGGGCGATCGAGTCCATGGTCCGCAATTCGCGCTTGAGCATGGTGGCGAGCTGGCGCAGGACCTGGTCGCCGGCGGCGTGGCCGTGGCTGTCGTTGATGCGCTTGAAGTCATCGATGTCGAGCAGCACGGCGGTGACCACCTGATCGTAGCGCCGGGCCCGCTCGAGCTCGTCGCGCAGGCGCTCCTCGAACACACGCCGGTTGGCGAGGCCGGTGAGGGGGTCGGTGTCGGCCAGCTCGCGCAGTGCCCCCCCCGGGGCCTCCTGGCTGGCGTACGCCTTCTCGAGGGCCGTCACCGCCGCGGCGATCACCTGTTCGGCAAAGTGCAGGTCGATCTGGTTGAGCGGCGGATCGTCCGCGGTCGTGCGGAGGAAGAAGCCCCCGGAGGGCACGCCGTGCAGCAGGAACGGGAGCACGATCACCGAGCGGGTGCGGCTCCCGTTCTGGTCGGGGGCCCAGGTGGAGCGGACGTCCTCGTAGAGCGGTGACTCGTTCACGTCGTCGACCAGCACCGTCTCCGCGGTTTCGAGGGCACGCTGGATCTCGGGATATTTCTTCATGTCCACCCGGAGCTCCCGCAGCGTCGGGTTCTCGAAGGCGGCCACGACGGTCCCTTCCGCATCACCGGCCCGCGCCAGCACCACGGAGCACCGGGTGATCCGGAGTCCCTGCGCGACCCGGCGCACCAGCACCTGATAGATCTGGTCGGGGTCGAGCGCCGCGCTCACCTCCTTGAGCACCTCCACCAGCTCGCTGCGCGAGCGGGCCTCGGCCCGGGCACGGTTGAGCTCCCGGCCCACCCGGAGATGCGCCTTGATCCGGGCGAGCAACTCGCGGACCCGGTAGGGCCGGTGCACCACGTCGGCGGCCCCGAGGCCGATCGGCTCCAGGCGGGCGTCGTCGAAGGTGGCCTCCGCCAGTATCAGCAGCGGCAGGTCGCGATGCGCGCCCCGTTCCCGCAGGGAGGTGAGGCGGTCCATCGGTCCGGCCCCGCCTGCCCCGAGGTCGAGCACGAGCAGGTCGTACTCCTCCTGGTCCAGCCGCTCGGTGAACTGCGGCCCGCCGATCGCCGTCACGACATCGTACCCATTCTCCTTGAGCACCCACGAGAGGGTGCGGGAGAGGGAGATATCCTCAGTGGCGAACAGGAGACGGGGGAGGAGTGACATCGATCAGGCCAAGAGCTCTCGGTAGC
>JBBQQJ010000168.1:0-5911 GCA_038216165.1 Gemmatimonadales bacterium | reverse complement strand
TGATGGGGTCGTCGGCCCAATGCTCATGGATGTGCTCGTGGATCGCCACGGCCGCCATTTCGCTGGCGATTTCACCCGCCGCCGCCCCACCCATCCCATCGGCCACGACGCACAGGACCCCGCGCGACCCAACCTCGAGGTCGAGCGCGCGTGACTGGCGAATCACCCGGGCTGTCGTCAGGTCGGCGACGAGGAACGTGTCCTCGTTGTGGTCGCGGGTGCGACCCCGATCTGTCAGGGCGAAGCAGGAGGCGCGGGTCGAGGACGTGGGCGGGATCCCGGGCAAGAGGATGGGGGCTAGTGCTCGCGCCCCGTGGGGGGAGTCGGCGTCGGGAAGATAAGGAACCCCTAGGTGGGGCGTCAACGCACCGGTGTGCGCCGCGCCCCCACCCGTGCGTCTCCCACGGTGCGCCCTCCTCCACCAAAGTCCCTTCCCTGGCGCTCCGGCACCTCGCGCGGGCTCGCCGCGCCCTTAGATTCGGGTGGTCATGCCCACCGTCCTTTCCCGTTGCACATGCTGGCTCGGCGCCTGCCTCGCGCTCGGCCTGATCACGCCCGCGGCGGCCCAGTCCGTGCCGCAGCGGCGGACCCTCGTGGTGTTTCGCGATTCCCTCGCCGCGGTGAGGGACACCGGCGCCCTCCGGCGGGCAGAGGCGAGTCTGATCGCCCGCGCCAAGCGCGACCCCGACGACGCCATGGGGCACCTCCGCCTCGGCCTGCTAGCCCTCCGGCTCGGCGACCTCGGCGCACCACGGAGCTATGATGACGCGGGCTCGGAGTTCCAGTGGACCATCGAACTGCAGCCGCGCTGGCCCTGGGGATGGTATGGTCTGGGCTTGGCCGAGCTCGGGGTCGGGGACTCCGAGGTGTTGCTCGTCTCGGGGTTGCAGACGATGCTCGGCAAGGATGCCCTGACCCGCTCGGCGAACGCCTTCGCCAAGAGCGCCGAGGTGGACCCGACCTTCGTTAAGGGGCTCGTGGAGCTCGCCAACACGGCCCTGCAGCAGCGCGTCAACGTGCGCACCGATGTGGCCCTCGCCGCCTTGCGGCGTGCCGGGCGCACCTCGGCCGCGGGGCACCCGGACGTCCTGCTGGCGCGGGCCCGCATCGAGCGGGAGGTGGGCTCTCCGGATTCTTCGGCGGTGGCGCTTCGTGCGCTGGCTCGGCGCGACAGCACCAGCTCCCTCCTCCAGTATGAACTCGCCCGCACCGCCTTCCTTCGCGACGACCCTGCCGGGGAGGCCCACTGGTACACGGGTCTGGTCACCGCCGACACCGCCACCCTCGCTCGTTACCGGGATGACCTCGCCTCGCTGACCACCGACGACATCCTGGACGCCCTCTTCGTCGCGGCGCCCATTGCGCGCGTGGCGCGCGTGCGCGACTTCTGGGCGGTGCGCGATCAGGCGGCTTTGCGCCCCGAGGGCGCGCGCCTCCGGGAGCACTACCGACGGCTCGACTTCGCACGGCGCAATTTCCGGCTGACGAGCACCACCCGGCAGTATGACATCTCGGAACGCTATCGCTCCGGGCAGGAGGACGTGGACGATCGCGGCGTGATCTACATCCGCCACGGTCCGCCCGACGCCCGGGCGAGCTACATCGCACCCGACCTCAACGCCAACGAGTCGTGGCAGTACCGGCGGGACGAGGGCGCGCTGGTGCTCCACTTTGTGGCCCGCCAGGACGTGCAGGACTTCCGGCTGGTGGAGAGCGTCTTCGACGTCCTCGGCTTTGCGACCACGGTCGCCATGCGGGAGACCGATGCGCGGCTCTCCGATTTCGCCCACATCGAGGGGCTGCTCCGGAGCCGCGAGGTCTACGATGCGACCTATCGTCGGCTGCAGGGCGCCGGTCGCGGGAGCGCGGCAAGTCTCCTCACCGAGGAACGGGCGCTCGGCCGGACCGGTATCCTGGTCGGGACCACCACGGACAGTTGGCCGTTACAGTTCACGGACACGCTGCCGGGGGCGGTGCAGGCGGTAGCCACGGGCGCGGCGCCGACGGGCCCGCTGCTGCAGTTGGGCTATGCGTTGGACGCGCCGGGTCTGGTGGCCGACACCACTGCGGAGGTGCAGCTGCGTGCGTCGGTGTTCTCGCTCGCCGGCCGTCCCGTGGCCTTTGTGGACACCGTGCAGGGTCACGCCGACCTGGTGGTTGACGGTCCGCGGGTTCTTGGTAGGGTGGCTGTGCCACTTCCGCCCGGCCGCTATGTGGTGCGCCTCGCGGTCGAGACGCCGGACGGCGGGCTGGTGGGGTCCCACGACACGGTCGACGTGGCCCCGACCAGCGCCGACAGGCCGACACTCTCGGCGGTTGCGCTGGGCACGCGCGGCGTGCCCCTTGTCTGGGTCGGCGAGGCTGCGCGGGACAGCATCTGGCTCGATCCCTCCCGGGTGTTCAGTCTGCGCGACCCGCTGCAGCTCTATGTGGAGGTGGGCGGGATCCCGGCGCTCGCCGGCTACCGCCTCGAGATGACGGTGCGACGTCCAGGGAGCCGGTCGTTGCTGCGCCGCATCTTCGGGGGGGGGGGGGGCCGCGATCCGGCTCACCTTCGACGCGGAGCATCCCGGCGGCGTGACGGGCATCCGGCGCGAGCTCGGGCTCGAGCGCCTCGAGCCCGGCCGCTACGAGCTGGAGGTGCGCCTGCGCGCGAATGCCGGTGGCCCCGAGGCGGTGCGCCGCACCGCGTTCACCGTGATCCGATGAGGGGACGGTGGGCGGCGCAGCTTGGCGCGGCGTTGCTCGCCGTCCCCGTCGCGGCCCAGTCCCCCGGGACCCGAGCGGCCCTCGGGGCGCACCAGGAGGAGCTGGCGCGCATCACCGACGCGCGCGAGCTCGTGCGTCGCCGGGAGGCCCTGCGTGCGGTGGTGCGTGCGGGACCGGACGATCCCGCCCTCCTGCGTCTCGGTCAGGTCTGGCTGCGCCTCGCGGCGGTGTCGGGCAACCCGGCGGGGTTCGGTGCGGCGCGATCGGCGTTCGAGGAGGTGAGCGAGCGACACCCCGACTGGCCGCTGGCCTGGGATGGGATCGCCGAGGCGGCGTGGGGCGAGCACCAAGCCACCTCGGGCGTGATCACCGGGTTGCTCGACATGTTCGGCGGGCAACCGTTGCACCGGGTGGCACGCCACTACGTGCGGGGCGCCGAGGTCGATTCCGCCCATGTGGAGGGATTGCGTGCGCTCGCACAGCAGGCGGAGCGATCCGATGATGCCGATCTCCGGGAGGTGGCGTTGCAGGCACTCCGGTACGCCGCCCCCTTGCCGGCCGCGGCGGAGCCGGGGCTGCGACTCGCGCGGGCGCGGCTCGAGCGGGATGACGGCGAACTGGACAGTGCCCTCGTGCAGTTGGAGGCACTGGTGGCCGTTGCCCCCGACGGGGGCGAGGCCAACCTCGAACTGGCGCGGGTGCGGTTCGTGATGGGGCGCATGGACGGACTCACGCCGTGGTACCATGGCCTCGGACAGGCCGACAGTCTCGTGTATGCTGCCTATCGCCGCGACCTCGCCATGGTCTTTCCGGATTCCTCCCTCGCCCGGCTCGACGCGGCGAGGCCGGGCGCCCGGGCGGCCATCGCTCGCCGGGAGTGGCAGCGGCAGGATCCCGACGGACTCCCCGTGGTGGCGGACCGGCTGCGCGACCACTATCGACGCCTTGCCTTCGCCCGCCGACACTATCGCCTCCGCGCGAGCGTCCGGGGGCCCGACCCCCTCGACTGGTTCGGGATCTTCGATGCCCGGGGCCTCGTCTACGTCCGGCATGGCCCGCCCGCCATCCGGACGTCGCTCGGGCGGCACGGGGGCCCCGACGTCACGGCGACCCTGCGGGTGATCGGTGCCCCCCCCAACGAGACGTGGCGGTACGGAACCCCGGACGCCGAGGCACGCCTCTACCACTTCGTGGTGCGCGCGCCCGGCGGCGACTTCACACTCGCCGAGAGCGCGATGGATATCCTCGGGCTCACCGCGCAGTACCGGATGTTCCGCACCGAGGACGTGCCGGAGGGCGTCGCGCTCGACGCTCTCCCCCCCCCAGTCAAGACATACGGCGCGGAGCTCGTGTCGATGATCGCCCAGGAACTGCTCCTCTCGCGGGCGCCGGCGCACCCGATCTACGACCGGATGCTGCGTGAGGGGAAGGGCAGTGCCGAGGCACTCCAGCTCGCGGAGCGGACCATCGGGCGGACCAGCGTGGAGACCCCACCGAGCTGGGCGCTGCGGTACGAATTGCCGCTCGATGCGGCGGTGACGATCCTCGCCGTGGGGCAGGAGGCCGGGGAACCACAGATTCAGGTCGCCTTTGCGATCGCAGGGAGCGCGCTGCTGCCGATCCGCACCACCCGCGGTGTGGGCTATCGTGTGCGGATGCGGGCGGCGGTGCGCGACGCCACCGGAGAGGTCGTGGCCTCCGTCGACACCGTGCGCGGCTTCCTCACCGGTGCCGCCCTGCGGCCGCAGGACCACCTCCTTGGCCGGCTGCCGATCCCGGTGCCACCCGGGCGGCACACCGTGCGCGTGGCACTGGAGGCCGACGGCCTCGGCATGATTGCCCCGCGGACAGTGGTGGACGTGGCCGCCCCACGCGCGCCCACGCTGGCGCTGTCCGATCTGGCCATCGGCACACGGGCGGTTCGGTTGCCCTGGGCCACGGCCGGGACGGATACCGCGTGGGTCAATCCGCTCGGGACCTATTCGCCACGCGACCCGATGGAGCTCTACTTCGAGGTGCTCGGCCTCCCTGCCGGGACCCCGTACCGTGTGGACGTGGCAGTGATCCGCGTCTCGGGCCGGGACCGGGTCACCGCCGAGGCGGCCCGCGTGGCCCGTGAGGGGGGCGACGCGGCGCTCACCATCCGGTTCGACGGACGGCATCCTGGGGGTGTCGCCGGCGTCGCGCGCGAACTCTCTCTCGCCCGGTTGCAGTCCGGCGAGTATGTCCTCGAAGTGCGGGTGTCGACTGGGGGGGGGACGTCCGCGGTGCGCCGCCAGCCCTTCCTCCTCGCCCCATGACGTGGGCGCACCTCGGCGTCGCCCTGCTGCTGGCCGCCGCAGCGCCCCTCCCCGCCCAAGCGCCGGCCGAGCGTGCCGCGCTCGAGCGGCTGCGCGATTCCATCGCCGCGTCGGTCGACACGGCGGGGTTGCGCGCGCTCGAGGCCCAGGGGATCGAACGCGCCCGGGCGTCCCGCGACGAGCCGATGCCCCACCTCCGCCTCGGGATCATCGCGCTGCGGCTCGCGGCGCTGGCCGAGGGGCGCCATCTCGACGACGCCATCGCAGAGTTCGAGTGGGCGGCCGAACTCCGACCCGACTGGCCCTGGCCATGGTACGGACTCGGGCTGGCTGAGACCCGTGCCCCCGACCGCGCCGGCAGCTTCGGGGGCGGGCTGTGGACCATGCTCGGGCTCGACCGCGAGCGATTGGCCGGGCTGGCGTTTGCCCGCGCGATCTCGGCCGACCCGAATTTCGTGGGGGGGCTCGTCGAATTCGCCCGCGTCGCACTCGACCAGCGCCTCGAGGCGCCGGTGGCGCCCGCCCTGCGCGCGCTCCGCGCCGCCACCGCCACCCCCCTCGGCTGGCATCCCGACCTGCTCTTGGCTCGCGGTCGCCTCGAACGTCTCGGGGGCGCCCCCGACTCGGCGCGCGTGGCCTTTGAACGGCTGCTCTTGCTGGGACCGCGCACCGACCTCGCCCGGATCGAGCTCGCCCGCACACTCCCGTTGGTGCCGGACCGCCAGTCGGACCATATGGCACGCGCCTACTACGCCGGGGCGGCCACCCGGGACCGCGAGGTGGTGGCGCTCTACCGGCGTGACCTCGAGCCGCTGGCCCGTGAGGCCGAGCTCAAGGCCTTCGAGGCAACCACCTCCGCCACCCGCACCGCTTGGCTCGCCGACTACTGGCGCCGAGTGGCG
>JBBQQJ010000167.1:0-5997 GCA_038216165.1 Gemmatimonadales bacterium | reverse complement strand
CCCCCGGTCCCCGGGCGAGACGAGCAGCCCGCCGCGTGGGGCCAGGCCGTGCGCGCCGAGCCAGGCCACGTACGCCTCGAGCATCGCCGGCGCCGCCTTGCCGAGGGCGAGCACGATCGGCGCCTGAGCGGGAGGGATCGCGTCGCGCAGCGCGCGCGTCAGGGCGGGGCCAGGCGCGACGGCGGCGACACCGGCGCGAAAGAGCGATTCCAGGAGGGCCCGGGCATCGGATGGCGGGCGTGGCATCGGTGGTCCCCTCGCGGCAGGCGTCGGGGCAACTTACACTCAGGACGCGATCACCACGCCCACACCGCCCTTGGAGGGACGATGCCCGGACGGCACCACTTGTTCGTCCCCGGACCCACCCACCTGCCGGACCGCGTCCTGCGCGCCATGCACCGCGGCTCCGAAGATCACCGCTCGCGAGCCTTCCCCTATCTGGTGCTGCCGTTGCTCGAGGAGCTCGCCCGACTGTTCGGGACCACAGCGGGCCGGGTGGCGGTGATCCCCGCCACCGGCACCGGGGCATGGGAGGCGGCACTCCTCAACACGGTGCCGAGCGGGGCCGAGGTCTTCCTCCCCTGTGCCGGACAGTTCGCCGACCTCTGGAGTGCTCTCGCGACCCGGCTGGGATACCGTGTGCGTCGCCTGCCCGATCTGGCCTGGGGCATGGCGCCCCCCCCCGAGATGATCGCGACGACCTTGGCGGACGACCGCGAACGCCGCATCGCGGCGGTCCTGGTGGTGCACAACGAGACCGCCACCGGGGTCACCGCCGACCTGCCGGCGATTCGCGCGGCGATCACGGGGGCGGGGCATCCCGCCCTCCTCCTGAGTGACGGCGTCTCCGCCATCGGGTCGCTGCCCTATCACCACGACGCGTGGGGGGTGGACGTCGCCCTGACCGGATCGCAAAAAGGGCTGATGCTCCCCGCCGGGCTCGCGCTGCTGGCGCTCTCCCCACCCGCCCTCGCGGCGGTCGAGGCGGTCGGTACGCCGCGCGGCTACTTCGACCTGCGTCCGATGCTCAGGCAGAACGCCGAGGGCTATTTCCCCTTCACCCCGTCGATCCCGTTGCTGTACGGTCTGCAGGAGGCGCTGGCGATGCTGTTCGAGGAGGGGCTCGATCGCGTCTGGGCACGCCACCATCGGCTCGCCAGCGGCGTGCGCGCGGCGGCCGATGCCTGGGACCTGCCCCTGGTCTGCCTCGACCGGGCGCGTGCCTCCGACACCGTCTCGGCGCTGCAAGTCCCCGATGGGCTCGACGCGCGTGACATCATCGCTGCCGCGTTCACCCACCAGGAGCTCTCCCTCGGGGGTGGCCTCGGGCCGCTTGCCGGCCGCGCCTTCCGGATCGGGCACATGGGGGACCTCAACGAGGGGATGCTGCTCGGTGCGCTGGGGTTGGTGGAGCTGGCGCTGGCCGACCAAGGCCTCCGAATCGAGTTCGGCAGCGGTGTCGCTGCGGCGCAGCGGACCTGGTGGGGCGGCGCATGAGCTCCCGCCCGCGGATCGTGCTCACGCGCCGACTCCCGGCTACCGTGGAGGCCGCCCTCGCCGAGCGATTCGACGTGGTGCCGTCACGCGACGATGTGGCCATGGATCCGGCCACCCTGCAGCGGGCACTGGGCGAGGCCGATGGCCTCCTCTGCACCGTCACAGACCGGATCACGGCGGAGGTGCTGGCTGCCAACCCGTTGCGCGCACGCATCATCGCCAACTTCGGGGTCGGCACCGACAACATCGACATTGCCGCGGCCGCAGCCCATGACCTCGTGGTGACCAATACACCAGACGTGCTGACGGATGACACGGCCGATCTCGCCATCGCCCTGATCCTCATGGTGATGCGCCGCATCGGGGAAGGGGAGCGGCTCGTGCGCGGCGGCCGGTGGCTCGGCTGGACCCCGACGCATCACCTCGGCCGCCGGGTGAACGGTGCCACCCTCGGGATCCTGGGCTTCGGGCGCATCGGGCAGGCCGTCGCGCGGCGCGCGCACCACGGCTTCGGCATGCGGGTGATCGCCTGGGGCCGTTCTGCGCCCGACGAGACGGTCTTGGCTGACACCGGAGCAACCTTCGAACCTGCGCTGGAGCGCCTCCTGACGGTGGCCGATGTGGTATCGATCCACCTCCCGGGAACCCCGGACACTCGCCACCTCCTCGACACCCGCCGCCTGGCGCTGCTCGCGCCGGGGAGCTTTGTGGTGAACACCGCCCGCGGCGCAATCATTGATGATGATGCCTTGGTGCACGCCCTCACGAGCGGCCACCTCGCCGGCGCGGGGCTTGACGTCCACCAGCACGAACCGCGCGTCGATCCCCGCTACCTCGGCATGGACCGCGTGGTTCTGCTGCCCCACCTCGGGTCGGCCACGCGCGAGACGCGCCAGGCGATGGGGATGCGCGCCGTGGCCAATCTCGAGGCCTTCTTCGCCGGCGAGCCGGTGCCGGATCGGGTCGCCTGAGGGGCTGGTACACCGCACTGCGACCGTTACACCAGAGAGAGGTACACCATGATCGGATTACCGTTGCTCGCCCTGATGACCGTGCTCAGCAGCGATACCCTCACCGCCGTGGAACTCACCATCCCCGGTCCGGTACCGCTGCCGGCAACACTGACCCTCCCGAGTGGGGGGGGGATGGTGCCCGTCGTGGTGATCGTGCATGGCTCCGGGCCGGGCGACCGGGACGGGACGCTTGGGCCAAACAAGCCCTACGCCGATCTCGCGCGCGGCTTGGCCGAGCGCGGCATCGCGGTGCTCCGCTACGAGAAGCGCACCCGCGCGCAGCCACTCTGGTTCCTGGGCAAGCGCTTTACCGTGCGCGAGGAGGTCCTCGACGACGCGCTGGCGGCAGTGGCGCTGGTGCGCGCGCGTCCCGAGATCGATCCGACGCGCGTGATCGTGCTCGGGCACTCTTTTGGCGGCTTCCTGATGCCACGCATCGCCGCCGAGGACGGTCGGCTCGCCGGTGTGATCTTCTGGGCGGGGGCGTTTCGTGAGCAGGTCCCCGTACTGATGCTGCGGCAGCTTGACTACATCGCCTCGGTCTCGGGCGTCGACTCGATCCGGGTGCGAGCGCAGGCGCGGCAGATCGGGATGATGGGGCGCCAGATTGCGGCGCTCACCCCCGCCGACTCCATGGCGGAGGGCATCATCCTCGGGGCGTCACCGGCGTACTGGCTGGACCTCCGCGACTACGACCCCGCCACGACGCTCAAGGGAGTCACCGCACCGGTACTGATTCAGCAGGGCGGCATGGACTATCAGGTCACCAGCGAGATGCTCGAGGGCTTTCTCGCGGCGCTCGGCCCTCGCGAAGGACTGACGGTGCAACGCTTCCCTGCGTTGAACCATCTCTTCATCGCCAGCGAGGGGACGCCGCGGCCGGCGATGTACGCGGTGCCGGGGCATGTGAGTGATGAGGTCATCGCCGCGATCGCGGTGTGGGTGGCGGCCCGCTAGGCCGGCGCGCCACTCCGTCGCGGGCGTGGCGCCATTTTCACGGCGAGCTGGCCGCAGGCGGCGTCGATGTCGAGCCCGCGGCTCCGGCGCACCACGGCCTCCACGCCACCCTCCAGCAGCATGTCCCGAAACTCCCCGATCCGGCGCACCGAGGAGGGCTCGAGCCCCGGTGCCCCCCCCGGATGCAGGGGCAGCAGGTTCACATGCGCATGGAGCTTCCGTGCCAGCCCGATCAGGCTGGCAGCATCCTCGTCCCGGTCGTTCCGACCGGCGATCAGGACGTACTCGAAGGTGATCCGCCGGGAGAACTCCTCGGCGGCCGCGATCACGTCTGCAAGGTGGTATTTCTTCTCCACCGGCATCAGCCCGATCCGGTCGGCGGCGTGCGGCGAGTGCAGCGAGATGGCCAGCCGGAACTGCTCGGGACGTGCCGCGAGCGCCTTCATGGCCGGCACAATCCCCACGGTGCTGACGGTGATGTGCCGTGCCCCGATCCCGAAGCCGTCGGGATGGTTGAGGATCGTCAGCGTGGCGTCCACGGCCGGCCAGTTCACGAGCGGCTCGCCCATCCCCATGAAGACGATGTTGGTGGGCTTGTCCTCCACGTTCCGGAGCACCACCTCACGGACCTGGGCAGCGATCTCCCAGGGCTGAAGGTTGCGGCGGAGTCCCATCGTCCCCGTGGCGCAGAAAACGCACCCCAGCGCACAGCCCACCTGGGAGGAGATGCACAGCGTCCGCCGCTTGCCGCTGGGGATCAACACCGACTCCATCTGCTCGCCATCCGGGAGACGCCAGAGGAACTTCTGGGTGCCGTCCTGGGAGCGCTGGATGGTGACCGGCTCCAGCCGTGGAATCGGCAGCGCGGCATCAAGGCGTTCCCGCAGGGCCGCCGGCAACTCGGTCGCCTCAGCCCAGCTCCCCACCGGATTGGTCCACAGGCGCCGCAGGAGCTGGCCCGCACGGTACGAGGGAAGGCCTTCGGCAGCGACCCATTCGGCGAGCTGGGTGGCGGCGTGGGCGGGCGGGAGATCGAGCAGCGTTGGTGGCGTTGACATATCCCGGAAATGTAAGCCCGGACACAACTTGCGGCGACATCGGCCCCCGGCGGCTTCCTTCCTCGCCACGCCCGCCGACGTTAGCTTCCGGCCCTATGGCCCGAACTTCCATGCGCACGCACCACGCCGGCGCGCTGACCCGCGCCGACGTCGGTGTCCAGGTCCGCCTCGGCGGCTGGATCCATCGCCGCCGTGACCTCGGCGGGATCGTCTTCCTCGACCTCCGGGACCGTGACGGCCTGGTCCAGCTCTCCTGCGATCCCGCATGGACCCCAGCCGAGGTGCTGGCGCGTGCCGCGGGACTCGGCGCTGAGACCGTGGTAATGGTCGAAGGGCTGGTGGCGCTCCGCGAGGAGCCCGCGCGAGACGCCACGATGGGCTCCCGCGAGGTGGAGGTGCGCGTCGGCGCGATCGAGATCGTGGGCCCTGCCGCCACCCCCGCCATTCCGGTGGCCCGGCGCGAGGGCGAGGAACTCGCCTCCGAGGAGCTGCGGCTCGAGCACCGCATCCTCGACCTGCGGCGTCCCGAGCTCCAGGCCAACCTCATCCTGCGACACCGCCTCACACAGCAGGCCCGGCGCACGCTCAGCGACCTCGGCTTCCTCGAGATCGAGACCCCGATCCTGACCAAGCCCACTCCCGAAGGTGCCCGCGACTACCTCGTGCCCAGTCGGGTGCATCCGGGGGAGTGCTACGCCCTGCCGCAGTCGCCGCAGATCTACAAACAGTTGCTGATGATGGCCGGCTACGACCGCTACTTCCAGATCGCCCGCTGCTTCCGTGATGAGGATCTGCGCGCTGATCGCCAGCCGGAGTTCACGCAGATCGATCTCGAGGCGTCGTTTGTCGGGGCGGAGGATGTGATGGCGGTGGTCGAGGCGGTGTTGCGCGACCTCTGGCGGGAGGCGGGGCACGAGGTGCGGGTGCCGTTCCCCCGGATTGCGTGGCACGACGCGATGGAGCGCTACGGCATCGACAAGCCCGACCTCCGGTTTGGCCTGGAGATCGTCGATTGGTCGGCCCATGTCGCCCCGGCGGCGGCCGCCTTCGTGCGGGATGCCGTCGCCGGCGGCGGCCGCCTGCGCGGCATCGTCGCGCCGGGTCAGGGGGGGGCATCCCGGAAAGAGCTCGATCAGTTGGGCGAGGTGGCCAAGGCGGCAGGGGTGGGTGGCCTCCTCTGGGCCCGGCGCACCGACGCCGGCTGGGAAGGGCAGGGCGTAAAGGCGCTGGGCGAGGGCACGCTGACGCACCTCCACGCCGAGGCCGGCGACCTGCTCGTCGCCGTTACCGGCCCGGACGCCGTCACCCACCCAGCGCTGCATGCAATTCGCTCCGCGCTCTCCCGGCGCGATGGCGTTGCCATGCTCACCTCCCACGCCTTCACGTGGGTGGTCGACTTCCCGCTCTTCGAGCAGGATCCCGCGACGGGTGAGTGGATCTTCACTCACCATCCGTTCACGTCACCGCATCCT
>JBBQQJ010000166.1:0-6015 GCA_038216165.1 Gemmatimonadales bacterium | reverse complement strand
AGACCTGCGACAGCGGTGCCGGGCAGGCCGCGATCAATGTCGGGGGCAGCGCACTGTTCGCGAAATTCTCGCGCACGGATGAATCGGAAGCCGATGCCGAGGCGGTGCGGACCACCATCAAGGCGGGGATCTCCCCTTCCGGCATTCCCGGGATGTTCCGGATCCTGCTGGCCGCACAGGAGCGGAACCCGGGTCCGCTCGAGGCGTTTTTCCTCACCCACCCCCTCGCGGCGGATCGCGTGACGACCACCGAGGCGCTGATCGCCGCCTACCCGGCCAGCACCCTGCGACCGCTCACGGTCCAGAGCGCCGCGTTCCAGGCGTTTCGTCGGCGCCTCATGGCCCTTCCCCCCTCCCCGACCGTGACGCGGCGATGAACAGCAGCCCCTCGCCCCACTCCGGGGGCGCTTGGCGACCCACTGCGGGTGATCCCACGGCGGAGCGCAGGGTGCTGGATAGCCACTCGCGCGAGCGGGAGTTCGCGCGTGCGGCGCTGGCCTCGATGGGGGATGCGGTGGTGACCACGAACCTGTTGGGGCAGGTCGCCTCCCTGAATCCCGCGGCGGAGCGGCTCTCGGGGTGGCGCGTCAGCGAGGCGATCGGGCGGTCCCTCGACGAGGTCCTGCGCTTGGTCTCGGATGTCACGCGGGAGCCGGTGGAGAGCCCGGCCGTCCGCTGCCTGCGCGAGGGGCGGGTCATTGACATGCCCGAGGACGTGCTGCTGCTGCGGCCCGACGGGACCGAGATTGCCATTGAGGACTCGGCCGCACCGATCATCGACCGACACGGCATGATCGCCGGGGTCGTCATAGTGTTCCACGACGTCAGCGAGCGGCGCCGGATGTCCCGTGTCCTCACGCACCAGGCGACGCACGACGCGTTGACGGGGCTGCACAATCGTGCCGAGTTCGAGCGACATCTCAGTCAGGTCCTGCGCGAGGCAGGAAGCAAGCCGGGGGACGCCATGGCCCATGTGCTCTGCTACCTGGACCTGGATCGGTTCAAGGCTGTCAACGACACGAGCGGGCACGAGGCCGGCGACATGCTGCTCAAGGCCATCAGCCGGGGCTTCCGGGCGCGGTTGCGGCGGTCCGACAGGTTGGCCCGGCTCGGGGGTGATGAATTCGGGGTCTTGTTGGCAGACTGTGATGTCGGCGAGGCCGAGGAGATCGCCGAGGCGTTGCGGATGGCGGTACAGGAACTCCGCTTCGAGTGGGGCGAGCAGCACTTCACCCTCAGCGTCAGCATCGGGTTGGTGCCGATCGCGCTCGCTAGCACCCAGCCCCAAGAGGCGCTCCGAGCTGCCGATGCGGCCTGCTATGCCGCGAAAGCGAACGGCGGCAACTGGGTCCATGTCGGTGAGATCCCCACCGACGGTGTCACCGTCGAGGTGTAACCGGATCCGGTGTGGTCGCGCCCTGTTGGACAGCCACATCCCACCCGATCGCCTCTCGCGCACGCACAGGGGCACGCGATCTCGTGAGCGTGCTCGGCCAGCGCATCCTTGGCTGCCAACTGCTCGGCGACCGGGTGTGCGAGCGATGCATCGGGGCCTCGCTGAACGTAGATCGCAGTCAACTCGGCCAACGGCGCCTCGGCGTCGCTGGCGAGTTCGAGGCTTTCCTGCTGGAGATCGGCCTGTTCGGTATCGGATTGCGAACTGACCGAGACATACTCCCCGGCGGCCATGGACATGGCCCCCGCCACCCCACCCGCGACGCCGGCCACCAAGATGGCGTTGGCCGTCCCCTGGGCCGCGGCGGAAGATGTATCTTTCCGATTCCTCTTTCGGTGAGCGATGCATGAAGACGCTTTCCGCGCCAGCGCTGCTTCTTGCGCTGACCCAGGCAGCCACTGCCCAGCAAGTCGTCGCCCCGCTCCCGGTGGCCGACACCTCCATCTTTGCCCCCCTCACCCTCCCGACCCCGAACGCGTACCGGACCGGGAGTGGGCGGCCCGGCGCACACTACTGGCAGAACCGCGCCGACTATGACATTGCAGCCACGCTCGACACCGCCAGCAAGATCATCTCCGCCACGATGATGCTGCGCTACACCAACAACTCGCCCGACACCCTCACCTATCTGTGGTTGCAGACGGAACAGAACGCGTTCCGGGCCCAGTCGCTCAACTCGTTGATCTTCCCGCAGGACTCCCGCTTTGGGGCACGCGGGTTCGAGGGTGGCTATGCCCTCACCCGCGTGGAGCAGGTCGCCCCCCCGGCCCGCAGAGGCGCCGCGGCGCGAAGGCTGCCCGTCACCGTGCGCGAGCAGGAGACCGTGACCAAAGTCGTGCTGGCGGAACCACTGGTGCCCGGGAAGCGCACCACGCTGGAGATCGCCTACCACTTTGCCGTGCCCGAACACGGGGCCGATCGGATGGGCCGCGATGGGCCACTCTACGAGATCGCACAGTGGTATCCGCGGATGGCCGTCTACGATGACGTGCGCGGCTGGAACACCGAGCCGTACCTGGGGCAAGGCGAATTTTATCTCGACTTCGGCAACTACACTCTTGCTCTCACCCTCCCGGCCGGATATATCGTGGCTGCCACGGGCGCGCTGCAGAATGGTGCCGAAGTGTTGACCCCCACGCAGGTCGCACGCTTGGCGAAGGCGGCCACGAGCGACACGGTCATCCGGATCATCACGGCAGCGGAACTGGCCAGCGGGGCCGCGCGGCCGCAGACCACGGGGATGGTGACCTGGAAGTTCGCCGCCAGAAATGTCCGTGATGCCGTCTGGGCGGCGTCGCCCGAGTATCAGTGGGACGCCAGTAGCTGGCAGGGGATCATGGCGTACGCCTACTATCGCCCCAAGGCCGCAGCCAACTGGTCCGATGCGGCCGATCAATCCCGGATGTCGATCCAGGAGTACTCCGAACGCTGGTTCCCCTACCCGTGGCCGCATATCTCGGCGGTGGAAGGCCCGATCTCGGGGATGGAGTACCCCATGATCGCCATGGAAGCCCAGGGCAAGGATGTGTACGATCTCTTCAACGTCGTGACCCACGAAATCGGCCACATGTGGTTCCCGATGATCGTCGCCTCCAACGAGCGCACACGGATGTGGCAGGACGAGGGATTCAACACGTTCATCAACACGTTTGCCGAGGCGTTGCGCTATCCGGACCAGGGCGATCAGCTCGAGCGCGCCAAGACAGAACGCGGCATCATCGAACAGGTGATGCGGGCCGGGGCCGACACGCCGATCGACATCGCCCCGGATCGCATCAATCCCCGGTTGCTGGGGGTCTCCGCCTACCTCAAGCCGAGCGTGGGCCTGCAGCAGCTCCGCGAGGAGATCCTGGGTCCGACGCTCTTTGACGAGGCCTTCCGCGAGTACATCCGTCGGTGGGCCTACAAGCACCCGACCCCGGCGGACTTCTATCGCACCATGGAGGATGCCGGCGGCCGGCGCCTCGACTGGTTCTGGCGCGGCTGGTTCATCGAGAACGCCCGCTATGACCAGGCCGTCGACGCAGTGCAGGCCCGGATGAACGGCACCGCACAGGACGTCACGGTGATGTACGGCAACAAGGGGCGGGGCGTCCTGCCCATCCGGGCGCGATTCACCTTCAGCGACGGCAGCAGCGAGGAGGTCCGCTACCCGGCGGAGGTATGGAGCACCAACAGCGTGCGCTACCTGCGGCGCTACAGCTTCGTTGGCAAGACGCTGGTGGAGGTGACGCTCGATCCGGAACAGCGTCTGGTGGACCACGACCGGAGCAACAACAGCTGGAGCGCGACCACCAAGTAGTGGCCGCGGGTATGGGGGGTGAGCGTTAGATGGCCGAGCCTCAGCCTGCGGCCTTCCGACGGCGGCGCGGGCCCGCCGCCAAGCCGATCAGCCCGGTGGCCAAGAGCATCATGCTGGCCGGTTCCGGTACGACGGCACTGCTGAATCCCATGCTCTCGTAGTCCGCGGCACCGCAATCGTTCGAAATGGTGTTGTTGTCCATCTCCACGGCGCCGGTCAGGGCGATGGCCCTTCCGCACAGGATCTGTGAGCTGGAGACCAGCGTGATGCTCGTCTGCGCAATGATGTTCCCCAGGAACGAGGTACTCGATCCCAGTGTGGCGGAGCTGCCGACCTGCCAGTACACCCCCCCACCAGGGGCGCCATTCTGGACCGACACCGATGCGTTGCTGGCCGTCGTCAGCGTGCTGACGATCTGAAAGACGAACACGCTGTTGGGGGTGCCGAGGAAGTCAAGAAAGAGGTTGCCGGTCAGCTGTGCCGAGGACGTGAAGCGGTAGACGCCGGGCGTCAGGGTCATCCCGCCCAGGTCCGACCCGGACAGGTCCGTGTAAGGGGTGAACCCGGCGAAGGTGTTGAATGCCGTGGTGGCATCGGCTTGCGCCTGCATCGCCACCGCGTCGGTCTGATGGACCGTTCCATCCAGGGTGATGCTTCCCAACCCAGTGATCGAGGACCCGCCAAAGAGTCCGAGATCACCACGGATGGTGGTCGCATTCGTATTGGTCACCGTCGAAGCCCCGAGGACCCCGAACTGCTGGGCAGTGCCAAGTGGCGAAGCACCCCCTTGGGCACTCACCGGGACGCTGAACAGGATTGAGGCGAACATTGTCGCGAGCATTCCGAGGGAGAGTCTTGGCATAACGCACTCCAGCTTGAGGAGAGTGACGCGGCAATCGTTTCACTCAACTCAAGCTTACCGCCGTGCATCCAAGTGCCCAATCGCTCAATGGAGTGAAATAGGGACTCGCTCCAACGGCGCACCACGGCGGAGCTGGCCGGAGGCATCACGCCCGCGTCGTCACCACCTTGGAACCCCCGCGCCGGTGCCCACGAAGGCGAACGCGGTTGCGGCGAGGATCGAGAGAGTCGTAATTGGCACCTACGCCTCCACCGCTACACCGCGTGCCTGCATCACGTCGCCCACCGTGTGAAACGAGCCCGTCACCAGCACGGTGCCCGCCCCGCGTTCCACAGCCGCCAACGCCTCGACGAAATCGGGAATCAGCCGCCATCGCGCCCTGGCCGGTGGTCGCTCCGGGTCGGCGAGCCACCGCTCCAACCAGCCGAGATCCCACCTGCGTCCCTCGGCCGTGGGCGTGACGGTGAGCACACCCACGTCCACCACCCGGTCCAGCATGACCAGCATCTCCGGCCATGGTTTGTCGGCCAGGATGCTCACCAGGGCATGCACCGGCCCCCTCGGGGGCTCCGCCTCCAGTGTGGCCACCAGCGCGGCCATGGAGTCCGGATTGTGCGCGACGTCGTACAACCAGGCCCCTCGGCGGTCGAGCCGCCCCGGGACCGTCGCCCGCGCAAAAGCGTCGGCCATCACCGCGTGCGTCGGCACCACGGGGGCGGGCAGTGCCATGAGCATCGCCTCGGCCACCGCGGCGTTGCGCCGTTGGTGCGTCCCGCGAAGCCCCAGCGCACCATCCCAGCGTGCCGCCGATGGCACCACGATGGGGTGATAGCTCCCCCCCCCCACCGCCTCGCGCCCGGCCGCCTGCAGCACCTCCGCCAACGCTGGCTCGGCCTCTCCGATGACGAAGGGAACCCCCGGCTTGGCGATCCCGGCCTTCTCTCGCGCGATCGCGTCCAGGGTGTCGCCCAGGTACTTCTGGTGATCGAGCGCGATGTGCGTGACCCCGCTCACCAGCGGCGTCAACACGTTGGTGCTGTCGAGCCGTCCCCCGAGCCCCACCTCCACCACAGCGACCTCCACTCCGCGCGCCGCGAAATCGGCGAACGCGATCGCCGTGGTAGCCTCGAAGAACGTGGCCTCCGTCTCCTCCATCAGTGAGCGGAGGTGATCGGTCCACGCCACCACCGCGTCACGGCTGATGGCGACGCCATCTACCCGGATCCGCTCCCGGAATGACACGAGGTGCGGGGAGGTGTAGAGCCCCACCCGCAGGCCGGCCGCCTGCAACGCCATGGCCACGAGGGTGGCCACGCTCCCCTTGCCGTTGGTACCGCCCACGTGGATGCTCGCGAATTCCCGATGCGGTTCACCCGCCGCCTCGAGGAGGCGACG
>JBBQQJ010000165.1:0-6035 GCA_038216165.1 Gemmatimonadales bacterium | reverse complement strand
CCCGACAACGAGACACCGACATCCAGTCGCAGCAATGGCCCCCACAGATCCGCTCGAACCCCCGCCACGACCTCGACCGCGCCACCGCCCAGCCAGCGGGTGGTGGTGCCCAGCTGCCCCCCCGCCACCGCAGCGGCGAGGAACGGACCCACGCGGCTACCGAGGGGGGTCGGGCCCACCCCTGGAACGGGTGGGGTGGGGAGCGCGGCCGGGAACAACCAGGCGACCTCGCCGAACGCCCCACGACGGCCGCCCAGGGAGCGGAAGGGCACGCCCGGGAGGGTGCCGCGCCCACCATAGACAAATCCGCGATGGGGCGGGAGCTCCGTCGTGCCGGCACCCGCGTGGCCCCTGGCCTCGAGGATCCCCGGTCCAACCGCCACGTGGAGCTGACCCTGCAGCGCAAGGCGTCCCCAGGTCCGCTCGCCGACGCCTGCCTCGCTGAGCACCGACCAGCCCCCGCCCGATGACGCCCCCCCCCCCCACCGTGCCCGGAGCACCACCGCGCCAGGGGCCCCGAGGGCAGGGTTGGGTCGTCTGGTGCCATCGAGCGCCGTGAAACGACTCGTGAGGGACTGCGGCGCGGACCATCCCGCCTGCACCTCCCACCGCCCGGTGGCCGGCCCACCGGAGCCCGTCAGGAGCAGTTCCTCCACCAGGGCCCAGTCGCCGTGATCGTCGCCGGCGACGACGGTGGTGAGGGAGTTCACGACCCCGCTCACGGTTGGCAGGTCGCCCACGTCCCGCAGCTCGCGGATGGCGGCCACGCCGAGTCGGATGCCGCCGATCCTGTGGGCTGCGTCCAGGCGACCCGTGGCGCGGCTGTCACTCGTGCCGATTGCGGCCCGTCCGGCAAGATCCCAGACCCCTGTTCGCCAGCGCCCACCGACCCCCAGGGTGAGGCCTTGGACCCGCGTGGCCCGCACGAGGTCGCTGATGCCGCGCCCGGCGAGCCGGAGCCCGGGGAGGCCGCTGAGGGAGCGACCGCCGAGGTGCCGGGCGGCCAGCGCCTGGACCGCCTCGCGATCAGCGCTGGTCGCTGGCAGCTCGGCCAGGCGCTCGGCGAGCGGCGCCGTCCAGAGCTGAGTCCCACCCGGCCGCAGCAGGCCGGCAACGGCCGGACCCAGCATGCGAGTGGCGGGGTGGGCTTCGCCGAGGACGTAGTCGTCGATCACCCAGTCGGCGCGCAGCACCGTGCCGAACGGCAGGTCGAGCCATGGCGTCTCGCGCCGGATCACGATCGACTGGCGCCACGGGAGCCAGCGCACGCCATCGAGGAGGGCACTCTCGAGCAGGACGGTGATATCGGCCACCGTGGGATCGCGATAGGCCGCCGGGGTGAAGGTGAACCGGAATCGTACGAGAGCGGCACGCACCACGTCGAGATAGAGCGTGCCCACCACGCCAGCGGCGGCGGTCTCACGCGGTCGTACCTGGTAGGCCACCACGCGCACCACGCCCTCGGGCCGGGTGATGGTGATCGTGTCACCCACGAGAAACTCGTGGGCGCGCAGCCCCGCCGCGGAGAGCGGATGCGCGACGTCGCGCACCTCGTCGCCCTGGCCCAGACGGATCACCGCCCCGAAGTCGTTGGCCACGATGCCGAGGTGGTCGCGATGGTAGATCACGTCGTTGGGGAGGAAGGTGGTGTCGCGCCACGCGACGATCACCTGCTTGCTCCGACTCGGGGCCTCCCCGTACACTTCCACCCGCAACTCGTCCGCCCTGATCACCCGTTCGATCGGCCCGTTTCCGTGCTCCACCACCGATGCGAAGCGCACCAACCCCGTCGCCGTTGCCCGCCAGCTCCCCAGCAGGCCGGTGGCGTCCCGCATGCTCCGTGCATCGGCCGCGGCCTGCATGGCGGGAATGCTGTCGCCACGCTGCCACGCCTGCCCCGCCAGGGCGGCGGGGAGCAGCGCCCCGAGGCACCAGAGGAAACGGCAGCATGGTGGCATCGAGGGAAGATAGGAGCGCTGGCACTCCTCCTTGTCCTCACGGGCGGCTGCGCGAAGCAGCGCTTCGGCGCGGGAGGCGACCCGGAGTCCTCGGTGCAGCTCGCCACCCGCGGGCCGATGGCACTCGACTCGGTCTGGCTCGTGGGGCGCGGGGGCCCCTCGCCGACGGACACCGTGGTGGGCTTCGACGCCGCCGCGGGCCGGACGATCGTGATGCGGCACCCGGCCCCCGACAACGCCACCTTCGCGGTGGTCACGGTGGCCCCCGACAGCAGCCGTCGCGGCGAGCTGGAGCTGCGCCTGCTGCCGACGCCTGGCCGGTACGGCCTCACCATCACGGCCGAACCGGCACTCCCGACCGGGACGACGCTGCGCTTCAGCTACGCCGCCCACTTCGTGGCGCCCCAGGGCGCCACCGAACGCTACCCCTCCGTGACCCGCCTCGAGCAGGCGCTCGGCATGGGTCGGGTGCTCGCTGGTGACCGGTTCCAGTTCATCCGCGCCACGCGGCCCGCCGGCGACATCATGCAGGTGACGCTCGACACGGCGGGCACCTATCATCTGGCGGCGGCGCGATGAGTGCGCCTCTCGCACGCTGCCGTGCGGCGATCGCAGCGGGCCACCGTCGGGTGCCGATCACCCGTGAGGTCATCCTCGACGGCGACACCCCGGTCACGGCGTTCGCGAAGCTCCACCGCGGGGACCACGGGTTCCTGCTCGAGTCACTGGAGGGGGGGGAGCGCTGGGCGCGCTGGAGCTTCCTCGCGACCGAACCCACGACCGTCTATCGCTATCGCGGCACCACGGTCGAGGCGCTCGGTGCCGATGGCGCCTGGCAGGAGGTCGCCCGCGACACCGCCCCGCTCGCGCATCTCGGGGCGCTGCTCCGGCGCACCACGGCCCCGGCGCTGCCCGGCCTGCCGCCCTTCACCGGGGGTGCCGTCGGGATGTGGGGCTACGACGTGGTCCGGACCCTGGAGGCGCTGCCATCCCCCCCCCACGACGACCGGGATCTCCCCGATGCCGTGGCGATGGTCGTGGACACCCTCCTCGTCCTGGACCACCTGTTCCATCGCGCCATCGTGATCGCCAACGTGGTGGTGGCGCCGGAGATGGACGACGATGCCCTCCGCGCGGGGATCGCGGCGGCCGAGGGGCGTGCCGCCGACTGGCTCGCCCGGCTCGGGGGGGAGGCCCACCTGCAGCCGCTGGCGGTCCCGTCAGGGTCGTCACCGGCCCAGCCGGCACCGCCCTCGCCCTATCCCGACGATCGCTTCCGTGCCGACGTCCTGCGATGCAAGGACTACATCGCCGCCGGTGACGCCTTCCAGATCGTGCTCTCGCGCCGCCTCGATGTGGTCCCCCCCCCCGATCCGTTCCTGACCTACCGCTGGCTGCGGGCCCTCAACCCGGCCCCCTACTGCTACTTCCTCCGGCTCGGCGAGCTCAGCCTCGCCGGGGCGTCGCCCGAGGTGCTCGTCCGGGTGACCGGGCGCGAGGTGACCGTCCGCCCGATCGCGGGCACCCGTCGGCGCGGTGCCACGCCCGAGGCCGACGCGGCCCTCGAGGCCGAGATGCGGGCCGACCCGAAGGAGGTTGCCGAGCACCTGATGCTGGTCGACCTCGGCCGGAACGACGTGGGACGCGTGGCGGCCTACGGCACGGTCCACGTGGTGGAGCAGATGGGGGTGGAGCGCTATTCGCAGGTGATGCACCTCGTCAGCGAGGTGCGCGGCATGCTGCGCGACGGCCTCGATGCGCTCGACGCGCTGGCAGCGGCCTTCCCCGCCGGGACGCTGAGCGGCGCACCCAAGGTGCGCGCCATGGCGATCATCGACGAGATGGAGCCGACCCGGCGCGGCCCCTACGGGGGCGCCGTGGGCTACGTGGGCTACGGCGCCACCACGCTCGACACCGCCATCGCCATCCGGACGGCGGTGTTCACCCCCCGCGCCGCGCACGTGCAGGCCGGGGCAGGCATCGTGGCCGACTCGGTGCCCGAGGCGGAGTTCCAGGAGACGGTGGCCAAGGCCGGTGCGGTGATCGCCGCGCTACGCGCCGCCGCCGTCGGCGAACCGGTAGGGGTACCCCGCCTCCTCGAGCAGCCGCAGCACCAGGCGCACAGGTAACCCCATCACCCCGAAGAAGTCGCCCTCCACCCGCTCGACCAACGCCGCACCCCAGCCCTGGATCCCATAGGCCCCCGCCTTGTCGTGCGACTCGCCGGTGGCGATGTAGGCGCGCAGGTAGGCCGCGTCAGCCGGGCGAAAGGTGACCGTGGTGCAGTCCGCCGCCTCGCGCTCCACCCCATCGGCCACCAGGCAGATCGCGGTGATCACCTCGTGCGCGCGTCCCTGCAGCGCGAGCAGCATCTCGAGCGCATGCGCGTCGTCCCGCGGCTTCTCGAGAATCGCCCCGTCGCGCACCACGATCGTATCGGCCCCGAGCACGAGCCGCCCCGGCACGGCGCGGGCCTTGTCGCGCGCCAGGCGCCGCGAATAGGCCGCCGGCGTCTCGCGCGGGAGCGGGATTTCCTGCACGTGCGCCGGCACCACGAGCAGGTCAAGGCCGAGCATCTCCAACAACTGCTTGCGGCGCGGGGAGGCAGAGGCGAGGACGATCGTGGGGAGACTCATGCCGGGCTGCGTTCCAGGATCAGGGTGACGGGACCGTCGTTGACGAGGCGCACCTGCATGTCGGCCCCGAATGCCCCATGCTGCACCGGCACCCCCGTTGCCGCGAGCGCGGCGCGGAAGGCGTCGTACAGCGGGATGGCGACCTCGGGCCGCGCCGCGTCAATGAACGAGGGTCGGCGTCCCTTCGCGACGTCGCCGTAGAGCGTGAACTGGGAGATCACGAGGAGGCCGCCCGCCACCTCGGTCAGACCCAGGTTCATCTTGCCAACGTCGTCGGTGAAGAGCCGAAGCCCCACCACCTTCTCGGCCATCCAGCCCACCTCCGCCTCGGTGTCGGTGTGCGCGAAGCCGACCAACAGGAGGTAGCCGCGACCGACCGTGCCGATCACCTCGCCCGCCACGCTGACCTCTGCCTCGCTCACCCGCTGCAGCACCACGCGCATCGCCGATTCTCCTCCTGAGAGCGTGCGGCAGAACATAACCACGCCCCGCAGGACCGCCGTGGCCAGCATTTGAGCCGGGGTTGAGGCCGGGCGGCGAACGTTGCCGCCTCCCCAGCCTGGAGCTCTCATGCGCCACCCCGTCGTTGCCCTCGCCCTCTGCCTCGCCCTGCCAGCCACCCTCGGCGCGCAGGTCCACCTGACGTTGCGTTCCGGCCCTGCGGGCGCCGCCGGCCACGCCACCGCCCCGGAGGATGCCGATGTCCCGGACCTCCGCCCGGCCCCGACGCGCGACGTCGCCGTGGCAACGGGATTCGACCGCGGGGCCTGGCGGGTGGCGGCCTCCCTCCGGCGTACCCACGCCGATCTGGTGATCCTGGGCGAGACCGCCGGGATCATCACCACCGATGCCCTGCGCGCCACGGCGGTCGGGGTGGAGGTCGGGCGACGCCTCGTGGGTGCTCCCACTGGGCCGCAGCTCCATGCCCTCGTGGGCGCGGCGCGCGAGCGCTGGAGCTTCGGCGACCTGGTGAGCGAGTCGCGGAGCCGGACCCTGCTCACCGGCGCCCTTGAGGGCGAGGTGCCGCTGACCCCTCATTGGCGGGCCATCGCGCGGGTGGAGGGCGCCCGCGGCGGATCACTTTTCACCGATGACGAGTTGCCGGGAGGGTTCGAGCGACGCACCGCGTGGCGGAGCGCACTCCACCTCGGCCTCCGCGTCGGGCGGTAGCGCACGGGACGGGCGGGTTGCCCGGCGGCCGCGGCAGGGGGATACTGCAGGATGGCCCCGTTGCGAACCGCCCGCCACCACCTGCTCATCGGTGCCGTCCTTGTGGCATCACCCCTTGCGGCCCAGACCCGCGCCACCGCTCCCGAGCCGTTGCCCCCCCCGGCGCGCTGGCCCGACGCCGTCGCGGCCCTGCACAGCTACGCCGAGGCGGACTCGGTGGTCGGGGCGGCGCTGGTGCTGGTGCACGACGGCCGGATCACCCAGGAGCACT